>JAJEAO010000006.1 GCA_022822745.1 Acidobacteriota bacterium
GGCGGAGGAGCGGGTCGTCGTCCGGGCCGGTGCCTTCCCGCTCCCCCAGCACCTGGCCCACGCGGGTCAGCACTTCCGAAGTCTCCGATGACACGAACCGCTCGTTCAGAGCCCGGTGGATCTCCTTCGCCCGCCATCCGGGAAAGGCCCGGCTCTCCGCCGAGACGACGTACTGGTGGTCGCCTTCCCGGAGATGGATCACGAGCCCCGGCTTCCGCCCTCGCGGGCGGCTCGGCGAATACGCCACCGGAACCTCCACCCAGACCTCGGGAAAGCCCCAGGCCTCGTACATCTTCAGCCGGTTCCTCCGCACATCGGTCGTGTTGTCCACCTCCAGAACCACATCCGGGAACGGATCCTCGCCTGCCTTCAGGTAATCGGAGAGGATCCGGTCCCGCCGCCCGGGATCCAGGAACACGAGTTGATCCGGCTGGATCCGGCGACTCCACGCGGCCAAGCCGCCGACCGACGGGAACGTTCTCCGGATCTCCGCCGCCCCGCAGCACAGGATCGGAGATCCCCGCACCTGCGCGATCCGCTCCACCAGCCGCGGGAGAGCATGAACCGGCTCCTCGTGGGGAAAGAACGCCGCTTCCGCCGCCACCCAGGCGATGCCGGCGCGCGTGTCGAAGAACTCGATCCGCTCCTCCGCGTCCTCATACTCGGCGACGGTCATCCGCCGGGACACGCACCCGGGGAACTCCAGATCGGCGAGCGATGGCTCGCCCTCGGGCCGCGGCGCCCAGACCGGCTTCGGCCGCCGCGCCCGTCGCCGTCCCGCACGCAGGTCGAGGGCGCCGATTCGAGACTGCAATTCCGACATGCCCCGATCCTAACGCGCCATCCGACCGCGGGAAAGCGGTCGCGGCGGTCGGCGTCAGGCGCTGCGCGGGCCGGTCATCGTCTCCGGACGGACCCAGGCGTCGAACTGCTCTCCGGTGAGCAGGCCGAGCTCGAGCGCGGCGTCCCGCAGCGAACTCCCGTCGGCGTGGGCCTTCTTCGCGATCTTCGCCGCGTTGTCGTAGCCGATGTGCGGGTTCAGGGCGGTCACGAGCATGAGCGACTGCTTCAGATTCCGGTCCAGCCGCTCCCGGTTCGGCTCGATCCCGACCACGCATCGCTTCCGGAACGAGTCGCAGCCGTCGCTGATCAGCCGCGCGCTCAACAGGAAGTTGTGGATGATGAGCGGCTTCATCACGTTCAGCTCGAAGTTTCCGCCGGCCCCGCCCATCGCGATCGCCACATCGTTGCCGACGACCTGCGCGGTGGCCATGAGAAGCGCCTCGCACTGCGTGGGGTTCACTTTCCCGGGCATGATCGAGCTGCCCGGCTCGTTCGCCGGAATCAGGAGCTCGCCGATGCCGGAACGGGGCCCCGAAGCCAGCCACCGGATGTCGTTCGCGATCTTGTGGAGCGACGCCGCCACTGTCTTCAGCGCGCCGTGGGCGGCAACGAGGGCATCCCGGGAGGCCAGCGCCTCGAACTTGTCGGGCGCCGAGACGAACTCCGCTCCGGTGAGCCGGCTCAGCCAGCGGGCGGCGCGGGAGCCCATCTCCGGATGGGCGTTCAGTCCGGTCCCGACCGCAGTTCCACCGAGAGCGAGCTCGCGCAGGTGGGGAAGCGCCGCTTCGACCCGAGCGACGCCGTTCTCGACCTGCTTTGCATAGCCAGAGAACTCCTGCCCGAGAGTGAGCGGCGTGGCGTCCTGCAGGTGGGTGCGGCCGATCTTGACCACTCCGGCGAACGCCTCGGAGCGCTCCCGAAGGGCTCCGGCGAGCGCCCGAAGCGATGGCAGCACGTTCTCCTCGAGGGCGAGCACCGCCGCAACGTGCATCGCGGTCGGGAAGACATCGTTGGACGACTGGCCCCGGTTCACATGGTCGTTCGGGTGGACGGGATGCTTGTGACCCCGTTCGCCGCCGAGGAGCTCGCTGGCGCGGTTCGCGAGCACCTCGTTCATGTTCATGTTCGACTGGGTGCCACTTCCGGTCTGCCAGACAACGAGGGGGAACTCGTCGGGATGTGCCCCGGCAAGCACTTCCTCCGCGGCGGCTGCGATCGCATCCGCCGTCTCCTCGAACTCGGGATCGAGGTTCCGGTTCACCAGCGCGGCCGCCTTCTTGACGAATGCCAGAGCGCGGACCATCTCCGCCGGCATCCGCTCGCCCGAGATCGGGAAGTTGCGCCGCGAACGCTCCGTCTGCGCCCCGTAGAGGCGCTCCGCGGGAACGCGAACTTCACCGAGCGTGTCGCGCTCGATCCGGTGGGTCGCGCCGGACTCCCGCCCGGCCTGTCGTGGCGGCGTCGGATCCCCGTCGGTGCTGGAACTCATGCTCGAAATGGTACCCGGGGGTTGCGGAATCCGGATGCCCGTTTCAGGGCGAACAGCGGCCGAGATGGCGTGCGAAGAACTCCTCCACGCGCCGGTAGAGCGCGATCCGGTTCTCCGGGTCGCGGAAGCCATGGCGCTCCGGGTAGGTGTGGGCCTCGTACTCGATGCCGTGCTCCTCGAACGCCTCCACCGCCAGCTCGAAGTTGAGGAACGGGGCGCGCACATCGAGTTCCCCGTGCTGGATCAGGACCGGCGCGGTGATGTTGCCGATGCGGGCCAGCGTCTCGGTCTTGTCGTAGATCTCGGGCCGCTCGTCGGGAAGCCCGCCGTGGCCGTCGATCGTGAAGATGCGGCCGAGCCGATCCTGGTGCTCGAAGGTGAGGCGTTCGGAATAGATCCCCGCCATCGGCGCGGCGGCGTCGAACTTGTCCGGCGTGCGCGTGATGGCGGCCATGGACTGCATGCCGCCGTAGCTGTAGCCGTAGATTCCTACCTGATCGTTCACGAAGGACTGCTCCCGCAGCCAGTCGGCGGCCGCGCCCGGATCGAGGGCCTGCCCGTTCAGCCAGTCCTCGTCGCCGAGATCCTGGAACTCGCGTCCGAACCCGGAACCGCCTCGGTAGTTGATCGCGAGCACCACGAAACCCCGCGACGCGAGGTACTGCTCGACCAGGTTGGGACCGTCGAGGTAGGAGTTCGTGCCGCCGCCGTGGACCTGGACGAGCGCCGGACAGACCGCGCCGTCGTCCACCTGTGGGGGCGCGTAGAGAAAGCCCTGGATGTAGTGGCCGTCGAAGCTGCGGTACGAGATCTCCCGCGGCGGCCGGACTCCCTCCCACTCGGGTGCGAAGCGGGTCAGGCGCTCGGCGGGCCCTCCCGCGGCGGACACGGTGTACACGTCCGGGCCCTCTCCCGGGGCCGAGCGCACGAAGGTGAAGCGGGTCGGAGCGGCATCGGCCGTGACGCTCCCGAAGACGCCGCCGAGGTGGGTGAGTCGCGTCGCGGCGCCGCCCGCGGCGGGGACGGACCAGAGGTGGTGCTCGCCCCGCTCCTGATGGGTGAAGAACAGCCGGTCTCCGGCCTCCGACCAGAAGGGGCGGAAACGGTAGGCCGTCGCATGGCCGGACATCGGGAGCGGCTCCTCGGGGCCGCCGTCCGGATCCAGCAGGTAGAGGTCGCTGATGTCGAGATACCAGTACTCGTCGTTGCGGACGCCGAGCACCGCGAGCCGCGACCCGTCGGGAGACCAGGCCGGCGCGGTGGAGATGGCGCGGATCATCTGGCTCACCCGGCGTTCCGCCGCCGTCTCCGCGTTCACGATCCGGACATCGTCGGCGGCGAGGCCCGCCCGATTCGAGATGAAGGCGATCTCGTGGCCGTCGGGGGACCAGGAGACGCCGAACCGAACCTCATCCACGGTCATGGCGCCGGCGGTGAGCTGGCGGGGCTCGCCCGGATCGTCCGCCGGGACGAGCCACACGTCCTGGCTGCCGCTCGCATCGGCCATGACCGCGAGGTTCGTCCCGTCCGGGGACCACGCGGGAGCGCGCACCCCGGAGAGCCCCTCGGTGAGCCGAACCGCATCCGGATCGCCCACCGGCGCCCGCCACAGCTCGGCGTCCCGAAAGAAGGCGACGAACGCGCTGTCCGGCGACCAGACCGGACGCGATCCGGCGAGCCAGTAGCGCGGGACCGGCGGCTCCTCGGTCAGATCCAGCAGGTAGATGCCGGCGCCGTCCGGACCGCGCGCGGTGGCGGCGATCCAGCGACCATCGGGGGAGAGCGCGGCGTCCGAGGCCCCGCCGCGCTGGTCCCGAAAGATGTTCTCGAGCGTGAGCGGAACGCCGTTGCCGGCCGGAGGGGCGATCCCGCCGGGAGGGGGATTCGCGGTTTCGGGCGCGCAGACGGACAGGAGCATCCCGAGAGCCGCGATGAGGAACGGGGGGATGAAGCGTCGGGATCGCATCTCGGACGGTTGGGGCGATGTTGTAGTCTGTACGGTTATCCTATCGTTACGTTCCGGTTGACCCGGATCGTCTCTCCGCTCGGCGAATCCGTCGTCGGCCGTCTTCAGTTGTTGCTCCCAGGAGGATCTTGATGTCCCGAAACCACCCGCTCCGGATCGCGCTCGCGCTTTTCGTCGGGCTCGCGCTGTCCCTCACGTTTGCCGCTTGCGAGGCCGACGACTCCCCGGCGCCGGCTCCAGCCCCGGCTCCAGCCCCTGCGCCTGCGCCTGAGCCCGCCCCCGAGCCGGACGACGACCACGACCACGAAATCGCGATGTACCGGATCGAATACGAGCCGCAGATCTCGAGCAACCCGGTGTTCCAGGCTCTCGGCGCCGAGCCGTTTCCGGAAGGCGTGGGCGTTGCTCCGCACATCGCATTCTTCGCCCACCCGATGGGAGAGAGCCTCTGGGAACTGGGCGGCATGGCTTCCGCCGGGCTCAAGATTCTCGCGGAGAGCGGCGCCAGCGAAACTCTGCTTGCGGAGGCCGTGGCCGCCGGATACGTGATCTACGGCAGCGAGGGGGAGCAACTCACGATGCTCCTGACATCGGATGACCCGGTCATCGAAGTTCACCACGACGCGCCCTGCTTCAGCTTCGCCCAGATGATCGCGCCCAGTTCCGACTGGTTCATCGGCTTCTCCAGCGTCTGCGCGGTGGACGAGGATGGCGAATGGCTCCACGATGTCGAGTTCGAGAGCTATGCGTTCGACGCCGGCACCGCGATGGGCGAGGACTTCATGTTCAAGGCCGAGGGCGCCGACACGATGGAAGCCATCACGTTCCTCGAGGTTGCTCCGTTCGGGCACGAGTCCCCTGTATCGGTGATTCACGCCCACGAAGTCCACGAATAGTTCGCTCCCTTCCCCGGGCCGCCCAGCGGCGGTCCGGGGTTCGTGACGCCCGGGCGGCGGCTTGTTCTCTCCAGCAGGCAGACGAGCTCCGCCGCCCCCGGCGGGAGGCAGGCCGTCATCGTTGCTCGCGGCGGGCCGACCCGACGCGAGCCGGTCCGCCATCTCGCCGCCGACTGGCGCAGGGTGGTCCCCGACTCCGACGATGCGGATTCCGGGGACTCCACGAGGAGCCTGGCATCCATGTGGCGTCGCCGTGCTCTAGCCTGACGGCATGAACGTCGAGATCGCTGCAATCCTGGGCTTGGGAGTGACCGGGTTGAGCGTGGGGATCGCGCTCGCCGCACTCATTCTCTCCGGACAGAGATCCCTCACCGAACAGCAGAAGGCCCTCTCCGATCGCATGGAGGTCGGACAGAAGGCTCTCTCCGATCGCATGGAGGCCGGACAGAGGGCCCTCTCCGATCGCATGGAAGCCGGACAGAAGGCCCTCGCCGATCGCATGGATCGGGTGGAAGACACCATCCGGTCGCTGTCCGACCGCGTCGCCCGCGTCGAGGGCGCTCTCCAGGTGCTCCTGACCCAGTTCACCGGGTCCCCGGATCTACCGGCAGCCAGCGAGGAGCCCGGCGGCGTCCGATCCGGGAAACCCGTCCAGTCCTGAGCCGAACCGGAGCGATCGGGTCAGGCCGTCGCCTGGTAGCGGCCGAGACATCCCGCGCAGCAGAAGAGGTGCGTCTCCCCCTCGTGCTCCAGCCGGTGCGGCGAGTCGGGTCGGACGGTCATCCCGCAGACCGGATCCACGAACTCCGCCACCGGGGGCGGGCCGAGATCGATCCCGACGAGAGGTGATGGCTCCGCGGGCGCTGGATCCTCGACTGCTCTCTGCTCGCGCCGGTCGGAGAGCACCTGCGCGAAGATGCTGAGCGCGATCTCGGCCGGCGCCTCCGCCCCGATGTCGAGGCCGGCGGGAGAGCGCAGCCGATCCACATCGGCGGCGGCCACGCCGGCGGCGCGGAGACTGCGGCGCACCGACTCGGCCCGCCGCGGGCTCGCAACGAGTCCGACCCAGGCCGCCCGTTCCTCCCCGAGCGCCGCCCGGAGCACTTGCGGTTCTCCGCTCCCGTGGGCGGCGACGACCACGACCGCCCCCTGGCAGGCGCGCTCCAGCCGGGCGGTCTCTCCGGTCGCTTCCAGCACCTCGTAGCCGAGCGCCGCCCCGAACGTCCGGCAGGCCTCCGCGACCGGCGAGTCGCCGCACACGACGAGCCGCGGCGCGGGCAGACAGGGCTCGATGTGGATGTCGAGCGCGCCGCCGCTCACGCAGGCCATGACCTCCGCCAGCACGCCTTCCTCGACGGGAGTCCCCGGCGGCGGGGCATCGGGCGAGATCCGCAGCAGGCGGGATCTGCCGTCCTCGAGGGACGCCAGCCCTTCCCGTCGGACCGAGGGGCGCACGCACGCTCCCCCCACGAATCCCCAGACCTCGCCATCGGCGCGGATGATCGCCTTGGCGCCTGGACGAGCCGAGGTCGGCCGCTCCGCCCGGACCACGGTCGCGAGCGCGAACGGTTCCCCCTCGCCGCAGAGCCGGACCGCCTCCCGCCAGAAGCCTTCGGCCGGGCTGCCGGGACCGGTCCCCACGGCAGGGCGGGCTGGGTCCTCGGCTCCGGCCGGCCGCGCGTCAGCGGTAGAGCGCAGCGCCGCGCTCGTCGAGCAGGCTCCACACCCGCTGCGGCGTGATCGGGATCTCCACGTGCCGGACGCCGAGGTGCCACAGGGCATCCACCACCGCATTCACGATGGCCGCCGGAGCGCCGACCGTGGCCGACTCGCCGACGCCCTTGGCGCCGATCGGGTGGTGCGGCGACGGGGTCACCGTCTCGCCCAGCTCCCACTTCGGCGTCTCCATCGCGGTCGGCACCAGGTACTCGGTGAAGTTGCCGCCGTGGATGTTGCCGTCGGCGTCGTAGGAGATCTCCTCCATCAGCGCCGGCGCCATTCCCATGGTGAGCCCGCCGTGGATCTGCCCCTCGACGATCATCGGGTTGATCCGGACGCCGCAGTCGTCCACCGCGACGAACCGCCGGATCGAGACCTCGCCGGTCCCCCGATCGATGTCCACGCAGCAGATGTAGGAGCCGAACGGGAAGGTCAGATTCGGCGGGTCGTAGTAGGAGATCGCCTCGAGTCCGGCCTCCATCCCCTGGGGGTGGTTCGTGTAGGCGGCGAAGGCGATGTCCTGGATCGTCTTGCCCCGGTCGGGAGAGCCCTTCACGAAGAACCGTCCCTGCTCCCACTCGAGATCCGCCTCGTCCGCCTCGAGGAGATGCGCGGCGATCTTCTTCGCCTTCTCGCGAATCTTCCGCGACGCGATCGAGGCCGCGGCGCCCGCCGTCGGCGTCGAACGGCTCGCGTAGGTGCCGAGCCCGTAGGGGGCGGTATCGGTGTCGCCTTCCTCGACGGCGATGTCCTCCGGCGGGATCCCGAGTTCCTCCGCGATGATCTGCGCGTAGGTGGTCTCGTGGCCCTGTCCCTGGGACTTCGTGCCGAAGCGGGCGATCGCCTTCCCGGTGGGGTGGATGCGGATCTCCGCCGAGTCGAACATCTTGATCCCGAGGATGTCGAAGGTCTTCGACGGGCCCGCGCCCACGATCTCGGTGAACGAGGAGATCCCGAGCCCCATGAACTCGCCCCGGGCGCGCTTCTCGGCCTGTTCGGCGCGCAGATCCCGGTAGCCGATCATGTCCATGGCCTTCGTGAGCGCCGCCTCGTAGTCGCCGCTGTCGTACTCCCAGCCGAGCGCCGACCGGTAGGGGAACCGGTCCTTCGGGATGAAGTTCCGGAGCCGGAAGTCCGCCGGATCCTCCCCCGATTCGCGCGCGAGCAGATCCACCATCCGCTCGATGGCGTGGACCGCCTCGGTCACCCGGAACGAGCACCGGTAGGCGATGCCTCCCGGCGGCTTGTTCGTGTACACGCCGTCCACTTCCACGTGCGCGGCCTCGAGGTCGTAGGACCCGGTCGCGACGTGGAAGAGCCCCGCCGGGAACTTCGAGGGGTTCGCGGCCGCGTCCGAGTAGCCGTGGTCGGCGACGGTGTCGAGCTTCAGCGCAGTGACCTTGCCGTCCTTCGCGCCCAGCCGGGCCCTCATGTGGTAATCCCGGGCGAAGGAATCCGCCGCGAGGTTCTCGGACCGGTCCTCGATCCACTTCACCGGCTTGCCGGTCACGACCGACGCCGCGGTGGCGATCACATAGCCGGGGTACACCGGCACCTTGCCGCCGAAGCCGCCGCCGATGTCCGGCGAGATGACCCGGATCTTGTGCTCGGCGAGGCCCAGGTGCGCGGTGACGAGCGCCACGACCGTGCGGATCGCGTGAGGCGCCTGGGTGGTGAGGTAGAGCGTCAGGTGGCCCTCGACCGGGTTCCAGCTCGCCACGCAGCCGCAGGTCTCGATCGAGGCGACGTGGATCCGGGGCAGGTGCATCGCCTGCTCCACGACCACATCGGCGTCGGCGAGCGCCTTTTCGGTGGCGTCGCGATCGCCGTGCTCCCAGTGGAAGATGTGGTTCGACTCCTTGTCGTCCCGCACCTTCGTGGCGCCGGGCCGGAGCGCCTCGTGGGGGTCCACGACGACCGGGAGCGGGTCGTACTCGATGAGGCCTTCCAGCGCGGCCACGCCATCCGCCGCGGCGTAGCGCGAAGTGGCGACGACGGCGGCGACCTCCTGCTGCTGGTACTTCACCGTGTCGATCGGGAGCACCATCTGCTGATCGCTCATGAGCGTCGGCATCCAGGCCAGCTTGTACTGGTCCAGCACTTTCCCGGTGATCACGGCGGCGACGCCGGGAACGCCGAGTTCCCCGACCTCCGGGATCCGGGTGATCTTCGCGTGGGCGTAGGGACTCCTCGCGATGTCGAGATAGAGCATCCCCGGGAGGGTGATGTCGTCTATGTAGCGTCCCTGCCCTCGCAGGAACCTCGGATCCTCCTTGCGAAGGACGGAATGGCCGAGACCGCGGCACTCAGGCATGGTCAGCCTCCTCTCCGGCCTCGGACCGGATCGCAGCGGCGGCCTGCCGGACCGCCTCCACGATGTTCACGTAACCGGTGCAGCGACACAGGTTCCCGGAGATGCCCCAGCGGACTTCCGCTTCGGTGGGATCCGGGTTCTCCTCGATGAGCGCCTTCGAAGTCAGCATCATGCCGGGGGTGCAGAACCCGCATTGCAGGCCGTGGCACTCCATGAACGCCTGCTGGATCGGATGGAGCTCGCCATTCGCGAGCCCTTCCACGGTGGTTACCTCGGCGCCGTCGGCGGCCACCGCGAGCACGGTGCAGCTCTTGGCCGGCTTCCCGTTCAGCAGCACGGTGCAGGCGCCGCACGACGTCGTGTCGCACCCGATGTGGGTCCCGGTGAGTCCGAGCTCCTCGCGCAGGAAGTGGACGAGGAGGAGGCGCGATTCGATCTCGCGCTCCATCGGTTCGCCGTTGACCGTGATCGTCACGTGGTGCGCGCTCATGCCGCTTCTCCCCTGGCGCGGGCGATCGCCTTCGACGCGGCCCGGAACGTGAGCGTCCGGACGACCGCTCGCTTGTAGGCCTCCGAGCCGCGGGCGTCGGCCATCGGCTCGGCTGCGGCCGCCGCGGCCGCCGCCGCCCGGTCGAGCGCCTCGTCACCGCCGTCCGAGCCGTTCAGCGCGCCTTCCGCCGCCTCGGCCCGGATCGCGGTGAGCCCCACGTTCGTCAGGGCGACGCCGGCGTCGGCGATCACCCCGCCGTGGAAGCGGAGCTGGATCGCCACCGCCGCGACGGCGTAGTCCCCCACCTTCCGCTCCAGCTTGGCGTACGCGCCCCCGGAGCCCGCCGACGGCGACGGGATCCGGATGCCGGTGAGGATCTCGCCTTCCCCGAGCGCCGTCTCGAACGGTCCGGTGAAGAAATCATCCGCCTCGATCTCGCGCTTCTCCGGCGCGAGCGGCAGGCTTCGGCTGCCTTCGCCGGAGAGCGACGGCGCGGGCCGATCCGGATACCCCACGGCGCACATCGTCGCGCCGTAGGCCAGCATGACGGCGGGAAGGTCGTTCCCGGGGTCGGCGTGGGCCACGTTCCCCCCGACGGTGGCGAGGTTTCGCACGACCGGGTCCGCGATGACCCGCGCCGCGTCGCTGAGCAGCGGATACCGGCGCCGGGTCAGCCCGGACTTCTCGATCTCGGCCTGGCGGGTCATCGCGCCGACCCACAGATGTCCGTTCTCCTCGCGGAGCCCGGACAGCCCCGGGACGCGCCGCAGATCCACGAGGGCCGGGGGCTGGGCGACCCGGAAGCGCATCATCGGGATGAGGCTGTGGCCCCCCGCGAGCAGCTTCGCGTCGTGTTTCTCGACGAGGAGACGACTCGCCTTGGCGAGGGTCTCCGGAGCGTGGTAGTCGAACGTTGGGGGGATCAGATCCGCATCCTCCTCTGGGCAGATTCCGAATATACCGAACGGCTCCGGTGCGCCCGTCCCGGTTCAGCGCTGCGAGCCGCCGAGCACGAAGTCCGGCGGGTCACGATCCACGTCGAGGTTCCCCGACGGACGCGCGTAGAGCACCTGCGCATGGAAGATGTCCCACTCGGTGAAGTGAGGTGGCTCCAGCTCTCCCGAGTACCACATGTGCGACCGGCGGTGGCCGCCGAGCGGGTGGTAGAGGCCCAGCACGTGCCCGATCTCGTGGTGGACCGCCCAGGTCTCCTCGAGATGACGGAAGACAATCACGTTGGCCGGTCCGCCCACCTGGAAGGCGAAGGCGTTCGCGTTTCCCGCGCGGTCCGCCACCTCGGCCGCGTTCCAGCGGAGCACGACGGCGCCGTGGGTCAGGTCCGGCGGCGGATCGTCGGTCGCATGGACCTGCTCGCCGGTGAAGCGGCCGTCGGTGAGCAGCGGAACCGTGACCCGGATCGCCTCGCGCACGAAGGCCACCGTTTCCTCCGGGATCTCGTCTCCGGTGGTCGGTTCGGGGCGGGTGTCGATGTAGAAGGTCGGCTCGAAGTCCCACCGGGTGAGCGGCTCCAGTTCTCCTCCCCCGGCGCCGTTACGGACCAGCTCCCGGTAGAAATCCAGCGTCCACGGACCGGCATCGGGGATCAGGTCGAGCGTCACGCCGGTCGCCGGAGCGCGCAGCCGCGTGCTCCGCTCCACGAACCCCGGGGCCGAGATCGCGACCTGGTGGACTCCGTCCGGGAGATCGAGTCCGAACGCTCCGCCCGCGCCCGAGCCTCCCACGACCTGGCCTCCGACGGAGAAGGAGGCGTTCGGGACCGGGGCGCCGGTCACGGTGGCGGTCACGGTTCCCGAGACGGTCGCCGACGGGGACGGCGCGGGCGCGGTGGGCGCCGGGCCGGCGCTGTCCCCGCCGCAACCGGCGAAGGTCAGCGCGACGGCAGCGCAACCGGCGAGGGTCAGCGCGACCGCCCGGCGACTGGCGAAGGCCAGCGCGACCGCCCCGAGCGCGGGGCGAAGGCGGCCGAGCGCGATCCCGGTCACCGCGCGCCCCTCAGCCGCGGACCTTGCCCGGAGGCCCCACTTCTCCGGTCGTCGCGCCGGTGAAGACGGCGTTCGAGAACTGCCCGATCAGGTTCCCCGTCGTCCGCAGGTGATCCAGGGGACGCTCCACGGCGAGGACCAGCGCCGAGAAATGGACCGGGAGCCCCATGGCTCCGAGCAGGATCGTGAGGTTCACGAAGCTGGCGCCGGGGACGGCGGAGACCGCCCAGGAGCTCAGGATCGCGGTGAACCAGAGCACGACGAGCTGCGAGATCGAGAGCGGCTCCCCGACGAGCTGCGCGATCGTGACGACCGAGACGACCTGGTAGATCCCGCTCGAGTCGCGTCCGGCCGCGGCGCCGAAGGGCAGCGCGAAGCCGGCGATCCGCTGCGAAATCCCCGTCTCGCGCGGGACGGCGACCATCGAGACCGGCAGCGCGGCGGCGGTGGAGACGGAGGCGAACGCGATCGGCAGCGGCTCCCGGAGCCCTCGCAACAGGTTCCCCAGCGGTTGTCCGGCGAGCAGGCGCACCGCGCCGCCGTGGACTCCCGCGACGTGCGCGGTGGTCGCGATGAGGCACACCCCGACATACCAGCCGAGCGCGCCCAGGATGCCGAGCCCGGACTGCCCGACGACCGATGCGAGGATCGCGAAGACGCCCAGCGGGGCGAGCTGCACCACCCAGCCGACGATCCGGTAGAGCACCGCGTTCACGACCCGCAGCACCTCGAGGAGGGGCCGGGTGCGGTCGCGGCCGAGGGCGTTCACCGTGAAGCCGAACAGGATCGCGAGGAAGAGAACCTGCAGGACATCGCCGTCCACGAAGGCCCGCCCGATGCTGGAGGGGACGATGCCGACCACGATGTCGTGGAGCGACCGCCCCGAGGCCGCGACCGCGTCCCCCGGGTCCGAGGGCATCCCCCCGAGAGCGGAGAGGTCCACGCCCCGGCCCGGGCCCAGCCACACCGCGAAGGCGATCCCGATGGCCAGGGCGGCGGCCAGCGTGCCCAGGTTGTAGAGGAACGCGCGGATGCCGATCGCGCCCGCGGTCCGGCCCCGGATCCCCGTGATCGCGAGCCCCAGAGTCACGAAGATGAGCGGCGCGATCAGCATCCGGAGAAGCTGGACGAACAGGTCGGCGATCGGCTGGAGGACGCTCGCGGCCTCGCCGAGCACGACTCCGGTGAGGATGCCGCCGGCGATGGCGATCAGGACCAGGATGTGGAGCGGCATCTCTCTTCTGCGACTTCGTCGGGGGCGTTGGCGGACAGGAACCTCGAGATCGAGCCGGGGCCGGAGGGGCGCCGGGCGGCTCACTCTCGATGGTACCCGGCCCGCCCCCGGTCACCGGTGCGCCCGGAGGAGCGACGGGCTCCGCCATCTCTCCCGGCAGGGGCCCGGCGCGGGCGGCGCGAACGAACCCCGCCTCCCGGAAATCGAACCTCGAAAGAGCGGTGCCTCACCGGAACGCGACGGAGCGCCGCCGGGGCCGCGAATCGCCGCGCTGGGGGGCGGCGCTCCCCGCCAGAGAACCGAGCGCGACGGATGGCCCCGTCCCTAGACTCCCGCCCCATGACCAGCGCGCGGACGGCCTTCCGGCAGGCGCTCTCCGAGCGGATCGTCGTCTTCGACGGCGCCGGCGGGACGATGCTGCAGTCGCTCCATCTCGACGAAGCCGGATTCCGCGGCGAGCGGCTCGCGGACCACCCGGAGCCGCTCTCCGGACTCCACGACGCGCTGTGCCTCACCCGCCCCGAACTCGTGGAACGGGTCCACCGCGACTACCTCGCCGCCGGCGCCGAAGCGCTCACCACGAACACGTTCAACGCGAACGCGGTCTCGCTGGCCGACTACGGCGCCTCGCACCTCGCCTTCGAGATGAACCGGGAGGGCGCCCGGGCGGCGCGGCGGGCCGTCGAAGCCTTCGCGCCGGACCGCCGGGTGTTCGTGCTCGGTTCGATCGGCCCGACGAACCGCACTCTCGGCATCTCGCCCCGGGTCGAGGATCCCGGGTACCGCGCGGTCTCGTGGGAAGCGCTCCGCTCCGCCTACCTGGAGCAGGCGCGGGGGCTCCTCGCCGGGGGGGCCGACCTGCTGCTGGTCGAGACCTGCTTCGACACGCTGAACGCCAAGGCGGCGCTCGACGCCTGCCGGGAAGCGCTGGACGAGGTGGACGCGGGCTCCGGCCTGATCGTCTCGTTCACCGCGGTGGATCGAGGAGGACGGAACCTGACCGGCCAGGACTCCGAGGCCTTCTGGATCTCGGTGGCCCACGCCGGGGTCACCGCCGCCGGCGTGAACTGTTCCTTCGGGGCCGAGACGATGCGCCCGTTCGTGGAGCGGCTCGCCGCCTGCGCCCCGGTTCCGGTCGGAGCGGTCCCCAACGCGGGGCTCCCGAACGACCTCGGCGAGTACGACGAGACCCCGGCCACGACTGCCGAGGCCCTTGCCGAGCTCGCGGACAGCGGACTCCTGAACTTCACCGGCGGCTGCTGCGGCACGACGCCCGATCACATCGCCGCCGTCCGCGCCGCCGTCCGCGGAGCGGCGCCTCGGCGACTCCCGGAGCCTCGCGCCGGGCTCCGCCTCGCGGGGACCGATCCCCTGGTGCGGCCGGAGCGGGCGTTCCTCGTCGTCGGCGAGCGGACGAACGTCACCGGAAGCCGCCGATTCGCCCGGCTCATCCGCCGCCGGAAGTTCGAGGCCGCCGCCCGGGTGGCCCGCGGCCAGGTCCGCGGCGGCGCGAACCTCCTCGACGTGAACATGGACGCAGCGCTCCTGGACTCCGCCTCCCGCATGCGCCGCTTCCTCCGGTTTCTGGCGATGGAGCCCGACATCGCGCGCCTTCCGATCCTGGTGGACAGCTCGAAGCTGGAGGTGATCGAGACCGGGCTCCGCTGCCTCCCGGGAAAAGGCGTCGTGAACTCGCTCTCGCTGAAGGACGGGGAGTCCGCGTTCCTCGAAGCCGCCCGGCGGGTGCGGCGCTACGGGGCGGCGATCGTGGTGATGGCCTTCGACGAGGTCGGCCAGGCGGTGGACGCCGACCGCAAGACCGCCATCTGCCTCCGCGCCTACCGGCTCCTGACCGGCATCGACGTCCCTCCCGAGGACATCGTGTTCGATCCGAACGTCCTCGCGGTGGCCACCGGGATGGCGGAGCACGACCGATACGCGGTGGAGTTCCTCGAGGCCCTGCCCCGGATCGCGGCCGCCTGCCCCGGCGCCCTCCTCTCCGGCGGAATCTCGAACCTCTCGTTCGCCTTCCGCGGCCACGAGACGGTGCGGGGAGCGATGAACGCGGTGTTCCTGCACCACGCCATCGCCGCCGGACTCGACATGGCCATCGTGAACGCCGGGCGCCTGCCGGTCGTGGACGACATCCCGGCGGAGCTGCGGGAACGGGTGGAGGACGTGATCTTCGCGAGGCGGCCGGACGCCACCGCGCGGCTCGTGGCGCTCGCCTCCCGCACCGGTCGTCGCGCCGGCGCCCGGCGGGCGAAGGAGACCTGGCGCGGTCTCCCGGTGGGTGAGCGGCTCGCCCACGCCGTGATCCACGGCATCCTCGACCACGTCGGAGAGGACGCGATCGAGGCCATCGGCGCGGAGGGCTCGGCGCTCTCCGTGATCGAGGGTCCGCTCATGGACGGGATGCGCGTCGTCGGAGACCGCTTCGGCGACGGGCGCATGTTTCTGCCCCAGGTCGTCAAGAGCGCCCGGGTGATGAAGCGCGCGGTGGCCCGGCTCCGTCCGCACATGGAGACCGGCGAGCGAGCCGCCGCCCGCCGGCCCCGGATCGTGCTGGCCACGGTCCGGGGGGACGTGCATGACATCGGCAAGAGCATCGTCGGCATCGTGCTCGCCTGCAGCGGATACGAAGTGGAGGATCTCGGCGTCATGGTCCCCGCCGACGGGATCCTCGCCGCGGCGGAAGCCGGCGACGCGGCTCTCGTCGGGCTCTCCGGGCTGATCACCCCGTCGCTCGACGAGATGGAGCGGTTCGCGGTCGAAATGGAGCGCCGCGGCGACTCCCGACCGCTGCTGATCGGAGGCGCCACCACCTCGGCGCGGCACACGGCGCTCCGGATCGCTCCCCGCCGTTCCGGGCCGGTCGTCCACGTGCGCGACGCCTCCCGGGCGACCGGCGTGGCGCGGTCCCTCCTCGGGGCGGACCGCGAGAGCTACCTCGCCGCGGTGCGCGAGCGGCAGGCGCGGGAGCGGGGTCGAAGGGCCGGCCGGGGGCGCCGCCGGCTGCTCCCGCTCGAGGAGGCCCGCCGCCGGGCGCCGAGGTTCTCTCGGGCGAAGGACGTGCGCGCCAGCTTCCTCGGAGTCCGCCTCCTGCCCGACGTCCCCCTCCGGGAACTGCTCCCGTTCGTGGACTGGACCCCGTTCTTCCACGCCTGGCAGTTCCGGGGAACCTGGCCGGGGCTCCTCGATCACCCCGAGGCCGGACCCCCGGCGCGGGAGCTCCTCGAAGCCGCCCGCGCCCGCGCCGAGTCGCTGGCGGAGACGCGGGCGATCCGCGCCGCGGGGGCCTACGGCTTCTTCCCCGCGGCCCGCGAAGGCGACGACCTCCTCCTGTGGGAGGACGGGGACGCCCGGGGCTCTCCGCGCTTCCGCATCCCCACGCTGCGGCAGCAGGAGGACCGCCCCGGCCCGCGTCTCGCCGCGGCGGATTTCGTGGCGCCGGCGAACGCGGACGGCCCGGAGGATGTGGTCGGGCTCTTCTGCGTCACCGCCGGGCTGGGCCTCCGCGCCGCGGTGGCGGCGGCCGAGCGCCGCGAGGACGACTACGAGGCGCTCCTGCTCCGCTCGCTCGCCGACCGCCTCGCCGAAGCCTTCGCCGAGAGACTCCACCAGCGGGCGCGGCGCGATCTCGGCTACGGAGCGGCGGAGGATCTCTCCCCCCGGGAACTCCTCCGGGGCCGCTACCGCGGGATCCGCCCGGCCCCGGGCTACCCGGCGACGCCCGATCTCTCGATTCTGCAGCCGGTCTTCGAAGCGCTCGGCGCGGAGGCGGCGCTCGGGGTCCGCCTCACCGAGTCCTTCGCCATCGAGCCCGCAGCCTCGGTCGCCGGGCTCTACTTCGGGAGCGCCGAGGCCCGGTATTTCTCCGTGGGGAGGATCGGCCGCGACCAGCTCGAGGACTACGCCGGCCGGCGGCAGATCCCGATGGAGCGCGCCGAAGCGCTCCTCCGCCGCGTGCTCTGAATCGGGAGTTCAGGACGCGCCGGTCAGGATCCGGGGTTCAGGACGCGCCGGTCGGGATCCGGTACTTCTCCACCGGCGCGCCGCCGCGGAGGTGGCTCTCGATGACCTCCTCGAGCGCCTCCGGGGTCATGTTCCGGTACCAGACGGCTTCCGGATAGACGACCGCCACCGGACCCTCGGCGCAGATCCGGAGGCAGTCCGCCTTCGTCCGCGCGACCGGACCCCGGGCGGGACCGCAGGCGAGGCCCAGCGCATCGAGACGCGCCTTCAGCAGGCGCCAGGAACGGGCGCCCGTCTCGGGATCGCAGCACTTCGGCTTCGAGGGGTCGGCGCAGAGGAAGATGTGCCGGCGGACGCCCGCGAGCCCGAGAGCCTCCGCCTTGCGGGCCGCGGCCGAGGGTTCGCCGGCAGCGGCCGCTCCCTTCCCGCGGCCGGCGGCTGGCGTCTTCTCGCGGCCGGCGGCTGGCAATTTCCCGCCCCGCGGCGCCCTCACGCTCCGTTCGCGTCCCGCAGGATCCCCGCCGGACACGAGACGCCGGTCCGGACGATCCCGCAGTAGCCCCCCGGATTCTTCGCCAGGTACTGCTGGTGGTACTCCTCGGCGTAGTAGAACGGCTGTTCCCGGCGGATCTCGGTCGTGACCTCCGGGAACCCGGCGGCGGCGAAACGAACCCCGTAGGCCTCCTTCGCCGCGACCGCCGCCCGGAACTGGGCGTCGTCCGCCGGGTAGATCGTGGAGCGGTACTGCGTGCCCACATCGTTCCCCTGACGCATGCCCTGGGTCGGGTCGTGGTTCTCCCAGAACACCCGCAGCAGCTCGCCGAACGAAACCCGGTCCGGCCGGAACACGACCCGAACGACTTCGGCGTGCCCGGTCCGACCGCTGCAGACTTCCCGGTAGGTCGGGTTCCGGGTGATTCCGCCCGCATACCCGACCGCGGTGCTGTACACCCCCGGCAGCTTCCAGAAGAGCCGTTCGGCGCCCCAGAAACACCCCATCCCGACGAGAGTCTCCGCCGTCCCCTCGGGCCACGGGGGGGTCAGCGGCGCGTCGAGCACGAAATGGCGGCGGGGCACCCGCATGGCTTTCACCCGGTGCGGCAGGGCGGTGGCCGGGGAGGGCAGCGTGGAGGGACGGGCGAAGGGAATCACGGCGGCCGGGCAGTCTATCCGGGGTCGGCGACGGCTCCTCCCGCCCGCGCGGACGCCGTTCGACGGGACCGTCCTCGCCGGCGCGCGCCGGCGCCCGGATCCGGCGCGCTCCCGGACGCCCAGTACAAGCGGCGGCGACGGCCAGGAGGAATCCCGGACCGCACCGGCGACAGCCAGGAGGAATCCCGTACCGCGCCGGCGACCGCCAGGGGAAATCCCCGGACCGTGCCTATACTCGCCCCCGCCAGTGGGAGAGAGCCCGGAACGAGCCGTCGCCCGCGCTCGACGGCTCGCATCGTCGGGCGCCCCCGCCTCCCGCGCGTTCCGGCGCCGCGCGCTCGGCTCGCTCCAGCGCCTCCTCGTCTCCAGGCGTTCGGCGTGGGAGGCGGCGCTCGCCGAGGATCTGGGCGTCCCCCCCTTCGAGGCGTGGGCGGCGCAGACGGGCGTGGTCCTCCAGGAAATCCGCCACGCCCGACGAAGGCTCCGGGGCTGGATGCGACCCGAGCGGGTCGGCTCTCCCCTCGCGCTCCTCCCGTCGCGGAGCCGGATCGAGCCCGCGCCGCTCGGGGTCGTGCTCGTCATCGCTCCCTGGAACTACCCGCTGCAGTTGAGCCTCGCCCCGGCGGTCGCGGCGCTGGCGGCGGGGAACACCGTCGTCCTGAAGCCCTCGGAGCACGCCCCGGCGACGGCGGCGCTCCTCGCCGAACTCCTCCCGGCGGCGCTCCCCGAGGGCCTCGTGGAAGTGGTTCCCGGAGGTCCGGATGTCGGGGCGGCCCTCGGCGGTTCCGGTGCGTTCGATCACATTCTCTTCACCGGCAGCCGCGGCGTGGGGGCGAGAGTGGCCGAGGCCGCCGGACGCACCCTGACCCCCGTCACCCTCGAGCTGGGAGGCAAGTGCCCAGTCCTCCTCGACAAGACTGCGAGCCTGCGGGTCGCGGCCCGGCGCATTGCCTGGGGAAAGTTCCTGAACGCCGGACAGACCTGCGTCGCCCCCGACTTCGCCCTCGTTCCGTCGAACCGCGCCGAGCGGTTCCACCGGGAGCTCGGCCGCGCCCTGGACCGGTTCTACGGACCCGACCCCGAGCAGAGCCCCGACTACGCCCGCATCGCGCACCGGGCGCACTTCGACCGGCTCGCCCGGCTGCTCGAGGGCCTCCCGATCCGGCGCGGCGGAACCCGCGACCGGGAAACGCTCTACTTCGCGCCGACCGTGACCGGCCCCTGGCCCGACGGCCACGCCGCGGGCCGGGAGGAGATCTTCGGGCCCATTCTCCCGGTCCTTCCGTACGACACCCTCGATCAGGCGATCACCCTCGCCGCCGAACTGCCCCCTCCGCTCGCGCTCCACATCTTCACCCGTCGGCGACGGGTCGCGCGACGGGTCGCGGCGGCGGTGCGCTCCGGCGCCGTCCTCGTGAACGACGCCGTGCTCCACTGCGCGAACCCGGCGCTCCCGTTCGGCGGCGTCGGGGCGAGCGGGTATGGGGCGTACCACGGCGTCCACGGGTTCGACCGGCTCTCCCAGCCGCGCGCCTGGCTGACCTCCCTGCCCTGGTTCGACATCCCGCTCCGCTACCCGCCCTACCGGGGCAAACTGCCCATCCTCCGCCGGATCCTTCGTTGATGACCTCGAACCCCGCACTCGCCCTCCTCGATCCGGTGTCCGGCCGGCCGCCGCTGAAGCCGCCGGAGGCCGCCCGCATCGCGGCGGAGATCTGGGGCCTCGAAGCGGACGCATCGCCGCTGCCGGGCGAGCGCGACGCGAACTTCCTCCTGACCTCCCGCTCGGGCGAGCGGTTCGTGCTCAAGGTCTCGGGCGCCGCCGAAGTCCCGGAGCGGGTCGAACTCCAGACCGCGATGCCGGCGCACATCCGGAAACGCGACCCCCGCCTCCGGACGCCGCGCGCCGTCCCCGCCCGAACCGGATCCCCGGGCCCGAACGGGATCGCTGCATGCCGCATTCGGGGCCGAAGCCACGCGGCCCGGCTCCTCGTCCACCAGGACGGCGTGCCCCTCTCGGCCTTCCCTTCCCCCGCCCCGGCGATTCTCGATGCCGTCGGAAGTTTCGCGGGGCGGCTCCAGCGGACCCTCGCCGACTTCGATCATCCCGGCCTCCGCGCCCGGGACCTGCCGTGGGCGCCGCAGCACGGGGCGCGGGTGATCTCCGCCGCAACGGGGCGAATCGAGGGCCCGGCGCGGCGAGCTCTCCACGCCCGGACGGCGGATTCCGTCCTGCCGCGGCTGCCGGCCCTGCTCGCTCTGCCGCAGGCCCCCCTCCACAACGACCTGAACGACGACAACCTGCTCCTCGCCGCCGGCGCGCCGGAGAGCGCGGGCCCCGAGGATCTGGCCGTTCTGGATTTCGGCGACGCCCTCGAGGGACCGGCGGTCGTCGAGGTCGCGACCGCGGCGCTCTATGCGGCGGGGGCCTCCGACGAGCCCCTGGCGGCGGCCGCCGCGGTCCTCGCCGGATTCGTCCGGGAGCGGCCGCTCTCGCGGGCGGAAGCGGGCGCCTTCCGCACCGCCCTCGCGCTCCGGGCGCTGGTGAGCGGGGGCATCGCCGCCATCCGACGGGCCGAGGTGCCGGGCGCCGCCGCCGACCCCTACCTGATGACCAGCGAGGCCGCCGTGTGGCGCGTGCTGGCGGCCCTCGATCGGGAATCGGCGCGCGAGTCCGGGGCCCGCTTCCTCGAGGCCGCCGGTCTCGCTCCTCCCGGCGCAGCTCGAGCCGGAGGCGACGACCCGAGGCGCCTCCTCGCCCGCCGGCGTCGCTGGTTCAGCCGCGCCCTGAGCATCTCCTACGACGATCCGATCCCGGTCGTCCGGGGCGCGGGCGCCCGGCTCCACGACCCCGACGGACGAAGCTACCTCGACATGGTGAACAACGTCTGCCATGTCGGGCACGCCCACCCCCGGGTCGCGGGGGCGATCGCCCGGCAGGCGGCGCGCGTCAACACGAACACGCGCTTCCTCTACCGGGAGCTCACCGATTACGCCGAGCGCCTCCTCGCCACGCTGCCGGACCCGCTCGAAGTCGTCTTCTTCACGAACTCGGGGAGCGAGTCGAACGACCTCGCGCTCCGGATCGCGAGAAACCGGCTGGGACGCTCCGCCACGCTCGTCTTCGACGGCGCCTACCACGGCAACCTCACCTCCCTCATCGAGATCAGTCCCTACAAGCTGGATGGCCCCGGGGGCCGGCCCGGTCCGCCGTGGCTGCACCGTCTGCCGCTGCCCGACGGGTTCCGGGGACGATTCCGAGCGGAGGCGCCCGACTTTCCCGACGCGATGATCGCGGACGCTCGCCGGCGGGTGGCGGCCGCGGGCCCGGCCACTCTCGTCTCGGAGGCGATCCTCGGCTGCGGGGGGCAGGTCGTGCCTCCGCCGGGCTACCTGCGGGCGCTCTACCGGGCGGTCCGGGACGGGGGCGGGCTCATCGTCGCCGACGAGGTCCAGACCGGTTTCGGACGGGTGGGGCCCGCGTTCTGGGCCTTCGTCGAGGCGCAGCGCGGACCCGAAGCCGCCGAGCCCCCCGTGGTCCCGGACATCGTGACCCTGGGCAAACCCGCCGGAAACGGCCATCCGCTCGGGGCCGTGGTCACGACCCGCGAGCTCGCGAACTCGTTCGAGACCGGGATGGAGTACTTCAACACCTACGGCGGCAACCCGGTCTCCTGCGCCGCCGGACTCGCGGTCCTCGACGTCATCGAGAGCGAGGACCTGGCGGCCCACGCGGAACGGGTCGGCAACCGGCTGCTCGACGGCCTGAACCGGCTCGCGAACCGGTACCCTCTCATCGGAGAAGCGCGCGGGCGCGGTCTGTTCCTCGGCTTCGAGCTGGTGCGGGATCCCGAGACCCGCGCTCCCGCGACCGCGGAGGCGCGACGGCTGGTGAACCGCCTCCGCCAGGCGCGCATCCTGAACAGCACCGACGGCCCCGACGCGAACGTCATCAAGATCAAGCCGCCGCTTCCGTTCTCGGCGGCGGACGCGGACCACTACCTGGAAGTCCTCGATCGAACGCTGAGTACCCCCGAATGAGCCCGACCCGGACCCTGCCCCGCTGGAGCCTGGTCGAGGTTCCGCCCCCCGGCGCGCATCGGACGACGATCGTCTGGCTCCACGGGCTCGGCGCCGACGGCCGGGACTTCGCTCCGGTCATCCCGGCGCTGCGGCTGCCGCGCCCCCTCGGGGTCCGGTTCCTGTTCCCGGAGGCGCCCATCCGTCCGGTCACCCTGAACGGCGGGATGGCGATGCGCGCCTGGTACGACATCGGCTCCATCACCGACTCCCGTGAACTGAACCGGGACCAGCTCGACGAGTCCGTCTCCGGGGTGCGGGCGCTCCTCGCCGCCGAACAAGAGCGCGGGATCCCGCCCGAGCGTCAGCTCCTCGTGGGCTTCTCGCAGGGGGGCGCGGTCGCGCTGAGCGCCGCCACCGCACGGGGGCCGGACGGATCCCCGCCTCCCCCGATCGGGGGGCTGGCTGCGCTCTCGACCTACCTGCCGCAGCCGGAGCGGCTCGTTCCCGGGGGGCGGGCGCCGATCTTCCTCGCCCACGGCTACTACGACGAAACGGTCCCGTTCCAGGCGGGAGCCAGGACCCGGGACGCCCTGGTGGCGGCCGGGTGGACCACGGACTTCCACGGCTACGCGATGGGCCACGCGGTGTGCGAAGAAGAGATCCGGGCGCTGGGCGCCTTCTTTCGGCAGGCGCTCGGCGGCGAGGCCGAATCGTGACCGGCCCCGAACCGGTCACCCTGGTCACCGGCTCCGCGGGCGAGATCGGGGCCAACCTGGTGCGGGAGCTCGTCCGCCGGGGCGACCGGGTCGTCACGGTGGACCTCCGACCCGGCCGAGAGGGATCGGGCGCCCTCGCTCACTTCGCCGGGGACATCACCGATCCGGCGCTCTGGAACGCGTTCGGGGCCCGCTACCTCCCCCGGACGACGTTCCACCTGGCCGCGGTGCTCTCCACCCACGCCGAGCGGAGCCCCACGCTCGCGCACCGGGTGAACATCGAGGGAACGGCCCGGCTGCTGCGCCTCGCTCGCGACGCCGGATCGGCCGCGAACCCGGCGCGGTTCCTGTTTCCCAGCTCGATCGCCGTGTACGGCTTCCCGTCCCGATCGCGGAAGGCGGCCGCGGGCAACGTGCGGGAAGACGAGCACCTCGATCCGGCCACGCTCTACGGACAGCAGAAGCTCTACATCGAGCGGCTCGGCGCCGCCCTCGAACGGGAGCGTCCGGGGCTCGATTTCCGAGCGGTCCGGTTCCCCGGGCTGATCTCCTGCGACACCGTGCCCCAGGGCGGCACGAGCGACTGGGCGCCGGAACTCCTCCACGCCGCCGCCCGCGGCGAGCCCTGCGCGTTCTTCGTCCGGGGCGACGCGCGGCTCCCGTTCTGCGCCATGCCGGACGCCGTCCGCGGCCTTCTCCAGCTCGCGGGCAGCGACCGGGCGAACCTGCGCCGGACCGCCTACAACCTGGGCGGATCCAGTTTCTCCGCCGATGAAGTCATTGCGCGCGTCCGGAGGGACTTCCCCGATGTCCGGGTTCACCGCGCGCTCGACGAGGAGCGGGACCGGATCGTTGCGAGCTGGCCGGGCGCGGTGGACGACGGCGCCGCGCGCCGCGACTTCGGCTGGGCGCCCGCCCACGACCGGGAGACCCTGTTCTCCCGCTACCTGATTCCCGGCATCCGGGCCCGCTACCGGCGGACTCGGGACGAGCCGTCCGTCGCGGAGGTCCGATGACGATGCAGCGCCCCGTTCCTTCCCCCCTGTGGCCCGGCCTCGCGGCCCCGCTGCTGTCGGCCGCTCTCGGAGCGGTCACCTACATCGGGCTCACGCGGCTCAGCCCGGACCCCGATCAGGACTATCTCCTCCGCCTCTCGGTGGTCGCGCTCGTCATGCTCGCGCCCCCGGTGTGGGCGCTGCGGCGCTTCGTCCTCGCCCGGCGCGCCGGAGCGCTCACGGCCGGCGGCTGGGCGGGCGCGGGAGTCGCGCTGCTGTCGCTGGGCCTCGTGGCCGCCCCCATCGGCGGCGCGCTCCGCCGCGCCCGCCAGGCGGCGAACCTCGCGCTCGAAGGGGTTCCGGCCCCTGAGTTCCGCGCCGCCGACCTCGACGGCAACGTCCACCGGCTCTCCGACCACGCCGGATCCGTCGTCCTCGTGAACATCTGGGCCACCTGGTGCCCGCCCTGCCGGGCCGAGATGCCCGAACTGGACCGCCTCGCGAAGGAGCGGGCGGAACAGGGCTTCGCGGTCTTCGGGGTCTCCACCGAGGACGCCGCCACCCAGGAAGCCTTCCGCCGGGAGATGGTGTCGGTGGACTATCCGCTGCTCCTCCCCGACGCGCTCGCGGACGGCGTCATGCCGGACATCTTCACCGAGACCGCCCGCTACCCGGCGAACTTCCTGATCGACCGGGACGGACTCCTCCACCCGGCGCCGAGCACGGATCAGCCATTCTCGGCGCTCGAAGCGGCAGTGGACCGGCTCCTGGAAGACATCCGTTAGCGCCGCGCCGCGATGCCTGGAAGAAACCATGAAGAACATCCTCCGGATTGCCCGGCGGCAGATCCACTCCATCCTCGAGACGCGCTCCACGATCCTCCTTCTGGTTCTCGTCGCCGCTCTCGGCATCGTCTCCGGCCTCGGCGCCCGCCACCACGCCGTCCGGGAAGCGGAGGCGCGGCTCGAACAGCAGTCCCTGGTGGAGCGCCAGTGGCTGGAGCAGCCGGGCCGTCATCCGCACCGGGTGATCCACTACGGGTTCCTGCTCTTCCGCGAAGAAGCGCCCCTCGCCTTCTTCGACCCCGGAGTCAGTCCCTGGGCCGGGACCGCGCTCTACCTCGAAGGGCACCGCCAGAACTCCGCCAGTTTCGGTGACGCGCGCCACGCGACCAGCGCGGCGAGCTTCGGACGGCTCACGCCGGCTGCCGTGCTCGGGCTCCTCGCGCCGCTGCTCATCATCGTCGCCGGGTTCGCCTCGGTGAGCGGCGAGCGGGAGCAGGGCACGCTGCCGCTGCTCCTGGCGCAGGGCGCGACCCCGGGGCAGATCGTGGCGGGGAAGTCGCTGGGCATCGGCGCGGCCGCAGCCGCCGCCGCGCTTCCCGTCGGGCTGGTGACCGCCGCCTTCATGGCGTTCGGTGGCGCAGAAGCGCCCTCGTGGCTCCGGGTCGGGGCGCTCGTCGCCACCTATGGCGCCTACCTGGCTGGGTGGGTGCTGGTCACGGTCTGGATCTCCTCGCGCCGGAAGTCCTCGGGCGCCGCTCTCGCCCACCTCGTCGCGCTGTGGGTCGTCCTGGGCGTCGGCGCGCCTCGCCTCGCCGCTTCCGTGGCGGCGGGACTCCATCCAGAGCCCTCGCGCGCCGAGCTCACGGCGCAGGTGCAGGCGGCGGAACGGCAAGTCGGCGAGAGCCACAACCCCGACGACCCCTTCTTCGCCGCGCTGCGCGACGAGTACCTGACGCGCTACCAGGTGTCCTCGGTGGAGGAGCTTCCGGTCAACTGGCGAGGCCTGGTCAGCCGCGAGGGGGAGGCGGCAACGAGCCGCATCCACGAGGAGCACCAGCTCGAACTGCTGGGTGTTCACCAGCGTCAGAACCGCGTCATCGGATGGTTCGGGCTGCTCGCGCCGCACCTGGCGATGCGGGATCTCTCCATGTCGGCGGCGGGCACCGGACCCGAGGCAGTGGAGGCATTCCGGGCGCAGGCCGAAGCGCACCGTTACGACCGCATCCAGCGCCTCAACGACCTCCACATCCACCAGATCCATCTCGAGAACGACCGCGCGCAGCGGCTGTCGCGGGAGGAGTGGGAGCGGTTTCCGGAGTTTCGGCTGGAACCGCCTTCGCTGCGTCAGGCCCTCGCGGACCGCCCGCAGGCGCTGGCCGGACTGGGGCTGTGGATGCTGGTCCCCTTGCTGGGGCTGGCGCTCGGTCGCGAACGGCTCTCGCGCGTGAGCGAGCCGGCGTCGAGAAAGGAGCCGGCGGCATGAGATCCACGCGGTGGCGACTGCTCCGGCTGGAATGGGCCCGGATGTTCCGTTCGGGCGGCTCCACGGTCGCGGCGTGCCTGGTGATCGCCCTCGGGGCGTACGCCGCCTGGGAGGGACGGCAGCGACTCGGAGCGGTCGAAGCGAGCGCCGCAGCGGCCGAGGAAGGCTACCGGAGCCAGCTCGAATTTCTCGTCGGGCGCTATCCCCCGACGACGGAAGCCGGCGAGCTGCTGTACTACCTGACGTTTCCGGCTTCGCAGCCACCATCCCGTCTCTCGGGACTCGCGAGCGGGAGGGAGGCCGTCGAGACGGCGAATCTCCGGATCCGGTTGCTCGCGCTCGAAGGGCAGCTCTACGAGCAGGAGACGCTCAATCCGCGTCTCGCCGCCGCCGGGAGGCTCGACCTCGGCTTCGTGCTGCTCGCGCTGCTGCCGCTTCTCATCATCGCCATCACCTACGATCTCGTCTCCGGGGAGCGCGAGCGCGGGACATGGCGGCTGGCGCAGCTCTTCGTCCCGTCGAGTCGGCTCGTGGGGGTGAAGACCGGCGCCCGGATCCTCGTGGTGGCAGGTCTCGTCGTTTCGCTGCTCGCGATCGGGGCGCTTGCCACCGGACTCGACGGGGACGGGCGCCCCGGCTGGGCTGCGGCTCTCGTCGTCCTGCACACGGCGTTCTGGTTCGCTCTGTGTCTGGCGGTCGCCACGGGTCGCCGCTCATCCACGGCCAACGCGATGGTGCTGGTCGGCGCCTGGGTGGCGCTCACCTTCCTGGCGCCAGCGGTGCTGAGCCTCATGAACACGATCCTCCACCCGGCGCCGGAAGCTCTCGATCTGACCGTCCGCCAGCGACAGGGCTACCACGAAGCCTGGGATCTCCCTCGGGAGGAAACGATGGAGGAGTTCTTCGAGGACTACCCCGAGTGGAGCGACTGGATCGTCCCGCAGGATCGGTTCACCTGGGCCTGGTACTACGCGATGAATCACCGGGGGGATCAGGCCGCCCGCGAGACCTCACGCGCCTACCGGGATGTGCTCGCCCGCCGGGATGCCTGGGCCGGGCGGTGGTCCCTCCTCGTCCCGCCTCTCGCGGCCCGGATCGCCCTCGACCGGCTGGCGTCGAGCGACCTGGAAGCTCAGCTCGCTTACCAGGAGGCGGTCCGCAGCTATCACGAGCGGCTCAAGACGCACTTCCAGCCGATCCTGTTCGCGGAGACGCCGCACCCCGAAGTGGACTGGAGCCGAGTGCCGATCTTCGAACCCGCCGCTCCGGTGGAAGCGCCTGCCGCCGCAGGGCTCCCGGCCGCCGCCTCGCTGGCGCTCGCCTCGCTGCTGGCCCTCTGGGGCGCTCGTGGCCGCCGAGCGCTCTCGTTCAGCGCTCTCCGCCGAGGAAGCCGAACGCCATCACCGCCGGCACCGCGATTCCGTTCAGCGTCGCCGGGCTGAAGCGTCCTCGGAGGAGCGACATCATCGTCTGGTGAAGGCGGCCCGAACTCTCGGGATTGAAGTGGGCCGACTTCACGTCGCCGGTGTGGTCGATCAGGAGCATGACGCCGTCGTTCTCGGAGGACCGTCGTGATCCGCCCCCTCCCCGCAGCGGGACCTCGGTGCTCCGGAGCGTCGGCGGCTCGTAGATCGCCTCCTCCGAGGCGCTCCGCCGAACCGCGACGAGGAACGGCGCCAGATCGTGCATCAGGTAGTCGAAGTCGGTCTCGAAGGCGACCTCGAAGGAGGCGCGCGACGCCTCCGCTTCCTCGCGCAGGGCGTGGAAGAACCCGAGCTGCAGGTGCGCTTCCGCGTCGCGGGGACGCAGGTCGAGCACCGCCTGGTAGAGGCCCTCGGCATCCTCGAGGTTGCCGTTCAGGGAGTGGGACCGGGCGAGGAGCCGCAGCGCCCGCAGGTTCGAGGGGTTCTGGAGGAGAACTTCGCCGAGTTCCTCGATGGCGAGTTCCAGGTCGCGCGACCCGAGATGGGCCTCGCCCACGAGGAGCCGGACCTCGTTCCGGTGCCGGTCCGAAACCGGCATGAAGGTGGACAGCCAGTTGATCGCCTGGGCGAACTTGCCGTCCTCGATGTACCGGCGCGCCTGACGGATGGGGTCCTCGACACCGACGATCATCTCGAGCGGCGGGTCGGGGCGGGTCGGCCGCAGCATGAAGTGGCGCTGCGGAACCACCGACGACTCGGAGAGGCTGGTGGCGAGCGCCGGATAGGTCAGCGAGAGCCGGTCCATCGCCTGGTCGAAGTCGTCGAGGACGCGGAGCTTCTGCCCCTCGTACACCATGCCCTGGCGCTCGGCGGCGGCCCGGATCGTGCCGATGTACACCGGACGGTCCGGCGGCACGGCGATGAGCGGGTCCGATGTCTCGTGCGCTCGGGGGGCGACGCTGAACCGCTGCCGGATCGGCCGGAACCGCCTGGGATTCATCGGGCGGATGTTCGGGAAATACACGGCCTCGATCCCGCGGACCTCGTACACCCCCGGCTCGACGAGCTCGTGGATCAGCCCCAGACCGTCGTCAATGGACAGCCGCTCTTCCCTGCCGGTGTCGCGGTGGCGCACGACGAGGCGGCGCGACCGGAAGTCGGGGCTCTCGAACTTGCCGACGAAGCGGCCGATCACGAGGGACTTGCCGTCGCGGAGCACTTCGGGCCAGACCTGATCGCGGGACGGCCGTTCGGCGACGGCGAGTCCCGCTGTCATGAGGATCGCGAGCGCAGCCCCGGCGGAGCGACGGAGCCAGACCCTGGAAGGAGATTCGGAGACAGTCACTGCGCGGGATCGTCTCACTCTTTCGGGCCGGGATTCAACCGCCGCGATCTCACTCCAGCCCGAGGAGGATCAGGAACACGACCGCGAGCGCGTGGACCGCGAGCGGCGTCTCCCGGGCTTTCCCGGCGACGATGTGGAGGACGGACCACGCGATGAAGCCGGCGCTGATCCCGTTCGTGATGCTCGTGGTGAGGGGCATCCCGACGACGGTGACGAACGCGGGGATCGCGACGAGGGGCCGATCCCAGGCGATGTCCCGAACCTGCGGCATCATGAAGACGCCGACCAGGATCAGCACCGGCGCCACGACCGGGTAGATCGTCTCCGAGCCCAGGGGCACGCCCCCCACGAGGGACAGCAGCGGGTTCACGAAGACGCAGAGGAACAGCAGCGCGGAGGTCGCGAGCGCGGCGAGCCCGGTGCGTCCGCCGGCGGCCACGCCGGAGGCGCTCTCGATGTAGGTCGTCACCGTCGAGGTGCCGAGCACGCTCCCGGCGATCGTCCCGCCGGCGTCGGCGGCGAAGGCGGCCTCGGAACCGGGGAGCTTTCCGTCGCGCATGAGCCCGGTGCGCGAACCGA
This sequence comes from Acidobacteriota bacterium, assembly GCA_022822745.1. Lineage (GTDB taxonomy): Bacteria > Acidobacteriota > Vicinamibacteria > Marinacidobacterales > Marinacidobacteraceae > JAJEAO01. Next base: position 29,432 of record JAJEAO010000006.1, read on the forward strand.
CGCCGACGAGGGTTCCCACGGTGTCGAACATGTCCACGAGGAGGAGAACCAGGACCGCCGCGACCCAGGTCGGCGCCGCGAACAGGCCGCCGAAGTCGAGGGCGAGGAACGTCGGCGCCAGGGAGGTCGGCGCCGCGACGACCCCGGTGAACTCGGTGAGCCCGAACGCGGCGGCGACGGCGCCCGAAGTCGCCGCCGCCAGGATCAGCGCTCCCGGGACTCGCCGCACGGTGAGAGCGGCGCCCACCCCGAGGCCCGCGAGCGCCGCCACCACGGGCGGCGCCGCCAGATCGCCGAGCCCGATGTAGGCCCCCGGCGTCGCGACCAGGATCCCCGCCCACCGGAGTCCGATCACGGCGATCATGAGGCCGATCCCGGCCACGATCGCGCTGCGAAGCGGGGCCGGGACGATCGTGATGATCCGCGACCGGAGCCGGAACAGCGACCCGGCGAGAAACAGCACCCCTGCGAGGAAGGTGGCCGCGAGCGCCTGCTGCCAGCTCAGGCCGAAGCCTCCGGCCGCCGCGGGAGCGCAGAGCGTGAAGGCGAAGAAGAAGTTGAGCCCCATGCCGGGGGCGAGGGCCAGCGGCAGTCGGGCGAAGAGGCCGGCGGCGAGGGTCGCGAGGCCAGCGGCCACCGCCGTGGCGACGAGGACCGCTCCCCGATCCATCCCGGCGAGGCCGAGCACGATCGGGTTCACGAGCACGATGTAGGAGAGCGCCACGAAGGTCGTGACGCCTGCGAGCAGCTCGCGGCCGATCGTGCTGCCGCGCGCGGTGACCCCGAAGGCGCGGTCGAGTGCCTGTCTCATGGCGGTGGTCCTCCCTCACCGGCGGATTCCCCGATCCGGGCCCGAACACTCCCGGACTTCCGCGCGCGATGGAGCGCGAGAGTACCGGAGCGAACTCCCGACCGGGGCGCGGCGGAGGAACCCGGATCCTCCGGGGGATCGCCCGACTCCCGGTCCGCCCGAAGTCGCTGAGGGGCGCCGGATGGGCGCTCCCGGGATCCGGACGCTGGCCCGCTCCCGATGCGACCGACTCCGCGCGCTGCCCGGAGCCCCCGACTCCAGTCCGCGACTTCCGGGGGCTTCGGGAACTTTCCGGGGGGACTTTCCGGGGGCTTCCGGGCTACCGCGCCGGAGGACCGCCCTCCTCGACCGGTCCCCGGAGTCTCCGGACGGCCAGCCGCGCTCGCGCCGCCGCCTGGTCGTCCGCCCGCGCCGCGAACGCCTCGAGGGCCGGCGCCGCCGCCGGGTCGCCGAGCCGCTCGAGGAGATCCACCAGCGCCAGGCGCACGTTCCGATCCGGGTCGTCCAGATAGGCCGTCAGCTCGTCCACCAGCGGGGCGCCGAGCTCGATCAGGTAGGCGCGCGCCACCTCCGCGTCCGCCGAGTCGGCGAGCGAAAGCACGAGCCGGTCCACGAACGGCATCTCGCCGAGCCGCGCCAGCGAGAAGCAGAAGGCGAGCTGCACCCTCCGGTCCTCCTCGCGCAGGAAGTCGCGGATCAGCCCGTCCACCAGCGTCTCGTCGCCGAGCCGTCCGATTCCGGCGGCGGCCGCCGCCCGGCGCCGATCATCGCGGCTCGCCAGCTCGTGGTAGAGCGTGCCGCGCGCCAGGGGAGTGCCGGATCGCGCCAGGGCAACGAGCGCCCGCAGCCCGTCGCCTCCCTCCGGATCCTCGTCGTAGATCCCGATCAGGCGCTCCGCCGCCGCTGGATGGGGCGTCTCGCCCAGGGCCTCCAGCGCGGTCCGCCGCAACCGGTCGTCGCCGAGGAACTGGAACAGGAGCTCGCCCGCCTCCTCCCCTCCCAGTTCGCCGAGGGACCGCACCGCCTCGCGCGCGACCTCATCGTCCGGATCCGATGCGGCGGCGCTCCCGAGCGCCGCAATGGACGCCGCCGAACCGAGCGCTCCCAGCCCGACGGCCGCGCGTCGCCGCACTTCCCTGTCTTCGTCGCCGGTGAGGCGGCCGCCGATCCTCTCGACGACGACGGGGTCCACGGGCCGGAGCGGATCGAGAACGAACTCCGCTTCCCGACGCATGAGCCAGTTCAGGGCGCGCGTCGAAAAACCGGCGGGGGCTTCGCGCCCGTGAATCGCGACCAGGCCGGTCAGAGCCTCCCGCCGATGGTCCCGCTCCTCGTCCTCGAGGAACCGGAGCAGCACCGGCGCGGCGTCCGGGCGACGCAGCGCCGCGAGCGACCCGATGGCCGCGCGGCGCACCGCCCGCTCCGGATCCTCGGCGACCCCGGCGAGAGCGGCCACCGCGCTCTCCGACCCGTTCTCGCCGAGAGCCACGACGGCGTCGCGACGCACCCTGGGATCCGCGCTGGCGAGCCGGATCGTCAGCTCCTCCACGCTCGACTGCGCCGACGCGCCCGCGGCGACGAGCAGGAAAGCGCCGATGCAGATCGCGACCAGCAGCCGGACGCCGAGCCGAAGCGCGGTCAGACGCCCGAACGGGAGCACGTCCGCCGGATCACTCGCTGGCCGACGCCCCGGCGAGGAAGGCCTCGGGGTCGTTCAGCAGCAGGGCCGCCCGCGGCATCGCTCCCAGAGCCGCGCGAATCTGCGGATCCCGGTCCAGCGTCGCGCTCCGCGCCGGCCCGGGCCCCCACAGCAGGCTGAACACTTCGGTGTCGATGCGCAGGGCGACCCGGTCCCGGTGCTCGTCGAGACCGACCCGGTCGTAGGGGATCTCCTCTTCGTCGAGGAAGGCGTAGAACTCCTCCAGCGTCGCATCGTCGGCCCGGAAGTCCTGGTCCACGGAACGGATCTGGTCGCCGCGAGCCTGGAGCTCGTCCGGCCGGATGCCGGCGCCATCCACCGCGCCCCGCCCGTCGGCGGGGGCGAACCGGGTCGCGAACCGGAAGAACGCGCCGTGCCGCTCGACGGCCAGGAGCGGCTCCGGAATCTCCGGTGAAGGGACCGTGATGTCGGGGCCGATGCCGCCGCCGCCGGAAATCTCGCGGCCGAGCGCGGTCACGATCACGGTGCCGGCTTCGTCGTTCGAGTCGTGCTCGCCGCGCCCCTCGTAGTACGCGAGGAAGTCTCCCGATTCGTAGTCGCGCTGGATTCCTCGTCCGCTCGGCGTGAAGTACTCGGCCGAGGTGAGCCCGAGCGCGTAGCCCTGGGGCAACTGGAAGACGGACTGGACGAGGCCCTTGCCGTAGGTGTTCTCTCCGAGGATCAGCCCCCGGTCGTGGTCCTGAACCGCGCCGGCGACGATCTCGGAGGCGGAAGCGCTCTCGCGGGACACGAGCACCACGAGCGGCAGGTCCGCATGAGCGCTGGGTTTCGCCGCGTGGAACACCTGGTCGTTCTCGGAATGGCGTCCTCGGATCGAGACGACTTCCGCGCCCTGCTTCAGGAAGACGTTGGAAACCGCGACCGCCTGGTTCAGGAGCCCACCCGGGTTCTGGCGCAGATCCACCACGAGTCGGGTCGCGCCCTGGAGCCGAAGCTCCACGATCGCTTCGTCGAGCTCGGTCTCGGTGTTCTCGTTGAAGTCGGAGATCCGGACGTAGCCGGTCGCTTCGGTGCTCGCCGGGTCGTCGAGAACGAAGAAGTAGGGAACGCTCTTCAGGGGGATCCGGTCGCGGATCACGGTGAATTCGAGCGGGGCGTCGTAACCGGGCCGCGTGATCGTGATCTGCACCGGCGTTCCCCGGGGGCCGCGAAGGAGGTTGACCGCCTCGTCCATCGTGTATTCCGTCGCATCCACCCCCTCGATGCGCGAAATGACGTCCGCGGCGCGGATCCCGAGCCGGTAGGCGGGAGTCCCCTCGAACGGCGAGACGACGGTCAGGAGACCGTTGCGCTCCTGGACCCGGATGCCGAGGCCCACGTACTCCCCCTGCTGGCGCTCGCGCATCTGCCGGTAGTTGCGCGGCACGAACAGGCTCGAATGCGGATCGAGGCGCCGGAGCATCCCCGCCACCGTCGCCCTCGTCACGGTCTCGATCGGGATCTCCCGCACATAGGCGGTCTCGATGGCTCGGAGCACGTTCGCGTGGCGCTGGATCAGCGGCCGGAACTCGTCGCCGGAGACCCGTCCGGGCGCCGGGCGCGGCCCGAGAACGGTGGCGCCGATCACGCCTCCGACCGCGACCGGCAGGATCAGGGACAGGACACCGCGGCGGAATCTCGGCATGAAACCCATCCTAGCCGATCAGCCCTCGTCCCCGTCGGCCCGGCTCCGGCCGCGCAATCGGTTGCCCACCCAGGTGATCCCGATGGAAAGGACGTAGAGCACGATCATCGGCCCCGCCAGGATGATCTGGGTCGTGGGATCCGGAGGCGTGAGAAGCGCCGCCAGGACGAAGATCACCAGGATCGCGTACTTGAAGTACCGGAGCATGAACGACGGCGTGATGAGTCCGAGTCGGGACAGCAGGAGCGCCAGCGATGGAATCTGGAACACGACCGCCGTGCCGATCACGAGGCGGGCGTAGAAGCTGAACACCTCGGACACCCGGTACCGGATCTCGATCTCCTCTCCGCCACCCCCGAACGTGCCGAGGAAGTTGGCCGCCGCCGGGAACAGCACGTAGTGGCAGAACACCGCGCCCGCGATGAAGAACGCCGAGCCGATCACGATGAACGGCATCGCGAGCCGGCGCTCGTGGGTGTAGAGGCCCGGCGCCACGAATCCCCACACCTGACCCAGCCAGGCCGGGGTGGAGATGACGAGCGCCACCAGGAAGCTCATCTTGAGCCCCAGGACGAAGATCTCCGGCGGCGTCGTCGCGATCAGTTCGCCGCCGAGCGGTTCGATGACCTCTCGGAGGGGCTGCATCAGGAAGGTGAAGATCTGCCGGTAGAAGAAGAAGCAGCCGACGAACGCCACCAGGATGGCGATCGCGGCGCGGATGAGCCGCCGGCGCAGCTCGTCGAGGTGCTCGAGGAAGGTCATGCGGTCCTCGGGCCGCTCGGCGGCGGATTCAGATGTAGGGGGCACCGGTTCCCGGTCGCTCACGCGGACGAAGATCCCTTCGTCGCGGCGGCCTCGGGGGACTCGCTCTCCTCCGATTCGGGCGGGGCCGTCTTCCGCCCGTCCGCCGCCGCCGTCTTCGGCTCCGCAGGCTTCGAGGGGGCCGCCGCGGGACCGCTCGGACCCGACGATGAGGGTTGCGGACGGGCGTCCGGGTCGAGTTCCTTCCCGAGATCGCGCCCCAGGCCGGCTACCTCCTGGCGAGCCTGCCGGAACTCCTCCATCTGCACCTCGCGCTCGAGAGTGTTCCTGAGCTGCTGGCTCTGGCTTCGGAACTCGCGGACGGTCTTGCCGAGGGTCTTCCCGATCGTGGGCAGCTTTCTCGGGCCGAAGACGATCAGGGCGACGCCCATGATGATGAGCAGCTCCTGCATTCCGAGGGGGCCGAAGAGAAGCGGCAAGGGGGCGAGATGGATCACGGCAGCGGAGATTCTACGGAGCCGGCGGAACCGATGCGCCGCGCGAGAGGAGCCCGGCCCCTGCCGGCGCGCCACGCGAGACGAGCCCGGCCCCTGCCGGCGCGTCGGGCCGATTCTCGCGGTAGCGGCCCTGCCCGGCACGGATGCCGGGCGCAACCGATGCGCCGCGCGAGAAGAGCCCGGCCCCTGCCGGCGCGTCGGGGGCGTCAGACTTCCGGCCCATGGAACCGTCGAGACCCCGGCTCGCCCCCGACGAGCGCCGAAGGACCCCGGGCGCCATCCGCCGCATGTTCGAGGCGGTGGCCCCCGGCTACGACCGGATGAACCGCCTGCTCAGCTTCGGCCTGGATCAGGGCTGGCGAAGGGCGGCGCTGCGGGATCTGAAGGTGAAGCCGAACGCCCGGATCCTCGACCTCTGCTGCGGCACCGGAGATCTGGGGCTCGCCCTGCCCCGCGGGCCGCTGCGGGTGGGATGCGACTTCACGCCGGCGATGCTCGAGATCGCGGCCCGGAAGGCGAGGACCGGGCGCGTCGCGTTCCCGGTGGTCGCGGGCGACGCGATGCGCCTCCCCTTCCGTCCGGAGAGTTTCGACCGCCTGATCGTCGGCTTCGGAGCCCGCAACCTCTCTGACCTGCGCGCGGCGTTCCGGGAGATGCATCGGGTGCTGCGGCCCGGCGGCCGGGTGGTCATCCTCGAGTTCTCCCAGCCGACCGGCCGGTTCGCCCGCTGGGGGAACCGGCTCTGGCTGCGGACCGGCGTGCCGTGGCTCGCCCGGCTGCTCGCTCCCGGGCCGGACGCCTACGGATACCTGCGCGATTCGGTCCTCGAGTTTCCCGAGCCCGAGGCGATCGCGCGAACCCTCGCATCGGGGGGCTTCGAGCGCGTCTCGTGGCGCCCGCTGTGGTTCGGGACGGTCGCCATCCACTCGGGCCGCGCGGTCACCGAAGGACGTCCAGGATCGGACCGAGGAATCGGAGCGGCCCCACCCGGGGCACCTCGGCGAGCACCGCCTTCTGCTGCATCGCTTCCTCCCACAGCCGCCGGTCGGCCCCGGCCGCCGCGACCCGGAGCCCGACGCGCCGAGTGAAGCTGCGGCTGAGGCGGCCCTTGCCCGCTTCGTCCCCGGGATTCGCGGCGTAGCGGCCGACCGTGGAGCGCATCCGCACCGTGACCTCCACCGCCCGAACGACATGGCGACTGAGAGCTCCGGCCCCACTCATGTCACCGACGTATCCGGGCGGGTCATCGGAACCGGAGGCGGCATCGTCGCCGGTGAAATACCGCACCTGGAAGTCCTCCACGAACGCGACTGGCTGCGGCGTCTCGTCGTCCACCTGCCGCAGCAGGAGGCGCTGCCCGTCCTCATCGGGCTCCCCCACCCGGTAGCGGATCCGCGCCACCGGCACCAGCCCCGGCTGGCCGAGGCCGAAGAGCCCGGAGCCATCGTCGAGATCCTCGTCGTCGCCGGGAAGGCTCGATCCCGGCGCCCCCCCACCGGTGGTCTTCCCGGATTTCTTCCCCTTCGCCTTCTTTCCCTTGCGGGCGCGGATGATGTCCACGACGGCTGAAGTGAGCTTCTCGGTCACGGCCGACTTCATGACGGGGGGCACGCCCGGCAGCGCGGATTCCACGAACCCGCCGAGGAGCGCCTGCAGCGACCTTCCGATGAGGCCGCCCTGCCCCGGGGAGAACGTGCCCCCGTCCCCCGCGTGGAAGCGTCGGTGCCAGTCGCCGGGCAGCGCGCGGAGCTGCACCGACGCGCCTCCGGACGCCGGCTCGTCTCCCGCCTTCTCGCGGCCCTTCCGCAGGAGATCGGACAGCGCGCCCGAACCCTCCGACCGGACCGAGACCACTTCACCCACGACCCATCGGGGCATGAACTTGTCGTCGTTGAACACCGCCGCCAGCGGGCGCGTTCGGGGATCGAGACCGGTGCCCGGAACCGCGAGCGTCACCCGGGTTCCGTCGAACTCGGCGACGGGCTCGAACACGACCTCGCCGAGCCGCGCCGGCGCAGCGAGGAAGTCCAGCCCATCCGGGCGACCGCCGCCGTCGCCCGCCGGACCGAGGTCGGCGAACACCGGGATTTCGGGAGGAAGCCCGGACCCCGCCCGGACGAGGTCCCGGGCGATCCGGTCCAGCGCCCCGCGCGCATCCTGGCGGATGGCGGCGAGCTCCGGCTCGAGGCGAAGCGCGCCTCCGCCGTGGCGGAACAGCAGGAGGAAGCACGCGGTGACGGCGATGGTGATCGCAAGCGCAACCATCGCCTCCACCAGGGTGAAGCCGGTGCTCGCGCCGAGCGACCGGTCGGGTGGGGACGCGCCGCGGGGACGCGCCGGAGGCGAGGCGGGACCGGAGGATCCGGCGCCGGTTTCAGGAATACGGGGGGAGAGAAGACTCATGATCATCATGCCTCGGGAAGTCAGAAGGGGGATCGCCGGAATCCCTCGACGAAGAGGGTGATCGGCTCGAGCGCGCTGTCCCGGATCCGGAACCGGAAGTCGCCGATGACCGTGTCCAGGACCCCGCCGGCGGCCTCGGTGACGCTGAGCGCCATGTTGCCGGTGGACGAGAGGGAAACGCCCCGGATGCGGCTTGGTCCGAAGTCCACGAACGGGGCGTCGTCGGCCACGACTCCGGCGAGGGGTTCGCCGCTGACCCCGTCGAACGCCCGCAGCCGGGAAACGCCGACCTCGGTGCGCACGCCGCCGCATCCGATCGAGGATGACGAGGCGGTCGTCAGTGTCGGGAGCACGACCTCGACCCCGAAGTTGTCGGCTCGGACCACCGGCCGCCCCTGGGGCGCCTCTTCGGCGGGAAGCGGCTTCCGCCAGACCTCCTCCATCCGGTCCCCCAGATCCCGCAGGAGCACCATGTGAGCCGGGCCGCCCGGCAGCCGGCGGTCGCCGCCGGTCACGACCAGCAGGTGCGGCTCGGCGCGTCCCGGAAACGGAAACGCCACCGGGCGGGCGTGGACCGGGTGGCGTCCGCCGAGGCGATGGACGGTCCGCAGTTCGAGGGCGCCGGGGCTGCCGGTCGGGCGTAGCCGGTGGATCTGCCCGTGGAGGTCGGCGACATAGACGGCGCTCACGTGATCCGGAGCCGCGCGCGAGGCCCAGCGAGGGCTCCAGGGCGCCGGCGCCGTCGGCGCTCCGTTTCGCGGGATCGCGGCGTCCGGGGCCGAGGGGAGGTGGAACGCGCGGCGGAGCCGGCCGTCCGCCGGCTCGAGGACGAACAGCGAGGCGCCGGCGCTCCCGGCCCCGTCGCCGCTGCTCTGGAACACGAGCCACTCGGCGCCGAATCCGGGCGAGACCTCGGCGAAGACGGGCGCCGGCGTCTCCCGCAGGCCGGCGAACCCCGGCGCCTCCGGACCCATGCTCCACAGCAGGCGCGGCCGCTTCGCTCCCGCCGGCCACCGCGACGGGGGCTCACGGTCCCCGCTCCAGGCGCCACCGATGGCAGTCACGTCCAGCGCGGTCACGAAACGCCCGCCGAACGAGCGGCCGAACGCGAGGACCGTCGCCCACTCGCCCCCTGCGAGCGGCAGATCCCGAACGACGGGCGAGCCGGCCAGGCTGAAGCGGCTCTCCAGCCCCCGGCGCAGCCCCGGCGCGCCGCGGACGCGGGCGAGAGCCAGATCGCGCAGGAACGGGCCTGCCCCGGAGTCGCCCGGGAGCGGCCCCAGGGCGTCGGCGGGGATGAAGGCGAACGCCTCGGCGCCGGTCTCCGCCGAGAAGGCGTGGAGCATGCCCCCGTTCGCGGGCAGATAGACCATGGTCCGGCGGTTCACCTGCGCGTGGAAGAACCGTTCCCACGCCGGTCCCGCGCCCGTCCGCGACGGCGGCGCCCCGACGACCACCGGCGAGGCCAGGCTCTCCCGGAGTTTCGGGCTTCCCGCGCCGCCCACGAAGTGGAGTCCGCCGTCGGACCCGTAGATCGAGCCGGTCTCGGGATGGACTTCGATCTCCTCGCCGCGGATCAGGCGGACGACGATCTCGGCGGCATCGGCAGCGGATCGCGCCCCTGCGCCGTCGAGCGCATCGAGGTAGCCCGCGCCGACGCCGAGATCCTCGGGACGCACCTCGGCCACGGTGAACGGCCGCAGCCGGGTCTCGCCGCGGCGATGGAACCAGATGAGCCGATCCTCGGGATCGCGCGCCGCGAGAAGAGCCCCCGCGTCCCAGACCGGAGCCCCGGAGACGTCCCCCTCCTCCGAGACCGGGACGGCCCGAACTGTCGCCTGGAGACCGCGGAGATCGGCTTCCGTCGTGACCAGCACGTTGTCCTGGTGCTCCCGGCGCCGCGCCAGGACTTCGTTCAGCGCGGCCGGGTCGTTCGGATCGGCGACGAAGTCGCGCCGGCGCCCACCGTTCACATCCCCACCAGTCAACTCCCCACCGGCCAACTCCTTGACGGCCGCGAGTCGGGGTTCCGCCAGCTTCACCGACCCGTCAGGCAGCGTGACCTCGGAGAGCACGGCGCTGATGGCCGACCGGAGCCCCTCGCGGTCGGCGGCGTGGATCGCCGGCCGCTCCAGGTCGGACGCCATCCAGGCCAGGTGATTCGTCAGCCCCCGGCTGAACTCCGCCTCCATGGCGAACCCCACGATGTGGATTTCCCCGAATCCGTTGGCCGGATCGCCGCGATTGAGGCGAAGCATCGCGTCCCTCGCCTTGAGGCCGGCGTTGTGCGCCTGCATAACGCGTGTCCGCGCACTGCCCTCGATCCCGTGCTGTTCGACGAGAGTCGGCGCCGTTCCCAGAACCCGGAGCTCCACCGGTCGCCTTCTCAGCACTCCAGGGGAACCCGCGGTGAAGTCGTTCCAGATCCGTTTGCCGCACTCGCAGGAGTCCACGCCGTCCGTCAGGAACAGCACGATGTTCCGCTGCCCGGGCGCCAGGTCCTCGGTCGCCTCGTTCGCGATGTAGCTCGCAAGCTGAAGCAGGGCGATGCCCGCCGGCGTGTGGGTGGAGTTCGCTTCCCAGGGAAGCCTCCGGAGAATGGCGCTGCGCTGCGCGACGAAGTTGCACCCCGCGGGCCTGGCGAGAAGCGACAGTCCGCCGCACTGGATCATCGAGGTCGCGGGCGGTCCGCTCGGAGAGAGGGACGGGACTCCCGCCCCGAAGTAGGGATCCCGGCACACGCCTTCGGACCGGTTCTGCAAATCGAAGTCGCGAAACCGCGCCAGTCCCCACGCAACGAGGGGGTCGCCTGCATCGGAGACGAACGTGGAAGCGGCCCAGCGGATCACCTCGCGCGCCTCATGCAGCCGCGTCCGCCGCCGGCCGCCCGCGCGACGGTCCATCGAGGTCGAGGTGTCGAGGAGCACCCACACCCGGGGCGGGACCAGGGTGCGAACGAGACCGAGCGGGTCACGGCCCCGCGACGAGCCGTCGAGGATGCGGTCCACCGACCGGCTGGCGGGAGCGGGGGCCGCCGGTCCGGATGCGGAGGCGAAGAGCAGGAGAGAAGCCGCGGCCAGGAAGAGGGCGCGGCGGGCGGCGGATGTGGAATTCACGGTGCGGTTCCTCCGTTGGTCAGGTCGGGTCGGGAAGCCGGGTCGAGAGGCGGCGGCGGATCGGCGGGGGGTCTTCACGGCCGTTTCCGTCGGGACGAGCCGCCCGGGCGCGGGCCGCGGTTCTTGAGGACGTCGCTGTAGCCCTCGCCCGAGTCCTCGGCCTCCCGCGAGGGACGCGGGGCCACCCGAAGGGCGAGTTCGAGGCGGACGACCGCGTGGGGATCGTCCGGGCGAGAGGGCGGCGGAAACGTCCCCTCGGCGGTCACGACGGCCCGGTCGCTTCCCTCGGCGTCGCGCCCTCCGACGAGCGGGCGACGCACCCAGACGGTGACCCCGGCGAGGTCGGGTTCGCCGTCGCGGTCCAGATCGGGGGACCAGCCCGCCCGCGGCGCGCGGGGATCGTGGAGGAGAGCACGCCCGGCCGGGTCCCTCAGGACCCGGCCCACGTAGATGCGCGCCGTCCCGCCAGCGGTCGTCTCGTCGAGGAAGAGTTCGTAGTCGCGGCACCCGGCGCGGCCCGGGTCACGACAGGAGCGCCGGTCGCGCGGGAGAGCGGCCCCCCAGCCCTGGCCAGGCCGCGCCGAGACATTGGGCCGCGCCGGCGGAAGCGCCGCCTCGAGGCTGCCGTCGGCGGCGCGGGCGTGCGCGGCGAGAACGGTCTTGGCGAACTCGAGTCCGGCCTCGGCCCTCGCCGCCGCCGTTTCGCCCCACTGCTCGTTGCGGGCCATGGATCCGCCTCCGGCCACCGCGAGGACGACGGCCGCCGCGATCCCGGCGAGCGCCGCGACCATCAGGACGGCGACGAGGAGCGCCGCGCCCCTCTCCCGGGCGCTATTCACGGTTCGCCGCCCGGATCGAGACGAAGCGGACGACCGGCCCCCGGCCTCCATGGGCCGGGCCGGCGGCAACCTCGAAGCGGAGGGCCGCGAGCCGGTCGGACCCCGGCCGGGCCACCTCCTCGACGCGCCAGCGCACCTGGATCGAGGCGGAGTCGCGCCCGGCGGGGAGACCGGCCTCGTCGAAGTACTCGACGTATCCCGGCGTCGGGGGCCCGGTGAAGTCGGCGCTGCCCCCGGGAGCGACGGCGCCGTGGTAGCCGGAACCCAGCCACCCGGCGGTGAATCGGGCGGCGTGGAGGCGGTCCAGCCGAGCCCGCGCGATGCGGGACGCGAGGCCGTTGTCCGCCGTCGCCCGGCCGCTGGCGGTGGCGGCGGCGAGGCCGCGGGCGAGTCCCCCCGCAGCCGCCACCAGGAGCAGGGCCGCCAGGAGCGCCTCGACGAGAGTGAAGCCGGCGGCAGTGCGCCGGGGATTGGAACTGCGGGATCGAGCCATTTCGGAATGTCCTCCTCAGCCCGATCCCCAACGGGAAAACGGGGTCCATCCGCCCGTTTTCGGGGCGCGGTGTCGAAAACTCGGGGCCCCGGGGCCGCGCTGCCGCTCCGTGGAGCGCGCGGGCGGAAGACGGCGTCAGGCGGGCGAGGGCGCGACGAGGACGACGACGGCGCCGAGAGCCAGAAAGGCTCCGAAGGGCAGCGGCGTCTCTCTCCGGATGCGTCCGGCGGCGAGGAGCGGCGCCGCCACGATCAGCCCGGCGGCGGACGCGGCGCCCAGACTCGCGAGAGCCCCGACCGGTCCGAGGAAGGCGCCGATCAGCAGGAGCAGCTTCACATCCCCGAGACCGAGCGCCTCCACCCCCCGCCACCGCAGCCAGACGGCCCGCAACCCCAAGAGAACCCCGGCGCCGAGGAGCGCCCCGCCCGCCGCGGCAGGCAGGCCCGCCCCTCCGGGAGCGAGACTCAGCAGGAGCCCCGCCGCCGCGCCCGGGAGGGTCAGAAGGTCGGGCAGCACGAGGTGCTCGAGGTCGGTCGCGGCGAGCGCGAGGAGGAGCAGCAGCAGGACGGACCAGGAGACTCCAGGCCACACGCCGACATGCCAGGGCGCGAAACCGACCGCGGCCGCGGAAAGCGCCTCCACGACCGGGTATCGCCACCGGATGCGGACGCCGCAGTCGCGGCAGCGACCCGCGAGCAGGAGGAAGGAGACGATCGGGACGTTGTCGCGCCAACGCACGCGAGCGGCGCAGTCGGGACATCGGGAGGGTGGAGACACGACCGATTCCCCGCGCGGGAGCCGGTGGATGAGCACGTTCAGGAAGCTGCCGACGACGAGCCCCGCGGCGCCCGCGAGGATGACCCCGTACACGCTGCGACTCCGTCCGGCGCCCGCCCGCCTCAGCGAACCGGCCGCCCGGGGTAGCCGGCGAGCGGCGATCCCGCGGCGATTTCCACCGCCCCTCCGGGCCCCAGGATGAAGGGCGCGCCGACGGGATCGACGGGAACCGCTTCCAGAAACCCGGCGTCCACGAGATCCTTCCACCGCCGCGGCGGCCGCCCGAACTCCGCCCGGAATCCCGTGACGACGCGCAGCAGCTCGTCCCGCCGGTCCAGCGCATCGAGCTGACGCAGGTGTGTCGCGGCGTTGGCGCGCTCTCGCGGCGACTCCGCCGCCTCGAGGGCCGCCCGCCAGAGGAAACGCGCAGCCTCGCGGGATCCCGCCTCCTCGAGCATGCGCGCCGCGAGGCCCTCGAACCACGCGGGCGCCCCGGGCTCGCGGGCTGCGTTCCGGAGCAGCCGCGCCGCCGCTCCCGGATCCGCGAGATGCCAGTGACGGACCAGACCCTCGAGGAGGCGGGCCGACCAGTCCCGGTGATGCCGGGCCGTCCAGTCCGACAGCAGCTCCGCCGCCGCCCGCGGGTCGCCGGCGCCCAGTGGCGGCGGCTCGGCCAGGAGGAGCGCTCCCTCGACGGCAGGCGCCCGGAACCCGGGATCGAAGTCCGCCGCCCGCCGGACGCGTCCGGCGAGGCGCGGGAATTCAGCGCCCCCTTCGAGCCGGATCCGTCCGTAGTGCTGGACCGCTCCGAGCCAGGCCAGGTCGGCGAGGAGACGGCGGACGCCGGCGGGCAGCGCGGTCACGACCTCGCGGTCCAGCCCGGCGCCCGGAGCGGAGTCCGCGATGGCCGGGTCGCCCGAACGCCCCGCGGCCGTCCACAGCGCGACGAGTCCCGCGAGGAGGACGCCGCCCGCGCGCAACCGGGCCGAGAGCCGCGTCATCGTCCCGACCGACGAAGCACAGCCGGAAAGGCGGCCGTCGCGACGAGAAGGACGCCCGCGACGTAGAGCGCGGCGTAGAGCGTCGCGTCACCCGGGGGAGCGCCCTGCCCGAAGCCGGGATGATCCAGCCGGGACAGGTCGGGCAGGATCCGGCGCGCGACGGCGGCGGCGGGGCGAAGCCACCCCTCCGCCTCGGGCCCGGGCAGGCGGTGGGAGAGCCAGCCGGCGCTCGACACCGCGGCCGCGAGCGGGGCCGCGAGGGCCGGACGGGACAACGCGAAGAGCGCGGTCGCCACGCTCAGCACGACGAGGAGGCGCAGACCCAGGAGCCACCCCGTCAGCAGCGTCCCGGATCCGCTCGAGCCAAGCCCCACCAGGAGTGTGGCGGCCGCCGCATGGACGACGAGTCCCCCGGCGTGGCCGGCGAAGCGGGCGAACAGCAGCGCCGAGGGCGAGATCGGGCGCGCGAGGACGGCCGGCGCGACCACGCCGCCCCCTCCGACGACCCCGCTCCCGTGACCGAGCGCCAGGATCCACCCGAGAAGGCCGGCGGCGCCCCAGCCCAGATCGGCGGCGAGCCGGCCGCCGTCGTCCACCGAGGCCGGCGTCAGCGCCATGCCAGCGGCGACGGCCGCCGCCACCAGACCAACCGACCCGACGAGCCCCCCCTCCCTCGCAAGACCGCGAAAGCCCGCCAGCGCCGCCGACGCGACGGGGAGCCAGCGCCGGGTCATCCCCGCGCGACGGAGGCGGGAGGGTCTCCGCCTCCCCGGTTCGGTCCGGAGGATCGAAGCAGGTCGCCGAGCCACCCGGCGCCGTCCTCCGGACCTCCTGCCCGTGGTCTTCGTCGAAGCTCTTCCACCGGCCCGGCGGCCACGACGGTCCCCGCCGCGATCGCGACCACGCGCTCGGCGATGGCTTCCACTGCGCGCTCGTCGTGGAGGCTGACGAGAACGGCCGCGCCGCGGTCGGCGGATCGCCGCACGGCGACGAAGGCCCGCCCGCGAGCCACCGGATCGAGGCCGGTGAAGGGCTCGTCCAGAACGAGGATCGCGGGTCGGCCGAGGATCGCCTGAGCGAGGCTCACGCGCCTCCGCACGCCTCGGGAACAGCGCGACGGGCGCCGGGACAGCCAGGGACCCAGGTCCAGGGCGGCGGCGGCGCGCGTCGCCGCCGCCTTCGCCTCGGAGCCGCGGAGCCCGGCCAGGCTGGCGTGGAGTCGCAGCACGCCCCGAACGTCGAGCCCTCCCGGGAACCGGTCTTCCTCGGCCGCGAAGCCGAGCCGGCGCCGGGCTGCGGGAAACGTCGCCGGGCAGCCGGCGATCCGCGCGTCCCCGGAGTCCGGAGCGAGGAGTCCGGCGAGGAGGCGCAGCGTCGTCGTCTTGCCGGACCCGTTCTCGCCGACGAGCGCCACGACTTCGCCCGCTTCGACCGCGAGGTCCAGCTCCCGGACGGCGAACCGGCGACGGGCGCGCCATCCGCTCCGGCCGCGAACCGGGAACGAGCGCGTCAGGCGCCGGGCCAGGATCTCTGGCTCCCGGCGCCGACCCGGCGTCACTCGAGGAACGCGGTGCCGCCCGGAACCGGACAGTCTATGGCGGCGCCGGAGGGGTCGTTGTAGAGCGCGCCGGCGCTGGTCGCCGAGAACGAGCGGACCCCGGTGCGGCCCACGTCGGCGGGCTCGGCGTGGTAGCAGTAGTCGAGCAGGCTCTGTGGATCGCAGTGGGCCGGAACGCTCGTCGGGTTGCCGTTTCCGGTCAGGCTCCGGTTGTAGCCCGACTTGACGTACGGGGTGGTGCGACCGAGGTCGCCGCCGACGAACTCGGGTGCGGCGTCGGGATAATTCGGAATGCCCACGCCGGCGCAGTCGCCGCCGTCGCGACACAGGTTCACCAGATCCGAGAAGAAGCCGCAGTTCGAGGCGGCGTAGGTCTGCTGGGCCGCGATCACGGCGCGCGAGTCGCCGATCGCCTGAGCCTCGTTCGCGGAGAGGCGGGCCCGGAGGAGCTGCGGAATCGCGATCCCGGCGATGACGCCGATGATCGCGACGACGATGAGCAGCTCGATGAGCGTGAACCCGCGCTCGCGCCGGGCGGGAGCGGGGCGCGGCGACGGGACCGGCGGCGGACGGGAGGAAAGGGGGGTGAACACGGGAACGCGGCTCATAAGGATAGACCTCCGGGGAGCGACGATGAGGGCCGCGGAGAGGTCCCGCGACCGATGGAACGGAAAGAGCGCGGCGAGCGCCGCGAGAGGGAGACGCCGGATCACGACAGGCGTCCGACCAGGGTCCAGATCGGCATGTACATCGCCACCACGATGCCCCCGATGACCGCGCCGAGCACCACGATCAGCAACGGCTCGAGGAGGGGCAGGACGGTGGCGTGGATCCGGGTGACCTCCTGCTCGTAGAACTCGGCCACCTTCTCGAGGGCGCCCTCGAGTTCGCCGGTCCGCTCCCCGACGGCCACCATCTGGTGGACCATGGGAGGAAACAGCCCGGTCGCCTGGAGCGGACGAGAGAGCGAGGATCCGGCGGCGACCCGCTGCCGGACGTCGCCCACGGCGCGCTCGAGATGGAGATTGCCGACCGTGTGGCGGGCGATCTGAAGCCCCTCCAGAAGCGGGACCCCGGCGCCGGTGAGCGCGGAGAGCGTGCGGCAGAACCGGGCCAGAGCGGCGCGGTGGGACAGCCTGCCGAAGAGGGGAACGCGCAGGACGAGCCGGTCCACCGCCGCGCCGCCCACGCTCGTCCGGCGGATGCGCCAGACCGCCGCCGCCAAGCCGAGGGCGAGAAGGCCCGCCACCGCGGCCCACCATCCGAACGACTCCGAAACGCTCACCACGACCCGGGTGGCCAGGGGAAGTTCCGCGTCCAGTCCGGCGTAGAGCTCGGTGAAGACCGGCACGACCTTCCACAGGATGACGGCGACCACCGCCACGCCGATCCCGCACACCACGAGCGGATAGGCGAAGGCGCCCCGCACCCTGGACGCGGTCTCGGCCGCCTTCTCCAGTTCGGTGGCGAGCCGAAGCAGGCTGTCGTCCAGCCGTCCGCTGGACTCCCCGATGCCCGTCATCGCCACCGCCAGCCGGTTGAACACCTGCGGGTGGCGCCCCATCGCGCTTCCCAGGGAACTTCCGGCTCGAACGTCCCGGGCGACCGAGGCGACCGCGTTCCGGAGCCGACTGTTCTGCTGCTGGTCGTGGAGAACGGCGAGGCTCTCGGCGAGCGGCAGCCCGGCGCCGATCATCACCGCAAGCTGGCGGACGAGGATCGCTACCTGGCGACGCCGCACCGGCAGCGCGAGCGCCGCTCCCGGTCCGCGGATGTCGAGGCCGACGGCGAGGGCCGATCCACGCCCGGGGCGGCCCGCCCGGATCGCGGCCAGACCCGGAATGCGGGGAAGCGGCTTCACGGCGCGTGCTCCCCGCCCGGACGAAGCCGCTCCGCGAGCCCCTCGGGGTCGTTCGAGGCGGCCAGGGCGTCCGATGCGACCACGACGCCCCGACGGACCAGGGAGCGGAGCGCGTCGTTCAGCGACGCCGAGCGCGCAGGGCCCGCGCCCGCATCCATGACAGCGAGGAGCTGATGGAGCTTGTCCTCCCGGATCAGGTTGCGCGCCGCGGGGGTCGGAGCGAGGTGCTCCACCGCGAGAACCCGCCCGCGGCCATCGGCGCGCGGCACCAGCCGCTGGCAGTAGATGGTCTCCACCGAGGTCGCCAACCGGTTCCGGATCTGACGGTGCTGCGACGGAGGAAACAGCTCGACGAGCCGCTGGAGGGCGTGGAGCACCGAACGGGCGTGGAGGGTGGCGAGGGCGAGATGGCCGGTCTCCGCGACCCGGAGGGTGGCGTCGGCCGTTTCCCGGTCACGAATCTCGCCGATCATGACGACGTCGGGATCGGACCGAAGCACCGAGCGCAGGGCGGCGTGCACCGACGCCGTGTCGGATCCCACCTGGCGCTGGGTCACCAGGGCCCGCGCGTTCCGATGGAGGGCTTCGACCGGATCCTCGATGGTCAGCACGTGGACCGGACGGGTCCGGTTGATCCGGTCCACGATCCCGGCGAGGGTCGTGGACTTGCCGGATCCCACCGGCCCGGTCGTCAGGACCAGACCGGAAGTCAGCGCCGCGAGGCGGACGGCGCCCTCGGGCAATCCGAGAGCGTCGAGCGAGGGGACCCGTTCGTTCACGACCCGGTACACCGCGCCGAGCCCGCCGCGCCGCCGGAAGACGCTCGCGCGGAATCGCGCCGCGCCCGCCAGCGTGAAGGAGAAGTCGGCCTCCTCCCCGGCTTCGACCTGTTCGCGGGCGCGGGTCGGCATCGCGGTGGCGACCATGGCCTCGACCCGCGACGCCGGCAACGCTTCCTCGCCCGCCCGGGTGAGGGCGCCGTTCACCCGGAAGCGGGGCGCGACCCCCGGCGCCAGGTGCAGGTCGCTCCCACCGAGCTCCACCAGCCCGGACAGGAGCCGCCCGAGCTCCTCCTTCGGTTCGGTCGCGGGGGACACGCGATGCACAACTTCGGCCATACCCCATGCATGACGGATTTTCGGGAGCAACGCGCCAAAGTCGCTCCCCGGGGGCCCGGAAGGGCCATACCGGCCCGGCGCTTGCTTTCGACCCGGCCGCCCCGGGCGTCGCTGCTACCATTCTGCTCCGCATGGCGGGCCAGCGGGGCGGAGCACCGGGGGGACGGGGCTCCGGGGGCGAGAGGGGATCGAATCGAGGGGCGCCGCCGCCGTTGCAGATCCCCCCCGAGACGCGTTTCCTGTTCGTCACCGGGGGCGTGATCTCCTCGCTGGGCAAGGGGATCGCATCGGCCTCGGTGGGAAGGCTGCTCAAGTCGCAGGGGTACTCGGTGAGTTTTCTGAAGCTCGACCCCTATCTGAACGTGGACCCGGGGACGATGAGTCCGTTCCAGCACGGCGAGGTCTTCGTCACCCACGACGGCGCCGAAACAGACCTGGATCTGGGGCACTACGAGCGCTTCACCGGAGGGGCGTTCTCGTCGCTGTCCAACGTGACCAGCGGGCAGATCTACGAAGCGGTCATCGAACGGGAGCGTCAGGGCGGCTACCTCGGGGCGACCGTTCAGGTCGTCCCTCACGTGACCGACGAGATCAAGCGGCGCGTCGCCGCGGTCGCGGTGGCCGACCGTCCCGACGTCGTGATCGCCGAGATCGGAGGCACGATCGGCGACATCGAGGGGCAGCCCTTCCTCGAGGCCGCTCGGCAGTTCCGCCTGGACGCCGGTCCCGGACGGGTCTGCTTCCTCCACCTGACGCTCGTGCCCCTGATCCGGGCGGCGGGGGAGTACAAGACGAAGCCCACGCAGCACAGCGTCCGCGAGCTGCGCGCCATCGGCATCCAGCCCGATGTCCTGCTGTGCCGGGCCGAGGAGCCTCTCTCGGCGGAGCTCAAGGCCAAGATCGGCCTCCACACGTCGGTTTCTCCGGATGCGGTCTTCACCGCGGTGGACGCCGCTTCAGTGTATGAAGTACCGCTGAACCTCGCCGCCGAGGGCGTGGACACGCAGATCCTGGCCCACTTCCGCCTCGAGTCCCGCGAGCGGCGGCTCGACGACTGGCGACGCCTGGTGGAGCGGCTCCGGACCGGCAGCCGCGACGTGCGAATCGCCGTCGTGGGCAAGTACGTCGAGCACAAGGACTCCTACAAGAGTCTGGGAGAGGCGCTCGTCCACGCCGGGGTCGCGCACGGCGCCCGCGTGGACATTCGCTGGATCGAGGCCGAGAGCCTGGAGCGCGGCGACCTTTCCCCGCTCGAGGAGGCCGACGGAATCCTCGTTCCCGGGGGGTTCGGGAAGCGGGGAACGGAGGGGATGGCCGCCGCCGCCGGACGCGCCCGGACCGGCGAGGTCCCGTTCCTCGGGATCTGCTACGGGTTCCAGTGGGCGCTCGTGGAGTTCGCCCGCTCCCGGTGCGGCCTCGAAGGGGCGAGCACCGAGGAGATCGACCCGGACGCGCCCCACCGGATCTTCGCCCTGCTCAGGCACCTCGAGGGCGCCGAACCCATGGGCGGCACGATGCGGGTCGGCGCGGTGACCTGTCTCCTGGAGGAGGGATCGCTGGCGGCGCAGGCCTACGGCGTCACCCGGATCCGGGAGCGGCACCGCCATCGCTACGAGTTCCACCACGACTACGAGCAGCGGCTCGCCGACCAGGGGATGCGCTTCACCGGGTCCACCGAGGACGGCTTCTTCGAGGTCTGCGAGCTACCGGAGCACCCGTGGTTCGTGGCCGTTCAGTTCCATCCCGAGTTCCAGTCGAACCCGCTTCGTCCCCATCCGCTGTTCCGCGAGTTCGTGGGTGCGGCGCTGGAACAGCGGGAGAACGGACCCGCCGAACCGGTCGCGGTCTGAATCGCCGGGTCGCAGGACTCTCTGCCGCTGGTACGATCGGGGCTTCGCCGGCGCCCTCCGCTGCGCGCCGGAACAGTCCGTTCCCGGGAGGTTCCGTATCCGTGAGGCCAGGTGTCGTTCTGCTGATCGCCGCCCTGGCCGCCGGCTGCAGCCCGCCCGCCGAGGAGACGTCCGACATGCGCGACCTGACGCCATTCCTCACGTTCCAGGAAGGACGCGCCGAGGAAGCGATGCGCTTCTACGTTTCAGTCGTTCCGGGAAGCTCGATCCTCGAGATCCAGAGGTGGCAGGAAGGCGAGACGGGAGCGGTCGAGTTCGCCGGCAGGGTGAAGCTCGCCCGCTTCTCGCTGGGCGGCCTCGAGGTGCGCGCGAGCGACAGCCCGATCCCCCACGATTGGGGGTTCAGCCCAGCCGTCTCCCTCTTCCTGACCTGCCGGGACGATGACGAGATCGAGCGCCTGGCGGAGGCGCTGGTCGAGGGCGGCCAGGCCCTCATGCCGCTCGACAACTACGGCTTCAGCCGCCGGTTCACCTGGATCGAGGACCGGTTCGGGGTCTCCTGGCAACTGAACCTCGAGTGAACCACCCGGAGGCGGCCATCGAGGCCATCCTGTTCGATGTGGACGGGGTGCTCACCGACGGGACGTTCGAACCCGAGGATCCGGGCCTCGATCTCCCGGAGCGGAAACGCTTCCATGCCCGCGACGGCCTGGGCCTCCTCCTCGCCCGGCGAGCCGGGCTCCGGCTCGGTTTCGTGACCGGCAGGCGCTCCGCCATCGTCCGCCGACGGGCGCGCGAGATCAACGCGGCGTTCCTGCGCGAGGGCTGCTTCACCAAGGGCGTCGCCTTCGAGGAAGCGTGCGAGACGCTCGGGCTGTCGCCGGCGCAGATCGCCTTCGTGGGCGACGACGTGCAGGATCTCCCGGCGATGCGCCGGGCCGGCTTCTCCGCCGCCCCGGCGGACGCGCATCCGCGGGCGCTTGCGGCGGCCGACTTCGTCAGCGCCTTTCCGGGCGGCCGGGGCGCGGTGCGGGAAATCGTGGAGCGGATCCTCGAGGCGCGGGGCGCCCTCGAGGCCGCCGAGAACTCGTTCGGCGACTGAACGGACGAGGCGCCGGTCAGCCGGCGTCCGACCGCAGGAAACGTCGCGCCAGCTCTTCCGCCCGCGCCACGGTCTCCGCGAGTGCGCCACTGGTGTCGAGGACGTCGCTGGCCCGCGAGACCTTCTCCTCGAGCGGGAGCTGCGCCGCGAGCCGGAGCCGGCCTTCGTCGGGGGTCATCCCGGGAGTGCGCGCGAGCAGCCGTTCGAGCTGGAGATCCGGCGGGCACGCGGCCAGGACGACGCGGTCGTAGTTCCGGTAGCTCCCGGTCTCGATCAGAAGCGCCGCCTCGACGCCGGCGACGGATCGCCCATCGGCTTCGCGGGCGTCGAGGAAGGCGCCGATGTCGCGGCGGATGCGCGGGTGCGTCTGCCGATGGAGCCAGCGCCTCGCCGCCTCGTCCAGGAACACCCGCGCGCCGAGCGCCTTGCGATCCACTCCGCCTCTCCGGTCGAGCACCTCGGCGCCGAACCGCCCCGCGACCTCGGCCACGAGCGCGCCTCCGGGAGCGAGGTAGCCGTGGACCGTCTCGTCGGCATCCAGCATCGGGATCCCCAGGCGCTCGAACACCCGCCGGACGACCGACTTGCCCGATGCGATGCCGCCGGTGAGCCCGACCCGCAGCACCAGGTCGCGCCTCAGCCGTTCCCGGCGGCTCGACGGGCCCGGGCGAGTTCGACCGTGTTGGAGAGCAGCGTCGCGATCGTCAGCGGTCCGACGCCTCCCGGCACCGGGGTGTAGCGGGAGGCGCGTTCCCGCATCGCCCGCGGGTCCACGTCCCCCACGAGCGTGTAACCGTGGCGGCGGAACCGCGTCAGCCTCCGGGACCGGTCCCCGAAGAGCTCCCGCACGCGGGTCTCGTCCACGATCCGGTTCATCCCCACGTCCACGACGACGGCTCCCGGCCGGATCGCGTCCGCGCCCAGCAATCCGGCGCGACCCACGGCGGCGCACAGGATGTCCGCCTGCGAACAGAGCGCCGCCAGATCCCGGGTCCGGGAGTGGCAGATCGTGACCGTGGCGTGAGCATGGAGCAGAAGCAGCGCGAGGGGTTTTCCCACGATGTTGCTGCGTCCCACGACGACGGCGCGGCGACCCGCCACCTCGACGCCCTTCCGCCGGAACATCTCCAGGATGCCGGCCGGGGTGCACGGACGGGGGCCGGGCGCCCCGGACGCGAGGCGCCCCACGTTGACCGGATGGAAACCGTCCACATCCTTGTCGGGACGGATCCGGGCCAGGAATTTCCCCGCGTCGAGTCCCCGCGGGAGGGGGAGCTGGAGGAGGATTCCGTCCACGCCGGAATCCTCGTTGAGCGCGTCGAGGCGGGCTCCGAGCGCCTCGGCCGTGGCGTCCGCGGGGAGCCGGTGGGTCTCGGACCGGATCCCGGCCTTCCTCGACGCGCGGACCTTGCCGCGCACGTAGATCGCGGACGCCGGGTCGTCGCCGACGAGCACGACCGCGAGCCCCGGCGGACGCCCTCCGCCCGCGAAATCGCGAGCCGCCTCGCCGGCGTCGGCGCGGATCGCGGCCCCGATCTTCTTCCCGTCGAGAATCCTTCCCGCCATGGCTCCTACTCCGGACCGGCGGTCGTGAGGCAGCGCAGCAGCTCGCGGGCGCGCTCGGCCGTTTCCGCGGGCGACGGCGCCGCCACCGCCGAGATGACCGCGATCATGTCGGCGCCGGCGTCGAGCGCCTTGCGGCCGCGGGGGCCATCCAGCCCCCCGATCGCCACCAGCGTCCTGCGGGTGCGACGACGAGCATCCGCCACGCCCCGGAGCCCGACGACGGGCTCGGCGTCCACCTTCGCGCCGGTGGGATAGACGGGTCCGATCGCGAGATAGTCGGCGGCGTCCGGGGACTCGGCCACCTGGCGCGGCGAGTGCGTGGACAGGCCGATCCACCGGCTCTCCCCGAGGAACCGTCGGGCGCGTCGCGGGGAGAGATCGTCCTGCCCGAGATGGACGCCGGCGGCGTCCGCGAGCAGGGCCACATCGGCCCGGTCGTTCACGATGACGCGCACCCCCGATGTCCCGGCGCTCCGAAGGCCGGCGCTCACCCAGGTCCAGTAGTCCCGAGCGGAGAGGGCCTTGCCCCGCAACTGCGTCACCCGGACGCCCGCGTCGGCGAGCGCAGCGAGGAACGGTCCCGGATCGCGGTCACCGATCAGCGAGGCGTCGAGGATCGGGTAGAGCGGGCCGGGGCCGAAACCGGTCACTGCCCCTCCGGCGGCAAGCGGGTCAGGAACCCGGTGTCGAAGCCTCCGGCGAGGAACTCCGGGCTCCGGAGGATGCGGCGGTGCAGCGGAATCGTGGTGCGGATCCCCTCGACCTCCATCTCGGCGAGCGCCCGGCGCATCCGGGCGGCGGCGTGGGCGCGGTCTTCCCCGTGGGTAATCAGCTTGGCGACCAGGGAGTCGTAATAGGGAGGGATCACCGCGCCGGCGTGAGCCGCCGTATCCACCCGGACCCCCGGTCCGCCCGGGCTGTGGAAGGTGTCTATGGTTCCGGGACTCGGCACGAAGGTCTCCGGATCCTCGGCGTTGACGCGGCACTCGATCGCGGCGCCCGAGACCTCGACATCCTCCTGGGCGAACGAGAGCGGCTCGCCGGCGGCCACGCGGATCTGCTCGCGCACCAGGTCCAGCCCGGTGACCATCTCGGTGACCGGATGCTCGACCTGGATCCGCACATTCATCTCGCTGAAGTAGAACCGGCCCTCCGGGTCCATCAGAAACTCCACGGTGCCTGCGTTCCGGTAGTCCACCGCCTCCGCGGCGCGAACCGCCGCCTCGCCCAGCTCGCTTCGGGTGGAAGCGGAGAGTCCAGGCGCGGGCGCCTCTTCGACCAGCTTCTGGTGCCGTCGCTGGACCGAGCAATCCCGCTCGCCGAGATGCACGGTGCTGCCGCGAGCGTCGGCGAAGACCTGCACCTCGATGTGTCGCACGCTGGACAGGTAGCGCTCGAGGTAGATCTCTCCATCGCCGAAGGCCGCCGTGGCCTCTGCCGCTGCGGATGCGAACGCGCCCTCGATGCCGCTCTCGTCCTCGACGATGCGCATGCCGCGGCCGCCGCCGCCGAACGACGCCTTGAGGAGCACCGGGTACCCCACCTCCCCCGCGATCCGCCTCGCTTCGCCGGCGTTCGGGATGGGCTCCTCGGTGCCGGGGAGAATCGGCACGCCGGCTGCCTTCATGGTGCGCCGGGCGAGCGCCTTGTCCCCCATGACCCGGATCGCCCGTCGCGGCGGCCCGATGAACGTGACGCGGCACGCCTCGCAGACCTCGGCCAGGTCATGACTCTCGGCGAGGAAGCCGTACCCGGGGTGGATCGCCTCCGCGCCGGCGATCTCCGCCGCCGTGAGGATCCGGGGCACGTCGAGGTAGCTCTCCCGGGGGGAGGGCGGGCCGATGCAGATCGCCTCGTCGGCGAGCCGCACCGGAAGCGAGTCGCGGTCCGCCACCGAATACACGATCACGGTGCGGATCCCCAGATCGCGACAGGCGGCGATCACGCGCACCGCGATCTCGCCGCGGTTCGCGATCAGGATCTTGCGGAACACCGGCTCGGCACGAACCCGCCGCTGCCGCGGAACCTCAGGACGGGCGCACGAGGAACAGCGGATCCCCGAACTGGACCGGCGAGGCGTCTTCGGGGAGAACCTCGACGA
This sequence comes from Acidobacteriota bacterium, assembly GCA_022822745.1. GTDB lineage: Bacteria > Acidobacteriota > Vicinamibacteria > Marinacidobacterales > Marinacidobacteraceae > JAJEAO01. The sequence continues at coordinate 54,631 of JAJEAO010000006.1, forward strand.
CCTCGCCGGCGGCCTCCGCCTCGATGTTGTTCATCAGCTTCATCGCTTCGATGATGCAAAGCACCTGGCCCTTCTTCACCCGATCGCCGACCTCCACGAAGGCGTCGGCATCGGGTCGCGGCCGCCGGTAGAAGGTCCCGACCATCGGAGACGACACGGTCAGGAGGGCGTCGTCGGCCTCGGCGGGGGCGGCAGCGGGTGCGGACGGAGGCGGAGGCGCCGCCTCCACGGGCGGGACAGGCGGAGGGGCAGCCTCGACGGATCGAACCGGGACCGACGGACCCCGCGAGACCCGGAGCCGCACACCGCCGAAACGGAGGTCCGCCTGGTGGAAGCCGGACGCGGCGAGCCGGTCCACCGCGTCGAGCAGCTCGTCGAGGGTAGGTTCCGGGGACCGGTCTGCAGGCACGAAGCGGAGCGGGGCTCGGCCCGCGAGGGGAGGAAAATACCACAGCCCCCCGCGCGATCAGCGGATGCGCGGGGTGAGGAAGATGAGCAGCTCGTCGTCGCGGCGGGATTCCTCGCGGGACCGGAACAGATGACCCAGGAGCGGGATGCGGTGGAGCCCGGGAACCCGGCCGCTGCGGTCGGACTCCCGCCGGGCGAAGACACCGCCGACGACCGTGGTTTCGCCGTCGGCGACGCGGACCCGGGTCGTGGCTCTCTGGGTCACGATGCTGGGGATTCCCCCGACGGCCTGGCCGAAGTCGAGGCTGTCGTTGCTGACTTCGAGATCGAGCAGCACCGTGCCGCCGGGACTGACCTGCGGGGTGACGGTCAGTTCGAGGACGGCATCCTGGAACTGGACGGTGACCGTGTTGTTCGCCACGACTTGCACCGGGAACGTGACGCCCTGCTTGATCGTGGCGGGACGGGCGTTCTGCGCCACGATCCGGGGGGCGGACAGGATCCGGACCTCTCCATCCCGCTCGGCGGCGGCGAGGACGAAGTCGAGATGGGCGAGGCCGTCGAGCGCGCCAAGCGCGAGTCCGAGAGCGCCGGTCGGGAGATCGCTGATCGGGAGATCCACGCCGTAGCCCGGCCGGGCTCCTTCCTCGTCGGCAGGTGGCAGGACGCCGCCGCTCCCCGGCGTGGCGAACGACGAGGTGCCGGACCCGATCGCGTCGCCGCCGACCACGACCGACTGGGGAAACCGCTTGCCGGTGCGCGGCTCGATGAGCCCCCCGCCCCACTGGATACCCAGCTCCTGGGACAGCGTCCTCGACGCGAGGACGATGCGCGCCTCGATCTCGACCCCCGGAACCGGAATGTCGAGGGCGTCCATCAGGTCGGTGATTTCCTCCACCCGGCTCCGGACATCCCGCAGCAGCACCGTGCCGGTGCGCGGGTCCGCCACCAGGACGCCCCGCTCGCTCAGGCGCGCCTCCAGCACCTCGCGCACTTCCTCCGGTCGGACATAGGCGAGGCGGCGACGCACCGCCACGATCTCGCCGGCGAGATCCCGGGCTTCGGCGTGAAGCTGCAGATCCCGCCGCTCCTCCACCAGATCGGCGAGAGGGCCCACGCGCAGCACGCCGCCCTCGGTCAGATAGCCGAGCCGGTGGGAGCGCAGGATGACTTCGAGGGCCTGGTCCCACGGGGTCTCGGTCAGTCGCACGGAGACGCGCCCGGTGACGCCCGGCTGAAGCACGAAGTCATAGCCGCTGACCTCGCTCAGGATCCGCAGCACATCGCGGAGATCGGCGTCGCGAAAGTCCAGACTGACCGGAGTCGCGGGTTCGTCGGGGTTCGGGGCCTCTCCCCGCGGATCCGCATCCGGGTCGCCCCCCGCATCCGGTGACGCGACGTCTTCCGGGTCGGACAGTTCAGTGTCGGTGGGTTCGGGGACGGACGGTTCCGGGTCTGGCCCGTCGTCGGGGCCGGACGCCGGCTCCGAGGTGACGGCGTCGGTCAGCGGGAGGACGATCGCCTCCGGCGGATCCTCGGCGCGGCACCGGACCTCGAGCCCGGACTCCCTCCGGTCCAGATCGCAGGAGACCCCCGGCCGCAGCTCGAGTTCGAGCCCGGCGCCCCCGGTGTTGTCGGCGCCCACCCGCACGGCCACGACCTCATTCGTCGCCGCGTTCCACCCCCCGGTGACTTCGCTCAGATCCGAGAAGGGCAGCAGGACGCCGAACCGGGTGCCGGCGCGGACCACCGCGGCGGCTTCCAGAGGCCCGTCCGCGCCGAGCCGCACGACCGTCTCTCCGGGATCCTGGCGAAGCTCCAGCCGACGAACGGCGCTCGCCGTCCGGTCCGACTGCGCGGCGGCGGCGACGGGCAGCAGGCCCGCGATGAGGACGAGCCGGAACGCGGCGCCAGTCATCGTGCGCTCCCGCGGGGCTCGACCGGCTCCGTTCCGGCGCCGACAGGCGCGAAGAGCTCGCGGTTCGCCTCGCCGAAACGCCGGAACACCGCGCCCCCGATTTCCACGCGCTCGAGGAAGCCATCGAGAAGCCGGTCCCCGGGCGCGACGATGAAGCCGACGCCCTCCGCGGTCTCGAGGACGGCAAGGCCGCGGGGCCGCCCCTCGCGGACCTCGGGGGTCAGGATCAGGACGCCGCGGACCGCGGTTTCGCTGATCCGCACTCCGGCGAGCCCGGGAGGCCGGGGCGCCGCGGCGCGGCCCGCCGGCCAGGAGAAGGGATCGCGGGCCTCGGCCTCCTGACGGGAACCGGCGGGGGACGCGAATCCGAGGACGAAGACGAGCAGGGCGCCGAGGAAGGCGCCAGACCTCCAGACCATGAAAGACCTCCTTCGGTCAACGGGACGGCGGAAAGGGGGGACCGGGAGCGGTCACTGCGACGGCGGTCAGGCGAGCCCGAATCGTTCCCCCGGACTCGCCCAGGCTCTCGAAGTCCGCCTCCTCGATCACGATGAGATGGGGTAGTCGGGCGACCCGCTCGACGAACCCGAGGAGCTCGAAGAAGCCGCCCTCGGCGGTCAGCACCACGGCGCGCGCCCGAAAGCGGTCGAGGAGCATCCCGGCCTCCGGGGCAAACCGGACGATCCGGACCCGCTCGCGGGCGGCGGCGGCCCGCAGCGCGTGGAGCAGGTCGTCGGGTTCGGCCGGAGGAGCGAACAGCGCCCAGGCGGACTCGACGCGGGCGCGGCGTTGCGACAGCTCCTCCTCCAGCCGTTCCGCTTCGGCCGCCAGATCCTCGGCGGTCCCGACCGGATCGCTCTCGAGACGCGCGACCTCCCGGGCGGCCGCCTCGGCGGCGGCCCGCCGGGAGGGGTGGATCAGGAGCGAAAAGACGCCGGCGGTGAGACCGGCGAAGAGCAGGAAGGCCAGACACGAGGTCCACGGGCGGGCGCGCGACATCAGCGATCCGGGCCCTCCACCGGCGCAACCGCCCCGAAGGGCGCCGGTTCGGGGGAGGAATACCCGAGGATCCCCTCGAGCGCGAAGCGCTGCGCGCCTCCGGCGGGCAGATCCTCCGAGTCCCCGGGAGGACGATCTGCCCCCGCGTCCCGCTCGACGAACAGGAGATCGAGCTGCGCGACGGGATCGAGGCGTCCGAGCTCGCGCACCGCCGCCGTCACCGCATCGCCGGAAGCCGCGCGCCCGGTGATCGCGAACCCGCGTCCGTCCCGACGGAGGCTGTCGAGAACCACGTCATCGCGCAGCCGACCGGAGAGGCCACGCAGGAGCGTGGCCAGGATCTCGCGCTCCTCGACCCAGCGGGCCACCCGGCGTTCGAGCCGACCGGCCCGCTCGTGGGCCTCGCGGGCGGCCAGCAGTCGCGCCTCGGCCTGCTCCCGGTCCCGGGCCGCCTGGCGCAGTCGCGCCAGCTCGATTTCCGCGGCCTGCCGGCGGCGATCCATCGAGCGGCTCTCGAAGACGCCCCAGGCGGCGGCCGCGAGGATCAGGAACACGCCGACGGCCGTGACGAGTCGGGACGGCGCCGCCGGAATCCCGATCCGGGGCCGGTTTCGCCGTGGCGCGGCGGAGCCCAGGTTCACGGCGAACCTCGCCGGGCCCGGACCGCCGCCCGGACCTGGATCCAGGCCAGTCCGGCGGCGATCGCGAAGGCCGGTCCGCCGGGGGAATCTCCGGCGCCGGCCTCCACGCCCTCCGCGCCGGGCCGGCGGAGCCCGGCGAGCGGGTCGAGAACGGACGGCCCGCCTCCGAGGGCCGCCCGAGCCCCCTCGGGAAGGGCGCCGCCTCCGCTGACCCACACGCGGGCGGCGGAGCGGACCCCGGCTTCTCGGAGTCCCTCGCGAAACGCGGCGACGATCCGCGCGGCCGCCCCCGAGTCACCGGCCGCGTCCCGGCGCCCGTTCTCCCGCGCCGGGAGGGAGAGCGCGTCGTTCGCCAGCGGCGGCGCCTCGACGCTCGCGAGAAGGTCTCCCGGCCCCTCGTCCCCGGGCGAATCGGCGAAGATGTGGACGGATGCCCGGCGGGCGCCCAGTTCGACGAACGCCGCAGGACCCGGAGGCGACGGAGCCCCGTCTCCGTCGCCCACCACCCCTCGCAGGCGAGCGGCCGCGAACAGCGCGTACGGTTCGAGGTCCACGCGGGTCGTCTGCCTCCCGCAGCGGGTGACCGCGTCGCAGTGGGCCCGCACCATCTCCCGGGGAGCCGCCCCGAACACGATCGCCTTCGGGGGGCCGGTCTCGGGGCCGTCTTCGCCGTCCGCGGTGGCCTCGCCGCCGGCCGCGGGTGGCGAGGCGACCCAGTCGAACTCGAGCGACTCGATGTGGAACGGCACGTGCCGCGCCGCCTCCTGCGCGACCGCGTCGCGGAAGTCGGGCGACGCCGGATCAGCGGCCGGAGGCGGGAGCCGGCGAATGAAGACCGAGCTGCCGCCGACCGCGACCGCCACCTCCCGGGTCCGGGCGCCGATCCGGGTGAGCAGCCGGCCGAGCGCGTCGCCGACTTCGTCCGGATCGCTCGTCATCCCGTCGGAGATCGAGCCGGGAGGCAACGGCTCCCGGCCCGCCCCGACGAGGAACGGGCCGTCCCGGTCCCAGCCGAGCTCGACCGCCTTCACGCCCGCCGAGCCGATGTCCACGCCGATGCCGGAGAGAGGTTTCCGGAGTCCGAAGGGAATCTGCGCCATGCCCGGGGAATGACGCAGCGGCGGGTCGAAAATCCCGTTTTCGGGCGCTTTGTCGAAAACCGGGCGCCTCGCCCGGACTTACCAGCCCCGGAAAGCGCCCGACGGGTGCTCCGGGGCCGCCCTCCCGGCGATTCGGACGCTCCCCCGAGCCGGTCGGATCAGAGCAGAAGCGCTGCCGAAAGCACCGCCTCGAACGCGGCCCGTGCGGAGCGCGAACAGTCCGGGTTGGTCCGTGCGGGGCAGGAGCGATCCGGGCTTGTCCGGGCCGCCGGCGAGGGGCCGGGGCCCCGCCGCTCAATCCGGAGGGGGCTCGGCGTGCTCTTCCTCTTCCACGCCGCACCGGATCGGCCAGTCGCCCGCGGGGATCCGCACCCGGGGCGCGAGGCTCAGCCTGGCGACCCGACCGCCGGGAAGCGGCTCCCACCACCGGCTGCGAGCCGTGTCGAGGCAGTCGCTGCGGCCGTGCCCGAAGTAGTCGTCGCGGCCCCGATCGATCACGGCCTCCGGGCGCTGCACCCGATCCTGCTTCGTGTACATCAGATCGGCGGGATCATCGCCCACATGGGAACCCGGGATGTGATTGGGGGCGCAGGGATCCACGGCTCGGAAGACATGGAGCAGCTCGTGAACCATGACGGCTTCGAACGTGGAGATCTCGTCCGGGTCGGCCCCGAGCGTGGCGTCGCTGCAGGACAGGTACACCGCGGCGCCCGGGCCGCCGAATGGAGCGCTGCCGCACACGCCTGCCTGCCTGCCGTCGTAGTAGATGGCGTAGATCTTGTCCGGGTCGAGACCCATCGCGGCCTCGATCTCGTCGGTCAGCCCATGCACCAGCCCTCCGGCCTGGCCGTCGCCTTCCTGGTGGGTGAACGACACGCGCAGGAAGCTCACGTCGAGCTCGCCCCCGTAGGTGTCCAGTTTCAGCCGGTACCCGATTTCCTCGGCCAGCCAGTTCTGGATCGCCTCGAAGGATGTCGCGACATCCCCCCACCGGTCCAGGTTCCGATCCTCCCGGTCGCTCGGGACCGCGTACACGGCGTGGATCTGGGGCCCCTCGAAGTCGTCCGGTCGGTCGCGGGTCGAGCGATCGTCGGGCTCGGAAACCTCGAGGACCACGGAGGATGAGAACATCTCGAAACTCGCGGTGATTTCCGCCGACCCAGCCCCTTCCCCGGTGACGACCCCCTCCGCATCCACCGAAGCCACCGCCTCGTCCGAGGAGGACCAGCTCGCCGCCAGCGTGCCGGTCGTGCCGTTGTCGTAGAGACCGTAGGCCACCAGAGGGGCCAGGGTCTGGCCGATCCTCAACGAGGCCCGCGGGGCGACGATCTCGAGGCCGGTGAGCTGCCGCGCGACGGCTTCCGGCGCCTGCGGGGTGACGGCGTTGCCGCTGTCGCCGCCCCCGCACGACAGGCACAGGCCGGTGACGAGCGGGAGCAGGGCCGCGGGGATCCGATGGGTCCGCCTGATCGTCATCGTCCGGTTCACCTCCCCGCTTCTCCCGCTGCGAAGTCTGCCGTACCACAGCGGGGACACAGCGGAGCGTGGCGGAAGCAGGAGACGACGTGGTCGTTCACGAGACCGGTCGCCTGCATGTGGGCGTAGAGGATCGTGCTCCCCACGAAGCGGAAACCGCGCCGTTTCATGGCCCGGGTGAGCGCGTCGGATGCCTCCGAAGTCGCCGGTACGTCCTCGTCCTTCTCCCGGCACGGAGGCGTCGAGCGGGCGGTGACGGTCGAGAGGAACGCGAGGAAACTCCCGAACTCCCGCCGGACCTCGAGGAACCGGGCGGCGTTGTTCACCGCCGCTTCCACCTTGGCCCGGTTTCGCACGATGCCGGGGTTTCGCAGCAGCCGCTCCACCGTCGCCCGATCGAACCGGGCGACCGCCTCCGGGTCGAAGCCGGCGAAGGCCTCCCGGTAGCCTTCGCGGCGCTTCAGGATCGTCGCCCACGAGAGGCCGGCCTGGGCCGACTCGAGGACGAGGAACTCGAACTGCGCCCGGTCGTCCAGCGCGGGAACGCCCCACTCCTCGTCGTGGTAGCGGACGCCGGCCGGGAAGGACGCTTCCGCCCACCCGCAGCGGACGAGGCCGGTCATTCCCTCGGGAGGCCGTCCTCGTAGGCGACGATCCGCTCCTCGTGCGAGAGGAGGAAGTCCAGGGGCGAGAGCCCGGTGAGCAGGCAGCGCCGGGCGAACGGGTCCAGCGTGAAGCGGGCCGAGCCGCCCCCGGGGAAGGTCGCCACCCCGGTTTCCAGCGCGATCGAGACCTCCGCGCCCGGCGACGCGACCAGTTCGGCGTGCGCCGCGGCATCGAGCTCCACCGGCGCGAGACCGTTGCGGGCTGCGTTCCCCCGGAAGATGTCGGCGAACGAGGTGCTGATCACCGCCTCGAATCCGGCGTCCACGAGCGCCCACGGGGCGTGCTCGCGGGACGAGCCGCAGCCGAAGTTGGCCCCCGCGACGAGGATTCGGGCGCCCTCCGCCTCGGGACGGTTCAGCGGAAAGTCGGGCCGGAGGGACCCCGACGCGTCCCGCCGCCAGTCGGCGAAGAGGCCGGCGCCGAGTCCCTCGCGCGTCGTCGCGGTGAGGAACCGCGCCGGGATGATCTGATCCGTGTCCACGTGGTCCCCCGGGAGAACGACGGTGCGGGAGACGATGCGGCTCAGGGGCTTCATGGGTTCTCGAGGATCAGGGATCCAGCCAGGGGCGGGGGTCGCTGACCGCGCCGGCGAGAGCGGAGGCGGCGGCGGTGGCGGGCGATGCGAGGATGGTGCGGCCGCCGGGACCCTGCCGGCCCTCGAAGTTGCGGTTCGATGTGGAGACCGCGAGTTCTCCGGAGCGGAGGTGATCCCCGTTCATGCCGATGCACATCGAGCAGCCCGGCGCCCTCCACTCCGCGCCGGCGGCGAGGAACGCCTCATCGAGCCGTTCCGCGCGCGCCTGCTCGCGCACGGAAGCGGAACCGGGCACGACGAGCACCCGCGTGCCGGGATGCACCCGGCGGCCGCGGAGGACTCCCGCCGCGACGCGCAGATCCGAAATCCTCGCGTTGGTGCAGCTTCCGATGAACACGACATCCACCGGCCGACCCGCGAGCGGCCGACCCGGCTCGAGTCCCATGTAGTCGAGCGCCGCCCGGGCCTCGGGCCCGCGCGGCTCCGGAAGCGGCTCGCTGACGCCGCAGGCCATCGAGGGGTTCGTGCCCCAGGTCACCATCGGCTCGAGACGCGAAGCGTCGAAGTGGAGTTCGGCGTCGAAGCGGGCATCCTCATCGGTGGCCAGCCTCCGCCAGCCTTCCACGGCGCGATCGAACCCGTCGCCCCGGGGAACCATCTCGCGGCCTTCGAGCCAGGCGAAGGTCTCGTCATCGGGGCCGACGAGCCCGGCGCGAGCCCCCGCCTCGATGGACATGTTGCAAACGGTCATCCGCGCCTCCATGCCCAGACGACGGATCGCGGGACCCCGGTACTCGATCACGTGACCGCGCCCCGCCGCGACTCCGAACCGCGCGATCAGGCCCAGGATCAAATCCTTGGCGGAGACCCCGGGACGGAGCGCGCCGGAGACCTCGATGGACAGCGTGCGGGGACGCGACTGGAGCAGGCACTGGGACGCGAGAACCTGCGCCACCTCGCTGGTGCCGATCCCGAACGCCCAGGCCCCGAAGGCGCCGTGGGTGCTCGTGTGGCTGTCGCCGCACACGATCGTGCGCCCCGGCTGCGTGAGCCCCATCTCGGGGCCGATCACGTGGACGATCCCCTGCCCCGGATCCCCGGCCCGGAACAGGGGAACGCGGTGGCGGACGCAGTTCCTCTCGAGCGTCTCGACCTGGCGCCGGGTGGCGGCGTTCAGCCACGCCGGGCGGCCGCCGGTCTGCCGGGTGGGAATCGAGTGGTCCACCGTGGCCCAGGTCCGGTCGGGCCGGCGGACGGGCAGCCCCCGGTCCCGAAGCATCGAAAACGCCTGCGGCGAGGTCACCTCGTGGATCAGGTGAACATCCACGTAAACGACGGCGGGGTGATCGGCGGCCTCCGGGACGACCGTGTGGGCCTCCCAGATCCGGTCGAAGAGCGTTCGCGGTCTCATCGCCCGCCCCGCCCCCGCCGGGCCCGGATCCGGGCCCGATTCTCCGCGTCGCGGACCTTCCACCGACGCTCCGCCTCCGCCGACGCTGCGACCAGGACGACGCCGACGAGAAGCGCGACGCGCGGAGTCTCCTCCCAGCCGCCTGCCGGATCCACCTCGGCGAGACGGCGACAGATCGCTTCCGGGTCGCGCTCGATCCGCATCCGGTCGAGCGCATCGTCGGAGAGGCGGCCGAGCGGCGAATCGTCGTCGCCGAGGGCGAGCAGACGACTCCCGGCGACGCCAAGCGCGGCGGTCTCCTCCGGCTTGAGGACCTGCTCCCCCAGCCGACTCGCTCGTCTCGCCTCCCGCTCGGCGAGAAGCTTCCGAGCCGTCTCCTTCCAGACCCGAAGGGGATGGCGCACCGCCACCCGCGGCCCTACGAGCGCCGGCAGCCCGGCGGGATCCTCGAGCGCCTCCACCTGGCGGAGACGACGGGCCGAATGCCTCCGGAGCGAGGTGCGGGCGGGGACCGGGGAAGCGGGCACGGACGGGAGGGCGCGGGAGAGTAGCAGCGGGGCGCGGCGGGGCCTCGAGGCCGTGTACGGGCCGACCGCTAGCGACCGGCTCCCGGGGGTGGCGGCCTCGGCGTCGCCCGGCTAAAGTCACAGCCATGCGCGAGACCCGGAACACCATCGCCCTCACGGCGGTCATCATCGCGGCCGCCGGATTCCTCGGCCTGGGGCAGCGGGACATCCGCGCGGACCTCCGCGCCGCGACCGACGATCGCTCCGCGATCCGGGCGGAAGTCGCCGATGTCCGGGCGGAAGTCGCCGATGTCCGCGCCGAGCTCGCCGACCTTCGGGCCGACTTCCGGGCGCTGGCGCAGCGCGTCGCGCGGATCGAAGGCGCCCTGCCCTTCCTCGCCGAGCAACCGGGAGCCGGGGACGCCAGCCGCTAGCCGGTCGCAGTCCCGGGAAGGCTCACCCGCTCCCGGCATCCCCCACTGCCAGAGAGGGTGGCCCGTACAGAGGGTGGACCCGTACTACAATCCGGTGACACGCGGGGAACATGAAACCGGGTTCGGACCCGCCGTTCCCGGATCCCTCCCCTGCCGAGCATCTCCCGCCCCGTGACGTCCCTTCCCGATCGCGTCCGGATCTTCGACACGACGCTCCGCGACGGCGAGCAGTCGCCCGGCTGCAGCATGGGGCTCGACGGGAAACTGGAGATGGCCCGCCAGCTCGCCCGGCTGCGCGTTGACATCATCGAAGCCGGGTTCCCGGCGGTCTCGGAAGGAGACCGGGAGGCGGTCCGGGCCATCGCCCGGGAGGTCGAGGGCCCCCGGATCGCGGCGCTCGCGCGGTGCGTCCCCGCCGACATCGAAGCGGCGTGGGACGCGCTCGCCGACGCTCCCCGGCCCCGGCTCCACGTGTTCCTCGCCACCAGCGCGCTCCATCGGCAGTACAAGCTGCGGATGGCGAAGCGGGAGATCCTGCGCCGCGCCGTCGAGTCGGTCGCCGCCGCCCGGGAGCGGACGGACGACGTCGAGTTCTCTCCGGAGGACGGCTCCCGCACCGAGCCGGACTTCCTCGCCGAGGTCGTCGAGCGCGTGATCGAAGCCGGCGCCACGACGGTGAACATCCCGGACACGGTGGGTTACACGATGCCCCAGGAGTTCTCCGCCCTGATCCGGCGCCTGCGGGCCACCGTCAACGGCATCGAGAACGCGGTGATCAGCGTGCACTGCCACAACGACCTCGGGATGGCGGTCGCGAACAGCCTCGCCGCGGTCGGGGCGGGCGCGCGGCAGGTCGAGTGCACCGTGAACGGGATCGGCGAGCGGGCCGGCAACGCGTCGCTCGAAGAGGTCGTGATGGCGCTTCGCACCCGGCGCGATCTGTTCGAGGTGGACACCGGCGTCGAAACGCGCGAGATCCACGCTTCCAGCCGACTGCTCACCCGGATCACCGGGGCGGTGGTGCAGCGGAACAAGGCGATCGTGGGCCGCAACGCCTTTGCCCACGAGGCGGGCATCCACCAGCACGGCGTCCTCCGGCACCGGGCCACCTACGAGATCATGCGGCCCGAGGATGTGGGGGCCGCCGGCAACGAACTCGTGCTCGGCAAGCACAGCGGCCGCCACGCGCTTCGGTCGCGGCTGGAGGAGATCGGATTCGCTCCGGCGGAGGCGGAGATGGACGAGATCTTCGTCCAGTTCAAGCGCCTCGCCGACCGGATCGGGGAAATCGGAGACGCCGACCTCACCGCGCTCATGGGCCAGCGCCGGGTCGCTCCACCCCCCTCCTGACCTCCGGATGCGGGCGCGCGCCCTCGCCGACGCCCGGCGGCTGGTGCGCGGCGCCCGGCGGATCGTCGGCTTCACCGGGGCCGGGATCTCGACCGAGTCGGGGATCCCGGACTTCCGCAGCCCGGACGGAGTGTGGGCGACGAACCGCACCGTGACCTTTCAGGAGTTCCTCGCCAGCGAAGCGGGCCGGATCGAGTACTGGCGGCAGAAGGTGGCGGCGTGGCCGGCCATGCGGAAGGCGACTCCGAACGCCGGGCATGCCGCGTTCGTCGAACTCCACCGCCAGGGCCGGCTCGGGACGCTCGTCACCCAGAACATCGACGGCCTCCATCAGCGCGCCGGCCTGCCCGCCGACCAGGTTCTCGAGCTCCACGGAACGACGCGGGAGGCGGCGTGCCTCCGGTGCGACGACCGGATTTCCGCCGATGAGGCCGCGCGCCGAGTGGCCGCCGGCGAGCTGTCCCCGCGTTGCCGGGACTGCGGAGGGTTCCTGAAACCCGCGACGATCTCGTTCGGACAGAGCCTGACCCCCGAGGTGGTGACCGCCGCGTTCGAAGCGGCTCGCCGCTGCGACCTGCTGCTCGCAGTGGGCTCCTCGCTCGTCGTGGAGCCCGCCGCCTCCATCCCGCGGGCGGCCCGCCTCGCGGGCGCCGGACTCGTCATCGTGAACCGGGAGGCGACCCCCCTCGACGGGATGGCCACCGTCGTGGTGCGGGGAGAGATCGGGGAGGTGCTGCCGGACATCGTGGACAGCCGGTCTTCCGACCGGGAGGTTCCGGAGGGCGGAGTCGAGCCGGAGCGGACGGCATGACGGATCCGGTCCCGACGGGAGGACTCGAGGCGTGGCGGGGGTTCCTCGCCGGACAGGGCGTCTCCGACGACGAGGCCGAGCCGAGAGTGGCCGCCGTGCGCGAAGAGGCGCAGACGCTCGAGGAGGCCGGTCTCACCGCGGAGGAGGCCTTCTCGGTCGCCATTCGCCGCCACGCCGACCGCGACCCGCTCGCCCGCCGCTTCGCCGGCCCCCCGAGACGCTGGCCGTCGTCCGGGACGCCCGGCGCTTCCACGGACGCGAGGCGCGCGATCCTCGCATCCACGGACCCGAGGCGCGCAATCCTGGCCGCCATCGGCCTCGCCGTCGCGGCGGCGGCGGCGGTGAAGCTCCCCGAACTCTTCGGGATCTCCTTCGACTCCCCGGCCGCCGACCGCTTCTACCTGCGGAACCTGAGCCTCCTGATCCTGCCGTCACTGTCGGTGTGGGTGGCCTGGAGGCAGCGGTTTCCCCGGCCGCAGATCCTCGCCCTGCTCGGCGTCTTCCTCCTCGGCGCCGTTCTCATCAACGGGATTCCGTTCGCCGCCGGCGGCTCCACCGAGACGCTCGCGGCGATCCATCTTCCGCTCGCCCTCTGGCTCGCGGTGGGACTCGTCGGGAGCGGAGCGGAGTCCGGGAACATCGTGGGGCGGCGGCTGCGCTTCGCGCGCTTCACCGGCGAGCTGCTGCTCACGCTGCCGCTCCTCGGCCTCGGCGGGCTCATTCTCGTCGGACTCACGATCGGTCTGTTCGGCCTCATCGGGCTCGAGGCGGAGGGCTTCGTGGAGCGCTGGATGCTGCCCGCCGGGGCCGCCGGCGCGATCGTGATCGCCGGCTTCCTCGCGGAGACGCGCCGCCGACTCACCGGACAGCTCGCGCCCGTGCTGATCCGGGTGTTCTCCCCGATGTTCGCTGGCGTGCTCGTCGTCTTCCTCGCCACGATGGCGTGGACCGGCGCCGGGCTGCAACCGGACCGGGAAGTCCTGATCGGGCTGGACCTGCTTCTCGTCCTGGTCGTCGGGCTCGTCCTGCTCCACGTGGCCGCCCGCGACGAGGAAGCGAAGCCCGGACTCTTCGATGGCGTCACCGCGGCCCTCGTCGTCCTCGCCCTGATCGTGGACGGGATCGCGCTCGGCGCCATCGCCGGGCGAATCTCGGAATTCGGCCCCAGCCCGAACCGGGTCGCCGCCGTGGGCATCAACCTGATCCTGCTGGCGAACCTCGCCGGATCGGGGTGGCTCCTCCTCGGCTTCCTGCGCGAGAGGGCGGGATTCGACCGGCTGCGGCGCTGGCAGGCGGCGTTCCTGCCGATCTACGCCGGATGGGCGGCCTTCGTCATCGCCGTGCTCCCGCTGGTGTTCTCCTTCGCCTGAGCCGCGGCGGTCAGCGCCAGTAGCCCACCGCGAACCCGAGCGCCGCGCCGATCCCCCAGAGAACGACGCCGAACGCGGCGAGAGCGGCGAGACTCCGCGAGGCCAGCGCGCCCAGCCCGCCGGGAGGCTTCGGGCGCAGGAGGATGCCGGCCTGAGCTCCCATCCCCGCGAAGCACGCCCCCGCCGAGACCGCCGGCCAGGCGCAGAACGGGCAGTCCGGAGGACCGGGGATCCGGATGTTGCAGTGGGCGGCGCCGCCGGCCCACCACGCCACGCACCCGCAGCGGTAGATCAGGTCGCACAGGTCGAGGAAGAGCAGGGCTCCGGCCGCGGCCACGGCGGCGAAGGCCAGCGCCGGACCCAGGAACGGCCGAAGGGACGAGGACAAGGCGAACGAACCCTACTCCGGATCCCGGATCGCGGCTTCGGATCCCCCGGCAGGCGCGGAACGACGTCATGCCGACGGACCGCGGGACGAAGGACGGGATCCCGCCCGTAGAATCCGACCCGCATGGACAGCCCGGGCGACCGCCGGCGGCGGCGCGCGGCCGCTCTCCTGCTGCTGCCGGCGCTCGCGGTCGTCGGGGTCGCGGCGGCGATCCCGGTCGGCGTCCTGGTGCGGGTCTCCCTGATCCCGCCGGGTCCGCTGGCGCCGCTCGAAGGCGGCCCGACTCTCGCCGCCTTCCGCGGGCTGCTCGCGGCGCCCTGGGCGGAGGTCGCCGGCGGCACCGCGGGACTCGCTCTCGCGACAACCGCGCTCACCGTCGTCCTGGCGTTTCCGGCGGCGTGGGTCCTTTCCCGCGCCACCGGCTCGATCCGAAGCGTTCTGACGCTGCTCGTCGTCGCGCCGCTCCTCATGTCCGTCGTGGTGCGCGCCTACGGCTGGACCCTGATCCTCGGCGCCCGCGGCTTTCTCGGCGAATCTCTCGCAGCGGTGGGGCTGCCCCGGGTCGGCCTCCTCCACACCGGAGCCGGCGTTCTCATCGCGCTCACCGAGGCGTTCCTGCCGTTCATGATCCTCGCCCTGACCGCCAGTCTCGACCGAAGCGACCGGTCGCTCGTGGACGCGGCCCGCGGCCTCGGCGCCTCCCCGGCGTCGGCATTCCTTCGGGTCACGCTGCCGCTCGCGCTCCCCGGTCTCGTCGCCGGGGCCGGTTTCGTCCTCGTCGGTTGCCTCTCGGCCTACGCCACACCCGCGCTCCTCGGGGGAAGCGCGACCCGCACGCTCGTTCTCGAGATCTACGAACGCATCACGATCCACTTCGACTGGCCCGCCGCCGCGGCCGCCTCGCTGGTGCTGCTGGCCGCCGCGACCGCCCTGCTCACCGCCACCGCCGGCTTCAGCCGCCGACGGTCGGCGACGGTCTTCGGGGGCTGAGACGCCGTGTCCGACCGAACCAGCCGCCGCCTCCCGAGACTCGCCCTCGGCCTCGGCGCCGCCGCCGCGTTCGCCGTGCTGCTGGCGTCGCCGCTCGCGGTCATCCTCTACTCGTTCAGCCCCACGGCCGCGCTCGAAGTGCCCCCGACGGGATTCAGCCTCCGCTGGTACGCCGGCCTGGCCGGACACCCCCGCCTCCTCGACGGGCTGTGGACGAGCCTGGCGCTGGCCGCGGTCGCGAGCGGGGCGGCGGCGCTGGTCGGCGTCCCGGCCGCGCTCGCCCTCGCCCGCGGTTCGCTGCGCGGGCGCGAGGCGCTGGTCGCCGTTCTCCTCTCCCCGCTCGCGCTGCCCGGCCTGGTGCTCGGCGTGGGCCTCCTGACGGCCGCCTCGCTCACCGCCCGGACCACCGGGCTCCAGCTCGCGGGGACCGCAGCCCCCCTCCTGCTGGCGCACCTCCTCATCACGATCCCCTGGGTCACCCGCAACGTTCTCGCCTCGCTCGAATCGAGCGACCCTCTCCTCGAGGAGCAGGCCCGCAGCCTCGGCGCCAGCCCGCTCGCCACGCTGTTCCTGGTGACGCTCCCCGGCGCCCGGCCCGGTATCGTCGCCGGCGTCATCTCGGCGTTCGTGATCTCCTTCGGGAACTTCGCGCTCTCGCTGCTCCTCGCTTCCGGCCGCACGGTGACCCTCCCGGTCGCCATCTTCGAGGCGGTGGACCGCTTCCAGGATCCCACCGTCGCCGCCATCAGCACCGTGACCATTGCCGTCACCGGGATCGCGGCGGTCGCGGCCGAGCGCCTGTCGCGCGCCGGCTCGACCCCATGATCCAGCGCCTCCTTCCCGCCGCCCTCCTCCTCGCCGCCCTCGCGGGTTGCGGTCCCGGCGAAGACGACCTGATCGTCGCCGCGCCGCCGGGTCGCATCGCCGACCTCGAGAGCCGCTTCGCTCCGGCCTTCGAAGCGCGGACCGGCGCGCAGATCGTCGCCATCGGGCTCCGCTCGAGCGACCAGGCTGCCCGCGTCCGGGTGGAGGCGGGCAACCCGTCGCTGGACGCGCTCTGGATCGACGCCGGCGAAGCGGCGCTGCTCGCGGCGGAGAGCCTGATCGAGGATGCCGGGACCGTCGGCCTCCCCGACCCGGAGCGACTGGATCCGGGGGCGCACATCCACGAGCGGGCGCTTCCGGCGACCTTCGCTTCTCCGGTCGGCTTCCTCTACAACACGGACGCCCTCCCGGAACCGCCGGCCTCGTGGCGGGCCCTCGAGGCCCCCCGGTTCCGGGAACGGCTCGCCCTGTTCGGATTCGGCAGCACGCTCGGCCCCCTGACGGTCGCCGCCCTCGCCCGTGCGGAGACGGGCGACGAGACCGACGCCGACGCCGGATTCGCCCGGCTTCGGGCGCTCCGGTCGCAGGTCATGGTGTTCGGAACGAGCGGCCCGGCGAACAACCAGTTGGTCGCGCAGGGGGAGGCGTGGTTGACCCTGGGCCTCCCGGCGCAGGCGCGCCAGCTCGCCGCGGCCGGGGCTCCGGTCGCCTGGACCGCCCCGGCCGAAGGCGCGATCGCGCTGCCCCAGGGCATCCAGGTCGTCTCCGGCGCCCGGAGCGCCGGCCGGGCGCGCGCCTTCGCCGTCCGCATGTTCGGGCTGGAGGCGCAGTCGGTCGCGGCGCGCGAGCTGCTCCTGATCCCGTCGCGGATGGATGTGGAGCGCCCCGCCGGACTCCCGGCCGCGGAGGATGTCCTCTGGTTCGACATGGCTGCCCTCGGACGACTCCGGCCCGGGTGGGCCGAGCGATTCCGGCGGGAAATCGTCCCGGAATGAACGCCGCCACCGCCCTCTTCGAGTGCCTCGGAGGGGGCGTTCGGGGGCCGCGGGCCACCGGACGCTGGATGCGGGACTGGGTCGCCGCCGGCTTCCGGCCGCCTTCCCGGGCCCCGCGGCCGGAGGGGCCGCCCGACCCTCGCGGCGCGGACCCCGCCCGCTGGCGCCTGGACCGGCAAGCCGGGCCCGGAGAGGTTCGCCGCGCCGCCCGGTGGGCCGCCGGAGCCCGGTTCGACGGACGGCAACGGGCAGCCGCCCTCGACTTCCTGACCGACGCGCTCGCGGTCGGCGCCGCGCGCCCCCCGCCCGGCATCGTGCCCGAGGCGGCAGCCGCCGCGATCCTCGGCGCTCCCGCGTCGTCGGACGCGGCCCGGCTGTGGCGCCCGGTGGGACATCGCCGCGCCGCCGGACTCGCCCCGGCGGTCCTGTGGAACCGCCTCCCGGGGGACGCCCTCGAACTCCACGCCGGACCGGAGATCGCCGCCGCCGCGGTGGCGGCGGCCGAGCGGGGCGGCCGGACCCTGGGAGAACTCCTCGACGCCCTCGCGGCCGGCGCCGGGATTTCGGCGTGGCACCGGGATCTCGTCGGAGCCGCGCTGGAAGACGCGGGAGTCCACTCCCCGGGCGCGCTCGCCGCCGTGTCCACCGCGGCCGCGGTCAGCCGACTCCTGGGCTGCGGTCCCCGGAGGATGGCGGCGGCGATGCTGCGCGCCGACCGGAGAATGCCGATCCATCCCTACCGGGCCTTCGCGGAAGGCGCCACCGTGAAGCTCGCCTACGGCGCCTGGGGTCAGGCGGTTGGCCTTCGGGAGGCCCTGGAAATCGCAGCCGTGGGCCTTCGGGCGCTTCCGGACACCGCGGCCGGGTCCCCTCCCGTTCGGTCCGGCGGGGAGGGACGCGGCTTCGACGAGGCGAAAGCCGCCGCGGCGATCACCGCGCTCGCCTTCAAGCGGCGCCCCGGCTCCCGCGCTCTCGCACCCACCTTCGCCGCCCTTTCCGCGATGCCGCGATTCGACCCCGACCGGATCGCTTCCGTCGAGGTGGAAACCTACCCGTTCTCGGCGCTCCTCTCCTCCTGGGCCGACCCCGACGGGGGGCCGATCGCCCGGCAGATGCACCTCCCCGCCGCGGTCGCGCTCTTCCTCCGGACCCGGTTCCGCGGAGAACCCTTCCGAGCCGACGCCTACCGGGCGTGGGATCCCGGCGTCCGGTCGCTTGCCCGAAGAGTCCGGGTCGAGGCGCGCGACTTCGGCAACCCGGAAGCGCCGCCCGGCAGCCGGATCCGACGCGCCCGGGTGCGGGTCACGACGCGGGATGGCCTCGTCCGGGAGGCGGAGGCCAACGCCGGCTACGCTCCCCCGCCGCCGGGAGCGCTGCGGACGCGGTTCCGGGAACTCGCCGGCGGGAGCGCATTGAAGGAACCCTGGACCCTGGCTCCGGACGCGCCGGCGCGCGACCTGTTCCGGGCCGGCGAGCCCGGAAGGAGCGGCCGATGAAGCGGGAAGACGCGGGACTCGCCGCTCTGGACCTGACGAAGCGGTTCGACGACGTCGAACCGGTCGCCGGGGTCACCCTCGAAGTCGGTCGCGGCGAACTGGTCGCCCTCCTCGGATCCAGCGGGGCCGGCAAGAGCACGATCCTCCGACTCATCGCCGGCCACCTCGAACCGGACGCCGGGGAGGTGTGGATCGGCGGGGAACCGATGGAGGGGATTCCCCCGGAGAAGCGGAACGTGGGGATGGTGTTCCAGAGCTACGCGCTGTTCCCGCACCTGAACCTGCGCCGCAACGTGGCCTTCGGGCCCCAGCGGCGCGGCGAGTCCAGGCGCGCCGCCCGCCGGATCGCCGACGAGATGCTGGCGCGGGTGGGCCTCGCCGACCTCGCCGGACGGATGCCCCGCGAGATCTCCGGAGGGGAGGCGCAGCGCGCCGCGGTCGCGCGGGCCCTCGCCATCCGGCCCGATGTCCTGCTGCTCGACGAGCCGCTGTCGAGCCTCGACGCCGCCCTGCGGCGGGATCTGCGCACCCAGCTCGCCGAGCTTCAGCGCGAGTTCGCGGCCACGACGGTCTGGGTGACGCACGACCAGGAGGAAGCGCTCACGGTCGCCGACCGGGTCGCCGTCCTCCACGAAGGGACGATCCAGCAGATCGCCTCGCCGCTCGAACTCCACACCCGGCCGGCGAACCGGTTCGTGGCCGCCTTCGTCGGCAAGATGAACCTGCTCCCGGCCACGGCGACGGGCGCCGGAGGCCGGTTCCGCATCTTCTTCGACGGCCCGTCGGTGCGGGCCGCGACGGACGACGGGGGGGATCCTCCCGCGGCGGGGACTCCGGTCATGCTGGGCATCCGTCCGGAAGTCGTCCAGATCGGCCATCCTCCGGCGTCCCCCGGCTTCAACAGCGTCGCGGCGCGGGTCGTCGGAACCAGGTTCCTCGGCGACCGGCTGGAGATGAGCCTCGAAATCCCGGGCGGCCGGCGGCTGCTGGCCCGCGGGAACAGCCTGTTCGGCTCGCTCGCCCGCGAGGGCGACGCGGTGCGCGCCCACTGGCCCATCGCCGACACCCGGGTCTTTCCCGGCCGCGACGCCAGCACCCGGGGCCTTCCCGGCCGCGATGCCTGATCCCGGTCAGCGGTGGGTGCGCGTCTGGCGGGGGATCAGAAGGAAACGCTCGGCGCGCGGGTCAATGTAGGTCGTCGTCTCCCCGTCGAAGATGGCGTCTTCCTCGAGCGCGATCCGCACTTCCTGACCGTTCCACTCCGGGACCGCCACCCGGGCATTCAGCTCGATCGAGTGGGCGGTCATGGGGAAGAGCGGGTAGTCGCCCTTGCCGGGCACGCCGTCCTGGCGATCCCACAGCCCGATCGTGGGCCCGGCGGCGTGCCCGTGGAACCCGATCGGATGCGTGTAGATGGACGCGGTGATCCCTTCGGCCTCGGCCTGTCGGAGCGCGGCGGCGAGGATCTCGTTTCCGGTCCGGCCGGACACGAACTCGCCGGTCAGGATGTCCTGCAGCCGGTTCCCGGTGGAGAGCGCTTCCCGCAGGCCGGGCGGGGCGTCGGTCTCGCCCGGGCGGAGCACGTAGGCGTGCATCTGGGTATCGGTGTTCAGGCGGAGATAGGTGATCCCGAAGTCGAGGTGGAGCAGGTCGCCGGGAAGGATCGTGTCGGGTGGAGGCCGTGAGGAGAAATCCCCCTGCTCTCCCTCGTCGCCCCCGAACATGGCGCCCTCGCGCCGCTGGAGCGAGACCCCGGGCTGGAACCATGTCTGGAGCTTCAGCTCGCGGATCCGCTCCCGCAGCCACCACGAGAGATCCTCGGTGGTCGTCACGCCGGGCTGGATCGCCTTCTCCGAGAGCCCCTCGGCCATGATGGAGCGGGCCAGCCGGACGACGGTGGGGTACACCGCCATCTCCTCCGGCGTCCGCGTCTCCAGCCAGGCGATCGCGAGGGTCTCGGCGTCGTGGAGGCGCCCGGCGAGATCCGGCCCCAGGGCGTCCCGGAGTTCCTCGTACTCGGAGGAGGTGAACCCGTCGGCAAGCCCGAAGTCGCGGGAGCGGTTCACGCCGATGACGCGGGGATTCCGCTCGCGGATCAGCTCCGCCACCTTCGCCCACTGGTCCGGTTCGGTCTCGGGATCCCACGCCCCCGGAATCCCGCCGATGTCGTAGCGGGCCACGGCCAGGCGCTCCACGCCCTCGGCCTCCCCGCGGTCGTGGAACAGCAAGACGGTGCGCCGCCGCGCCGCCAGCCAGGTGTAGGGCAGCATGGTGCGGATCACCGGATCCTCGTTGTATTCGCGGGCGGCCACGATCCACACGTCCACGCCGTCCCGGCGCATGATCTCGGGGAGCACGGTCTCGAATCGGATCTCCAGCCAGCGGTCCACGAGGGCGGCGCGCTCGCGCAGCGGGAGCACGGTCGGCGCCTCGCCCTGCGCCGAGGCGGCGGCGGGGAGCAGGAAGGAGAGTGCGAGCGCAGCGGACGCGGACTTCAGGGCATGGCGCACAGGGAACCTCCTCGGACCTCTCCGGATCGTGGCCGGAGGGTACAGGCTGTCCCCCGCCGCCGGCGCCGGCCGGAAACGCCCCGCAAGCGCGGGGTGGCTCGGCCGGTATGCCGAAGACCGATGGAGCCCGAGGTTCCGGCCCGCGCCCGGATATCCTCGAATGGGCGGGCGGGACCGGAGCGGCCGACGAGAGCGCCGCCACCCGCCGCGGAGCGACGAGATGATCAGGATGCAGACAGGCGTGCGGGGGTTCGCGGCTCGCGCGGGCGAGAGGACGCGGCGGCGTGGATTGCGACGAGCGGCGCCTTCCGGATCCTCCGACTGCGCGTCTGACTGGGGCCGGGCGGTCGCCGCGCTTCTCGCGGCGCTCCTCGCGGGCGGCTGCGGGAGCGAATCCTTCGACATCGTGCTCGCGGGCGGCGACGTGTACGACGGCGGCGGGGGCGAGGCGCAGACCGCCGATGTCGGGATCCGCGGCGACCGGATCGCGGCGGTGGGCGACCTGTCCGGGGCCGATGCGGCGGTGCGGGTGGATGTCGGCGGGCTCGCCGTGGCGCCCGGGTTCGTGGACGTCCACAGCCACGCCGTCCGCGGGGCATTTCGTCATCCGCTGGCCGAGAACTACATCTTCCAGGGCGTCACGACCGCGCTCGGCGGGCCGGATGGCAGCTCTCCGCTGCCGATCGGCGCGTGGCTCGAGGAGTTCGAGACGGCGGGCTCGGCGATCAACATGGGGCTCACGGTGGGCCACGGCACGGTGCGGCGGGAGGTTCTCGGACTCGAGGACCGGGCCCCGACGGAGGACGAGCTGGATCGGATGCGCGAGATCGTGGACCAGGCGATGCGCGACGGCGCCTACGGCCTCTCCACCGGGCTCAAGTACGTCCCCGGGGCGTTCGCCGAGACCGAGGAAGTCATCGAGCTCGCGAAAGTGGCGGCGGGCTACGGCGGCGTCCACATCTCGCACATGCGGGAGGAGGGACTGGAGCTGCTCGACTCGGTCCGCGAGACGATCCGGATCGGAGAGGAGGGCGGCCTCCCCACCCAGATCACCCATCACAAGGTGGTGGGCGCTCCGATGTGGGGACAGAGCGCCGAGTCGCTCCGTCTGGTGGACGAGGCCGTGGCTCGAGGCGTGGACGTGACGATCGATCAGTACCCCTACACCGCTTCCTCGACCGGGCTCACGATCCTGTTCCCGGCGTGGAGCCTCGAAGGCGGGCAGGAAGCCCTCGCCGAACGGATGGCGGACCCGGAGCAGCGCGCCCGAATCCGCGACGCCATCGAGCGGAACCTCGAGGTGGACCGCGGCGGCGGCAGCCCCGACAACGTCGTCATCGCGAGCTGCGCGTGGGACCGGTCGCTCGAGGGCAGGAGCCTCGGCGACATCCTGCGCGAGCGGGGGCTCGAGGCCACGAACGCGAACGGCGCCGAACTCGCGCTCGAGCTCCAGGCGAACGGGGGATTCGGGGGCGTCTTCCACGCCATGCACGAGGACGACGTGCGCCGGATCATGGCGCACCCGCGGACGATGATCGCCTCCGATGGCGGAATCACGGGACCCGGCGAGGGGGTGCCGCACCCGCGGAACTACGGAACGTTCGCCCGGGTGCTGAGCCTCTACGTGCGCGAGGCGGGGCTGTTCTCCGTCGGGGAGGCGGTCCGCAAGATGAGCGCATTCCCGGCGGAGCGCATCGGGCTCTCGGACCGGGGCCGGCTCGAGGCGGGCCGGATCGCGGACATCACCGTCTTCGATCCCGACGCCGTGGAGGAGCATGCCGAGTTCGGCGATCCGCACCACTACGCCAGCGGGACCCGTCACGTGCTCGTGTCCGGAGAGTTCGCGCTGCGCGACGGCGTGGTCACCGGGGCCCGCCCGGGCCGGGCGCTGCGGCTGAACCGGATCGCCAGCGAATGAACCGGCCCGCGCGCGTCATCGCGGCGATCGATCAGGGGACGACGAGCAGCCGGGTTCTCCTGTTCGACCGCCGCGGCCGGATCCGGGGATCGGCGCAGCGCGAGCACCGCCAGATCACGCCGCGCCCGGGCTGGGTGGAGCACGACCCCGGCGAGATCCGGGACCGCGTGGACGAGGTCATCGTGGCGGCGCTCCGGAATGCCGGCCTCGCCGGCGCCGATGTGGAGGCGGTCGGGATCACGAACCAGCGGGAGACCACCGTCGTGTGGGATCCGGAGACCGGCGACCCGCTCGCGCCCGCCATCGTGTGGCAGGACACCCGGACGGCGGCGCTCGCCCGGGAACTGGAGCGGGATGTCGGAGCGCGGGCGCTGAGGGAGCGGACCGGCCTTCCGGCGGCCACCTATTTCTCCGGCCCCAAGCTCCGGTGGCTGCTCGAGAACGTGGATGGACTGCGGGAGCGCGCCCGCGCCGGACGAGCCGTCTTCGGGACGGTGGACTCGTGGCTCGTCTGGAACCTGACCGGAGGGGAGGTCCACCGGACCGATCCGACGAACGCCTGCCGGACCCAGATGTTCGACCTGCGGACGCTGGACTGGAGCGAGGAGCTCCTCGACGCGCTCCGGGCGCCCCGGCGGATGCTCCCCGCCCTCGCGCCGTCCTCGCACCCGGAGGCGTGGGGTCGGACCACGGCGGACGGACCGTTCGGGGCCCGCGTCCCCATCACCGGCGTGATCGGCGACCAGCAGGCGGCCCTTCTGGGCCAGTTGCGGCGGCGGCCCGGCGAGACGAAGTGCACCTACGGCACCGGGGCGTTCGTCCTGATGCACACCGGGCGGGAGCCGGTTCCGTCGAAGGCGGGGCTTCTCACCACGGTGGCCTATGCCGACGGCGCCGGGACCGAGTACGCCCTCGAGGGCTCGGTCGCGGTCGCCGGATCCCTCGTTCAGTGGCTGCGGGACCAGCTCGGGTTCGCGGATTCGGCGGCGGGCGTCGAAGCGCTCGCGCTCGCCGTGGAGGACTCGGGCGGCGTCGTGATCGTCCCGGCGTTCTCGGGCCTGTTTGCGCCCTGGTGGCGCGACGACGCCCGCGGCGTGATCTGCGGACTGACCCGCCACGCGGACCGGCGCCACCTGGCCCGGGCCGCCATCGAGGCTTCGGCGTTTCAGGTGCGCGAAGTGATTCTCGCGATGGCCGCCGACGCCGGCGCCTCGATGCCGGAGCTGCGGGTGGACGGAGGCATGACGGTGTCCGACCTGCTGCTCGCCTTCCAGGCGGACATCCTTGGAGTTCCGGTGGTGCGCCCCCGCTGCCTCGAGACGACCGCGCTCGGAGCGGCGGTGGCTGCCGGGCTCGCCTGCGGGTTCTGGGATTCGGAAACCGACCTGGCCGGCGTGGTGGCCGAGGAGGCTCGCTTCGAACCCCGGATGTCCCGCGAGACGCGGCGCGAACGGATGTCCGCCTGGCGCCGGGCCGTCGAACGGAGCTTCGACTGGGTTCGCTGACTCTCTCTGGAGCGCCGCTCGCCTGTGGAACGCCGTTCCTATGGAGCGCCACTCTGCAGAGCGGCAATTCCCGGCCAGCGCATGGCGTTCGCGTCGCTCCGTGCCGGTCTGGAGACCGGCGTTCCATACAGGCCCCTGCCGGGAGAACCGGCGGAGGCCGGCAGCCCATGCGTGCCGGGCGGGGCCGCTGCCGCGAGAACCGGCCCGGCGCGCCGGCAATGTGCCGGTCCGGAGACCGGCCTTCCATGCGCACCGGCTCGCTCGCGGCGCCCGGGGCGGTGACCGGCCCGGAGCCGCGCGCAGAGGAGATGAGCACCCCTCACGGTGACGCCCCGCCGCGTACCCTCGGGGGGTGATGGCGGCGCTCGCGGGGACCGCAGTGGTCGTCCTCTCCATCGGCATCCTCCGCGTCCATCCGTTTCTGGCGCTGATCGCGGGCGCCGTGCTCGCCGGGTCGCTCGGCCCCTCGGAACTCCCCGCCGCCACGCGAGCGCTCGAGTCGCTGGACCGCACCGCCGTCGCATTCGGCGAGGTCGCCGGCGCCATCGGAATCGCCATCGCGCTGGCCGCGATCATCGGGGACTGCCTGCTCCGGAGCGGCGCGGCGGACCGCATCGCCGGAGCGCTCCTCGCCGGATTCGGAGAGCGGCGGGCGGCGTGGGCGCTGGCGGCCGCGGGCTACGTGCTCTCGATCCCGGTGTTCTTCGACACGGTGTTCTTCCTGCTCATCCCGCTGGCGCGGGCGCTCGCCCGGCGGACCCCGTCCCGCTACCCGCTGTTCGTGACCGCGATCTGCGCCGGAGCGGTGGCCACCCACTCGCTGGTTCCCCCGACTCCCGGGCCCCTCGGGATGGCGGACGCGCTGGATCTGGATCTCGGCCTCGCCGTGGGGTTCGGGTTCGGACTCGGAATCGTCCCGGTCGCCATCGTGCTCGCGGTCGCCCCTCGCTGGCTCCCCGAGGTCCGGGCTGCGGCGCCGGAGCCGACCGGAAACCTGGATCGCGGCCCGGCGCGGCCGCCGGGGCTGGCGGCTTCGCTCTTCCCGGTCGTCCTGCCGGTGGCGCTCATGACCGGCGCCTCCGCCGCGGCCGCGCTGGGGGAGCCTGGCGCCGGGCCGGGGTGGATCGAGGTCTTCGGCCAGCGGAACGCCGCCCTCTTCCTCGCTGCGGGCGCCGCCGGCCTGGTGCTGCGGCGCGCCCGGAACCTCCCGGTGCGCGAGCTGGCGGGCTCCTTCGGCGCCGCGGTGGCCTCCGCGGGTCCCATCATCCTGATCACCGCCGCCGGGGGCGCATTCGGACGGGCTCTCGCCGACTCGGGCGTCAGCGACCTCCTCGCAGCCGTCGCCGCCCCCGACAGCGCCGCGGCCGTGGTCCTCCTCGCCGCCGGAACCGCCGCCGCGCTCAAGCTGGCGCAGGGGTCGGGAACCGTGGCCATCCTCACCGCCTCGGCCCTGATGGCGCCCCTGCTCGGGAGCCCGGCGGGACCGGCCGTCCACCCCGGCTTCGTCCATGGCGCCATCGGGTTCGGCTCGATGATCGGCTCGTGGATGAACGACAGCGGATTCTGGGTCGTCGGCCGGATGGCGGGTCTCGACGAGGCCTCGACATTCCGGGCCTGGTCGCTCCCCGCCGCTGCGGTGGGCGTCCTCGGGGTCGCCCAGATCCTCCTGCTCAGCGCGGCGCTGCCGTAGCCCGGATCGCTTCCAGCCGCTCCCGGGCGGCGGCGAAGCGCGCCTCGATCCGCGGAATCTCCACGCCCTGGTAGCGCGCCGCCGTCTCCGCCTCGGCGACGGCGAGCGCCCGGAGGAGATCCTCGGCCGCTTCCCGCGCCGCGTCGGGTTCCGTGCTCCCCACCTCCCCGATCCAGACCGGGGAGGTCTGGGCGAAGACCGACCCGTTCATGCCGGGCCAGGCCTCGGCGCCGCCGTGGGCCCGCACCGACACCCAGCCGCCTTCGGGGAGCGCGACGGTCCCGTCGAGATCCACGCGACCCGGGCCGTCGAGCCCGGACCGGGACTCGACCACCTCGCCGTTCACGATCAGATCCACCTGCCCTACCGGGCCGGCGGCGGCGAGGACGAGCTCCCAGGCGGCCTCGGCCGCTCGCGGAACGGCCTCGCCGGGGCGCCTTCCATCGAGCCGGAAGTCGAGGAGCGGTCCGGTGCTGACGAAGCTCCGCCCCTCCCGGAGCGCATCGAGGTAGGGGCCCAGGCGGAACGGCCCGGGGGCGCGCACGTACACCCGCGTGGTGCCGACCGCCATCGTGCGGTGGTAGTCGAGCATCACGTCGGTCCCGGCCGACGCCGCGAGCGGCACGCCCAGGTTGAGCACCCGGTGCCAGAGCGCCGCGGTCCCGACCTCGCTGGTCCAGAGGCACGCGATCTCGAGGGTGTCCAGATCGCCGAGAACGGCGTCGGGAACGAAACTCACCGGGATGGCGCCGAGTCCGGCCTCGCTGCCGAAGGGGTCGGGGACGGAGACCGGGTGCATGTAGGCGCTCACGCCGTGCTGCGCCCTCGAGTGGACGAGCGCATCGCGGTTCGGACGGTCGTCCTCGGCGTAGATCGGGTACCCCGGACCCCAGAACCACGGCCAGAAGGCGCTCTCGATCCCGATCAGGCCGAGGTGGCCGAGGAAGTGGGAGCGGATCTCCTGCCCGAAGAGGACGGCGGGCGTCCGGTCCACCCGCCGATCGTCGAAGTGCTCGGTGTCGTTCCGCCGGTGGTGCAGGTTCGCCATCAGCGGCGTTCCGAAGTCGAGATCCTCCCCGGCCATCAGGACCTGGAGATCGTCGGGGGAGAGCTGCACCGGCCCCCCGTAGTTCAGGTGGAAGTGGTGGTCGGCGGAGTGGTAGCCGGCCTCGCGGGGATCCCACAGCGGCTCCAGTTCGAGGACGATCTCGCGCAGCTCGCCTGCCGCGACCTCGACCGATCCGGAGGCGACGGCGTGCGAGAACCCGTGCGCGGCGATGACCCGCACCTCGCCCGCGGGCTCGGCGGGAACTTCCACTTCGACGACGCCCGGCGAGTACCAGTACACGCGGCCGTGGGTCCCGTCGAAACGGGCGAAGGCTTCGTCGGAGACGACCGGGTGGCCCACCGGATCGAGCACGGAAAGGCGCGTCGGCAGCGGGGCGCTCCCGCCGCGACGCCGGGTCGTGATCCGCACCCGGGCCAGCGGCGCTCCGTAGTCCCAGGCCCGGACCTCGACGGTCTCCACCGGACCGCCCCGCGTCGAGGCGCGCCGAAGCCGGAAGCGCTCGGCGTCGTCGGCCTCCACGTAGTAGATGCTCCCGCCGTCCGCCGTCGGGGCCGGCGTGAGCGGAAGGCCGCGAGCCGCGACGACCTCGATCGGGTCCGGATTCGCCGGGTCCACGAGGAACAGCCGATAGCCATCGCCGCCGTCGCCCGCCGGCCAGTTCACCGCGATCGTGGCGCCCGACGGGTGGGCCCCGGGGCGGGCCTGCGACGCGATGGACTCGGAGCGGAGCGCCCGCTCCCCGCCGTCCGCCCCCCGGTGGACCAGCGAATCGGACGAGGACCGCCCCTTCGAGAGATAGGCGAGGGCCCCGCCCGCCAGCGGCTGGGGCCGGACCTCGAGCCCGCGGCGGGAGGTCACCCGGGCCGGCTCTCCGGTCCCGGCATCCAGCCGCCAGATGTCCAGATCGCCCTCGGTGGCGGCGCTGAAGTAGAGATCCTCGCCGTCCGCCGACCACGCCGGGTCGAGCACGATGGCCTCGTCGCGGAAGCGGAGCGCCTCCTCCCCGGTGGCCAGGTCGAGCGACCAGATGGCGAGGCTCGACGAGTCGTCCCGCACGAAGGCGAGCGCTCCGCCGTCGGGACGCCACGCCGGGCGGGTGTCCACCGCGGCCCCGGAGGTCACCCGGCGCGCCACCCCGGTCTCGAGGTCGAGCAGCCACAGCCACCCGCGCGCCGAGAACGCCACCTGCTTCCCGTCCGGCGACGGCGCCGGATCCGTGGGTCCGGCGGCCAGCAGCGGCAGCTCGAATCCCTCCACATAGACGTGGTGGGAATAGCCCTCCAGCTTCGGATAGCGGTTCGTCCACTGCGCCGGGGCCGCCGCGGCGAACAGCAGGAGGCACGGGATCTGGCTGGCGATGGCGAGCCGATGGACGGGGCGAGATCGCGGCATGGGGTTCCTCCCGGGTGGGGTCATCGGCGTCAGTCGGCGGCGTCAGTCGGTGGAAATGGGGAACGGACCCGCTGCCGCGCGACCGGGGTGTCCGTCACCAGCATGTGGCCGGAGGCGTGGGTGATGAGCCGCGCGGGACGGGCGGCGCGGGCGACGATCTGCGAGGTGACGCCGCAGGCCCAGAACAGGGGGACCTCTCCCGGGAGAAGCCCTCCCGAGTCGCCGAAGTCGGGGGCGTCGAAATCGGCGATGCCGAGGACGGCGGGATCGCCGGCATGAATCGGAGCGCCGTGCGAGAGCGGGAACTCGGCGCTGATGGCGACCGCGTCCTCCACCCGGTCCGCGGGAACCGGCCGCATGGAGACGAGCAGCGGGCCGGCGAAGCGGCCGGCGGGTCGGGTGGCGCGGTTCGTCGCGTACACCGGGACGTTGCGATTCTCGTCCTGGTGCCGCAGACGGATGCCGGCCTCGACGAGCGCGCTCTCGAATCCGAAACTGCACCCGAGCAGGAAGGCGGTCAGATCCTCCGTCCACGCCTCGACGACCTGCTCCGACTCCCGCAGCAGCTCCCCATCCGCGAACGTCCGGTAGCGGGGGAGATCGGTGCGCAGGTCGGCGCCCGGAGCCGCCGACCCGGATCCGCGCAGCACCGGCGTCCGGGAGACCTCGAGCAGCGGACACGGACGCGGGTTCCGCTCGCAGAAGCGCCGGAAGTCCTCCTCCTGCTCGCGCGGCAGAGCCACCAGATTGGCCTGGGCGAAACCGGGCGCCAGCCCCGAGGTCGGCCCGGTGAGCTCTCCCGAGCGGCACCGGGCCCGGATCGCGGCGGGGCTCGTTCGACCGGCCGGAGAGGCGCCGTCGGAAACTGGCTGACCCCGCATCGCTTCCCCGAGACTCTATGGCACCAGCGGGGCTCGCCGCATCGGCTCGGGAGCGCCCGACCGTGCGACAATCGGAGCATGAGCGGTCGGCGAACCGGATCCCGTGCGCCGCGCGCCGTTCTGCTGGTGGCGGCCGGGCTGTTCGGCGGCTGCGGCGGCCTGCGCGTCCCGGTGGCGGAGCCCGCCGTGGACCTCGGCCCCGTCGCGTCGGCAAGCGACGGCGTCGAACTCCCCGCGGAGGACTGGTGGACTTCCTTCGGCGACCCGGCGCTCGACGGCGTCGTCGAGCGCGCCCTCGCCCGCAACCTGACCCTCCGGGAAGCCGGGGCGCGGCTCGCGCAGGCGGCGGCCGACGCCGGCCTCGCGATGAGCGCGCTCTACCCGCAGGTCGGCCTCCAGGCGAACCGGCTCGCCGAGCGCCGCAACTTCATCGGCCTCCCCATCCCCGGCATCGCGGACGACGACGTCCTCACCGCCGAGTACGTCCAGTACGGCCTCTCGCTGGACCTGAGCTGGGAGGCGAACCTGTGGCGGGAGGCGACGCCGCGGGCGCGCGCGGCGGGCGCCGGGGTCGAGGCGGCGGTGGCCGGGGTCGCCGGAGCCCGGGTTTCGCTGGCCGGACAGGCGGCGCGGCTCTATTTCCTCGCCCTCGAGGCTCGCGAACAGGCGGGGATCGCCGAAGCCGTCGTCGGGAACCTCGAAGAGACGCTCCGATGGACGCGGGAGCGGGCGCGGGTCGGAGACGCGGCGCTCACCGATGTGGACGCCGCGGCGGCGCGCCTCGCCGAGGCTCGAGCCGCCGCGGCGACCAGGCGGCGAGCGGGCGAGGCCGCGATCCGCGGTCTCGAGGTCCTGTTCAGCGACTACCCGGATGGCGAGGCCGGGCCGGACTGGAGCCTCGGCGAGGCGCTCCCGGCCGACCGGCTCCGCGTCCCCGCCGGGATCCCCGCGGATCTCATCGCCCGCCGGCCGGATGTGGCGGGCGCCGAACGGCGGCTCGCGGCCTCCATCGAGTTCACCCGGATGGCCCGGCGGGCCCGATACCCGCAGTTCCCGCTGACCGGATCCGCCGGGACCGCGACCGCGCGGCTCCGGCAGCTCGTCAGCGGGGACTTCTCCGTGTGGAGCCTCATCGCGCGGATCGCCGCTCCGGTGTTCCAGGGCGGCCGCATCCGGGCGCAGATCCGAGGCGAGGAAGCGCGCGATCAGGAAGCTCTCGCCGCCTACGCGCGAACCGTGCTCACCGCCTACCAGGAGGTCGAGGCGGCGCTGGCGGCGGAGACGGCGCTGGCGGAGACGCAGTCG
Organism: Acidobacteriota bacterium; assembly: GCA_022822745.1. Taxonomy (GTDB): domain Bacteria; phylum Acidobacteriota; class Vicinamibacteria; order Marinacidobacterales; family Marinacidobacteraceae; genus JAJEAO01. The sequence goes on from JAJEAO010000006.1 coordinate 85,220, forward strand.
CGCGCCGCGCAGGCGGTGGAGGCCAGCCGCCGTTCGCTCGCGCGCACCGCGCTCGAGCGCCGGAGCGGCTTCTCTTCGCGCCTCGCCGAGCTGGCCGCCGAGCGCGCGGTCCTGGCCGCCGAGGCGGGGCATCTCGCCGAGACCCGCGCCCGACTCGACAACCGGGTCAACCTCGCCCTCGCTCTCGGCGGCGGATTCGACCGCCGGGACCGCGTTTCCGCGGCCGCGGGAGGCCCCGAGCCATGATTCGACGCTTCCTGTTCCTCCCCATCCTGCTCGCCGCCGGCGCGCTCGCCGCGCTGCTGACGGCGCTCGGACCGCGGCCCGAGGCCCGGGAGGTCGAGACGGCGCCGCCCGGCGTGCGGGCCGTGCGGGTCTCGATCGGCCCCCGCCGGGTGATGGTCGAGGCCGAAGGGGTCGTGCGTCCGGCCCGTCGGACCACGGTCGCCGCCGAGGTCGCCGGCCGGATCACGTGGGCGGCTCCGAACCTCCGCGAAGGGGCCCGCGTCGAGGCCGACGCGCCGCTCTTCCGGATCGAATCGGTGGCCCACGAGCAGGCGGTGGCGCAGGCCCGGAGCGCCCGGGACGCCGCCGCGCTGCAAGTCGGGACCGAGGAGGCCCGCGCGCGGGTCGCCGAGGCGCAGTGGGCCGACGAGGGGGTCGCGCCCGATCCGCTCGCGCTCCGGGCGCCTCATCTCGCCGCGGCCCGATCGGCGCACTCCGCGGCCGAGGCCACCCTGCGGAGGGCGGAGGCGGACCTCGCCCGGACCGAAGTCAGGGCGCCGCACCCCGCGATCGTCGGACGGCGGAGCGCCGAGGTCGGCGAGTGGGCGGCGCCCGGCCTGCCGCTCGTCGAACTGCTCGACGTGAATCTCGCCGAGATGCGCGTCTCCCTCCCCGATGCGGCGCTGGAGCTCATCGAGCTGCCGTTCGCGGGCGCGGCCGGGGAGAGCGGACCGCGGGTGCGGCTGACCCCCGTGCTCGGGCCCGGAGTGGGCCGGGAAACCTGGACCTGGGAGGGCCGGCTGGTCCGCGTCGAGGGAGAGATGGACCCGGCGACCCGGTTCCTCCCCGCCGTCGTGGAGGTGCCGGCCCCCTACGCACCCGGACCGGACGGGAGACCGCCCCTGCTGGCGGGCATGTTCCTTCGAGCCGAGATCGAGGGGCGGGAGTTCCCCGATGTGGCCGAGGTGCCGCAGAGCGCGATCCGGCAGGACGGCAGCGTGCTCGTCGTGGACGACGCGAACCGGGTGGAAGTCCGGGAGGTCGAGGCGTTCGCGACTTCGGGGGAGGACGGCGTGCTGATCCGCTCGGGCCTGCGGGACGGGGAGCGGGTGGTGACGAACCCGCCGGCGATCGTGACCGACGGCATGGGAGTCCGGGTCACGATGGAAACGGCCCCGGGCCCCGGGAGCTGACCCCCGGGTCGGGACATGACGCAGCAGCATCCGGCGCCGCCGGCCGGCGCTCCGTCGGGAGCGCTCGCCTGGTTCGTCCGGAACCGGGTCGCCGCGAACCTGATGCTGCTCGGGATCTCGCTGGCGGGCTTCCTCGTCATCGGGGCCGTCCCGCAGGAGCTGCTCCCGGAGACCCAGCCCTCCGCGGTGAACATCCGGACCGTCCTGCCCGGCGCGGGGGCCGAAGTCATCGAGGAGAGCGTCCTGGTGCCCCTCGAAGAGGCGACCTCGGATCTGTCCGGAGTCGGAGAGGTCATCGGCATCGCGACCGACGGCCTCGGGCTGCTCAGCGTGGAGGTGGAGCGCGGCGCCGACTTCCGCAGCGTCAGCGAAGACATCCGGGAGCGGGTCGAGTCGCTCACGACGCTGCCCGCCGACGCCGAGGAGCCGGTGGTCTCGGAGCGAACGCCGGACCCGCTGCTCCTCCGCGTCGCCGTGCACGCCGAGACCGACGAACGGAGCCTGCGGGAGGCGGCGCACGGGGTTCGGGATGCGCTCGCGCCGATTCCCGGCGTCGCCACCGTGGACATCGCGACCGGAAGGGACTACGAGATCTCGATCGAGGTGGAGGAGGACGCGCTGACGCGGTTCGGGCTCACGCTGGACCGGGTGGCGGCGGCGCTCCGGCGCGGTTCGGTGGACATTCCCGGAGGGACCATCCGCTCCGAGCGGAGCGAACTCCGGCTGACTACCGAAGCGGAAGCGGCCCGCGCCGCCGACTTCGCCCGGATTCCGCTGATCGCGTCGCCGCAGGGGGGCGTGGTCCGCGTCGGAGACATCGCGGTCGTGACCGACGGCTTCGAGGACGTGGAACGGGCGGCGCGGATGAACGGGGAGCCGGCGGTCCTCCTCGAGGTCACGCTCGCGAACGGCGCCCGTCTGCTCGAGACCGCCGCCGAGGTGAGGGCGCGGATCGCCGAGCTACGCCGCGACCTCCCGCCCGGCGTCTCGATCACCCCGTGGTTCGACGCCTGGTACCTCTTCGAGAGCCGCATGGACGTCCTGGTCCGGAACGGCCTCTCGGGCCTCGCGCTGATCTTCCTGGTGCTGTTCCTGACCCTGTCGAGCCGACTCGCGGTCTGGACCGCCGCCGGACTCCCGGTGGCCTTCTTCGGCGCGTTCCTGATGATGCCCGGCCTCGGGGTCACCCTGAACATGTTCAGCCTGTTCGGGTTCATCCTGACGCTCGGCATCGTCGTGGACGACGCGATCGTCGTGGGGGAGAACGTGCAGCGCCGCATCTCGGCGGCGGACGGCGGAGTCGAGGCCGCCGCCGTCGCCGGGGTTCGCCAGGTCTTCTTTCCCGCCGCGTTCGGGGTCCTGACCACGATGGCCGCGTTCACGCCGATGCTGGGCCTGCCCGGGATCTGGGGCGAACTCATGGGGACCCTGCCCCGCATCGTGCTTCCGGTGCTCGCCTTCTCGCTGCTCGACGCGGCGTGGATCCTGCCCCACCACATGGCGCACGGGGGGCTCCCGGTCCGCCCGAGCCCCCGTCTCGCCCGCATCCGGGGCGGATTCCAGAGGGGGCTGGACCTGCTGATCGCGAGGGCATACCGACCGACGCTCGTCCGGGCCCTCCGGAACCGTCTCGCGACCGTCGCGCTGGGCGTCCTCGCCGTGGCGCTCGCGGGCGGACTCCTCGGCGGCGGCTGGGTGCCGGTCGAGACCACGCCGCCGTTCGACAGCGACGTCGTCACGGTCCAGATCGAGCTTCCGCCCGGCTCCTCGCCCCGCGCCGCCGCCGAGGTCGTGGCGGAAGTCGAGTCCGTGATCGTCCGCATTCGCGAGGAGATCCGGACGGAGCACGGCGTGGATCCGCAGCGCCACATCGCTGCGCTGGAGGGGCAGCGTCTCTCCTTCGGCCCCGGTGGCGGAATCGGCGGGGCGGCGGCGGGGGCGGGCGCCGCGATCGGCCAGATCGTGCTCGAGCTGATCCCCGCCGAGGAGCGGATCGGGTTCACGACGCGAGAGATCGGAGACCGGTTGCGGCAGGGCGCCTCGTCCCTGCCCCACGGCGGCGAAGTCACGATCCTGACCTCGCTCCTCGGGGAGGAGGCCGACATCTCGATCCGGATCAGCGGACCCGACATGGAGAGGCTCGGAGCCGGTTCCGAGGCGCTCCAGGGGATCATCCGGGAGTACCGGGGCGTCGTGACGGTGCGCGACGACCGCGACGGAACCGCGCCCGAGCTGGTGGCGCGGGTGCGGAGCGAGGGCGCCGGGCTCGGCATCGGGGCCGCCGACTTCGGACGGCAGATCCGGCAGGCGTTCCACGGGGAGGAGGTGCAGCGCATCCAGCGGGGACGCGACGAGCTCCGGGTCATGCTGCGCTACCCGGCGGCGGACCGGACCGGGGCCGGGGACGTCACCGGGCTCCGGGTGCGGCGAGCCGACGGCGGCGTCACCGCGATCGGCGAAGTGGCCCGCCTCGCCCGCGCCGACCGGCTGGCCGAAGTGCGCCGGGTGGACGGGCAGCGGGCAGTGACGGTCCACGCCACCGTGGATCCCGACGTCGCCTCGGCGGGCGCCATGCTGGCGGAAGTCGAGGGGCGGGTCCTGCCGGACCTCGAAGAGCGGTTTCCCGACCTCCGCTTCGAAGTCGCCGGGCTCGCCGGGAATCAGGCGGAGACCTTCGCGGCCCTCCGGGGCAACGTCCTGTTCGCGCTGATCCTCATCTACGCGCTCCTGGCCATCCCGCTGGGCTCGTGGACGCAGCCCTTCGTCATCATGGCGGCGATCCCGTTCGGCCTCGCCGGCGCCGTGTTCGGCCACCTCGTCATGGGCGTGGAGTTCTCCATCACGAGCTTCTTCGGGATGGTGCCTCTCGTCGGGATCGCCGTGAACGACGCGCTGGTCCTCCTCCACTTCATCAACCGGCACCGGCGGGCCGGCATGTCCACGTCGGAAGCCGTGCTCGCCGCCGGCCCCCTGCGCCTGCGTCCCATCGTCCTGACTTCGGCGACCACCTGCGCCGGGCTGGCGCCCCTGATGGCCGAACGCAGCGTCCAGGCGCAGTTCCTGGTTCCGATGGCCGTCTCGCTCGCCTTCGGAGTCGCCTTCGCCACCCTGGTCACCCTTCTCCTGGTGCCTGCGCTCTACAGCCTCCTCGACGAGGTCGCGAGACCGATGCGGCGCCGCTCCCGAACCCGGACATGAGCTTCACCATTCCCGCGGCCTACCGGGAGGGCTACGAGAGGGCCAGGCAGTCCGATCCCGAAATGGCGGCCCGCTACCTCGCGCACACGACCGTGGGAGACCCGGCCGCCGACGCTGCGATCGAGGCGCTGGAAGGAGTTCCGCCGGAGCGGGTCCACGAGCTGATCTCCGCCGGCATGGAGCAGGACGAGGCCGCGTTCGCCGCCGCCCCGGCGGCGCTCCGGGAACTCATGGAGAACGCCGGAGTGCAGCCCGACTGGTTCGATTCGAAGGCCGCGTACCCCGGGTGCCGCGCCTTCCACGCCGACTCCGACCTCTACATCGAAGCCCTCGTCGGCTCGAGCATCATCCGGGGTTTCAGCACGCTCATCAGCCTGTCGTTCTTCGAGACCGGACGCCTGCTCGACCACGGCGTCCGCCGGCTCCGGCAGAACATCCGCCAGCTCATCGAGATCACGATGCCGGGGGGCATGGAGCGGATCGGCGAGGGGTGGAAGCTCAGCGTCCGCATCCGCCTGATCCACGCCCAGGTGCGGCGCCAGCTCCTGCTGTCCGGCCGGTGGGACGAAGCCGCGCACGGCGTGCCGATCCACGCCGCCCACCTGGCGCTGGCGGCGGCGAACTTCTCGGCCATGGTGCTCGATGCGGCGAAGCGGCTCGGCGCGGCGCCGGACCGGGAGGAGCGCGAGGCGTTCGTCCGGATCTGGCGGTACTCGGCGCATCTCATGGGCGTCCCCGAGGAGATCCTGTTCCGGGACGAACGGGAGGCTCGCAACCTGTTCCTGATCGGGGAGATGTGCGAGCCGTTCCCCGACTGGGACGGGCGCGCCATGGCCCACGCCCTCGTGAATTCCGCCCCGGTGGTCATCGGGGTCACCGATCCGGCCGAGCGGCAGAAGATGGCCGCGCACGTGTACCGCATCTCGCGGGCGCTCATCGGCGACGAACGCGCCGACCGGCTCGGGTTTCCACCGCAGCACACCTGGGGGGTGCTCTTCGCGCGGCGGACCCAGCGAAGGCTGGCGCGATGGATCCGCCGCCGGTTCCCGCGCTGGGACGGAAAGGTCCGGGCCGAACGCTTCTCCCTGCTCGTGGAGCACTCGCAACTGAGACAGAAGCTCGATTCCTACCAGCTCCCCCCCCGGCTGCACTCGGACGAAGTCCCGCGCTGGTAGTCGAGATCCTGCGAGACGCGACTCGAGTGACCGGAAACGCCGCGGAACGACCGGTGGAGGCGGGCGACCTCGCGTGGCAGGCCCGAATCCTCCAGACCGTCTCGCGCACCTACGCCCTGACGATCCCGGTGCTGCCCGCCGGCCTCCGCGAGCGGGTCGAGAACGCCTACCTCCTGTGCCGGCTCGCGGATTCGATCGAGGACGAGCCCGAACTCCCGCTCCCGTCGAAGCGGGATCTGTGGGGACGGCTCGTCCGCCTCGTGGAAGGCGGCGAGGGGGCCGGGCGCTTCGCTTCGAGCCTCCGGGCGGCCCTCTCCGGCGCCACCCCCGCCGGAGAACGCGAACTCGCGGCGAACGCGGCGCGGGTGCTTCGCCTGACCCGACGATTCGGCGCCGGGCACCGGGCCGCGGTCGGGCGCTGTCTCCGGATCATGTGCCGGGGAATGGACGAGTTCCAGGGCCGCGCGAGCCGCGCCGGCCTCGATACGCTGGGACAGCTCGACCGCTACTGCTACTTCGCCGCCGGGGTCGTCGGCGAAATGCTCGTCGAGTTGTTCGCGAGCCATTCGGCCGGGATCGCCCGCCGGCGGGAGAGGCTGCTCGCGCTCGCCGTGTCCCACGGGCAGGGTCTGCAGATGGCCAACATCCTGAAGGACATCGGCGGGGACCATGCCCGAGGCGCCTGCTGGCTCCCGCGCGACCTGTTCGAGGCGGAGGGTTTCGACCTTCGCGACCTTCGTCGTCGCGCCGGCGACCCCCGCTTCGCCGCCGGGCTCGCCCGTCTCGTCGGGATCGCGCGCAGCCATCTCGGCGACGCGTTGCGATTCACCCTGCTCATCCCGAAGCGGCAGCCGGGGATCCGGCGGCACCTGCTGTGGGGGATCGGGCTCGCGGTGCTCCTTCTGCGCCGGGTCCACGCCACCCGGTCGCGTCCCGGAGGCGGATCGGTTCGCCTCTCCCGGGTCCGGGTTCTGGCGATGGTCCTCCTCGCGCGCGTCTTCGCCCGCCGCGACCGGGTTCTCGAGTGGCTGTTCGCCCGGGCGACCGATCCCCTCCCGATGGCGGTCAGGTCGGGAGCGGGGACGGCAGCTCGCGCGTGAAGGCGCGATAGAGCCTTTCGAGCGCCCGATTCGACGGCGCCGCCAGGCTGGTCACGAGGACCGCCGCATAGACGCTTCGGCGGGAGATCTTCACCTCCCGACCGGTGCGGAAGTCGGGGCGGCGGTGGATTCTCCGGAGCGTGAGCACCGCGAGGGCGAGCGGCCACAGACACGACCAGCGGATGCCGATCTCGCGGCGCGGCAACAGGAGGACGTAGGCGAGAGCCTCGTCGAGGTGACGCCGCGTGATCCCCACGAGATCGGTGACTCCGGCGGCGAAGCCGGGCGGAGGCCGGTCGGCGACCAGCCGGGCGAGATCCACCCCCCGGCGCCGGAACACGGTGCGCGGTAGCCAGCAGACGCCGCGCCGACGGTCCTCCCACGTGTCCTTCAGGATGTTGATCATCTGAAGGCCCTGGCCGAAGGACAGCGCCCGGGCCTCCAGTCCGCCTCGCCGCTTCGCGACGGCCGGAGAGGCGCCGGCGTAGAGCGCGGTCAGGGTCTCTCCGACGACCCCGGCCACGACATAGCAGTACCGGTCCATCGCCTCCGTGTCGGCGAGTCCCCCGGGCCCGCGACGGCGCGAGAACGCCGTCATGCCACGGGCCATGATCCGCACGCAGCGTCGCATCGCGGCGCGGGCCTCCGGTTCGAGGCGCGCCGTGATCCCGAGGACGCGCGGCGTGTTCCGGACCAGATCCCTCTCGATCGCGCTCCCGGCGATGCGCGGCGCCAGGTCGCGGGTGAACTGCGCGGCGTCGGCGTCATCGTCCGAGCCTTCCACCACGGCGATGAACCGCTCGGCGAAGGCGGCCCGCTCGGGTTCCGCGAGAGCGGGTTCGTCCTCGATCGTGTCGGCGATGCGGCAGAGCAGATACAGGTTGCAGGCGGCGTCGCGAAGCGGCCCCGGGAGCGGCCGGAGCGTCAGTGCGAAGGTGCGCGCCACGCCGCCCAGGATCTCCCGCTGCCAGGCGGCGTCGGCGCGGGGGATCCGTCTCATGCACTCGGCCGGGGAGAGGCGCGCTGCGCGGCCATCGGCCGGAGAGAGGGTACGGCGGTCCCGTCCGCCCCGCGGCCCGCACGAGCCCCCCGCACGAACCCCCCAAACGAAACCCCCAAACGAAACCCTTGACCCTCCACGGGCCGGGGACTAGACTCCGCACCTCCCGGGTGGCGACGCGGTTCCGCGGGTTTCGACACCAGATCGGAGCCCTCCGGAAGACAGCCCGCCCGTATTTTTTTATCCCCGACTCACGACCAGAATCGCAGGACTGACGCCTTGGCCCGTTCCGCCGGCACGACGTTCCTCCGGGCGTCCGAGATTCGTCGGCGCTGGTTCGTCGTGGACGCCGCGGATCAGGTTCTCGGCCGGCTCGCGACGCGGGTCGCGCGGGTTCTGGCCGGAAAGCACAAGCCGTCGTGGACCCCCTTCCTCGACTGCGGAGACCACGTCATCGTCGTGAACGCCCGCCGGGTCCGCCTCACGGGCCGCAAGGAAGAGCGGAAGGTCTATTACCGCCAGAGTGGTCGCCCCGGGGGACTCAAGTCGCGCACCGCCGCCGAAGTGCGGAGCGCCCATCCCGAGCGGCTCGTCGAGAGCGCAGTCCGGGGGATGCTGCCCAAGGGCAAGCTCGGACGAGCCCAGTTCCTGAAGCTCAAGGTGTACGCCGACGCGGACCACCCGCACGAGGCGCAGCAGCCGGAGCCCCTGCCCGCAGCTCTCGCGCCGGCCTCCTGATGCCCGCTCCCATCGCCTACGGCACGGGCAAGCGCAAGTGCTCGATCGCGCGGGTCTTCCTCCGGGAGGGCGACGGCCAGGTTCTGGTGAACCACCGGCCTCTCGAGGACTACTTCCCGCGGGAGACCTACCGGAACCTGGTGACGCAGCCGCTGCTCGCCACCGACCAGGGCAAGGCGCTGAACGTGGACGCCCGCGTCAAGGGCGGCGGCCTTTCCGGACAGGCGGCCGCCGTGCGTCTCGGGATCGCCCGGGCGCTCAGCGAGAACGACTCCCGCCTGCGGCCGGAGCTGAAGCGACGCGGATTCCTGACCCGCGACGCCCGCCGGAAGGAACGCAAGAAGTACGGCCAGCCCGGCGCCCGGAAGCGGTTCCAGTACTCGAAGCGCTGATGCCGAAACGCCACCGGATGCCGCGGAGCCCGCGCTCCGTCGCCTCGCGCCCGGATGCAGTCGGAATGCTCGTGCGCCGCCACTGAGCGGGCCGGAGTCCCATGGCAGCCACCGTCACCATGAGGGATCTGCTCGAAGCAGGTCTCCACTTCGGCCACGAGACCAAGTGGTGGAACCCCCGGATGCGTCCGTACATCTACGGCTCGCGGAGCGGGATCCACATCGTGGACCTGAACCAGACCCTTCCCATGTTCCGGGACGCGATCCACTTCATCTCGAAGCTGGGCGCCGAGGGCAAGACCGTCCTGTTCGTCGGGACGAAGCGCCAGGCCCAGGAAGTCGTCGCCGCCGAGGCCTCGCGCGTGGACGCGTTCTACGTGAACCACCGCTGGCTCGGCGGTCTCCTCACGAACTTCGCCACGATCCGCAAGAGCATCGCCCGTTTCCAGGAACTGCGCGCCCTCACCGAGAACGAGGACCAGCGGGGTCTTTCGAACAAGGCGTGGTCCCGTCTCGAAAAGCGCCGGCGCCGGATGGAGAAGACGCTCGCCGGGATCGAGAAGATGGAGAAGCTCCCCGACGCGGTCTGCGTGATCGATCCCAAGAACGAGATGATCGCCGTCCGCGAGGCGCGGAAGCTGAAGATCCCGATCGTGGCGATCGTGGACACCGACTGCGACCCGGATCTGATCGACTACGTGATCCCCGGGAACGACGACGCCCTGCGCGCGATCAGCCTGTTCACGTCGCGGATGGCGAGCGCCTTCGAGGACGGTCGCCAGCTCCGCGGACTCACGCCGTTCGAGTCCGGGGACGAGGAAGCGGACGAGCCGGACGCTCCGGCGCCGTCCGGGCCCGGTTCCCCGGCCTGAGCCGGGGCCCCGACCCACGGACCCGCCCCACCGTCGTCCGAGAGGAGGAGATTCGACATGCCCGCCATCCCCGCCCGCGATGTGAAGCGGCTCCGCGATCAGACCGGCGCCGGATTCGCCGACTGCAGGGACGCCCTCGTCGAGGCGAAGGGCGATTTCGACAAGGCGGTGCGTCTGCTCCGGGAGAAGGGCTCCGCCGCCGCCGAAAAGCGATCCGGACGGGCCACCACCGAGGGCCTGATCCACGCCTACATCCACGACCACCGGATCGGAGTCCTGGTCGAGCTGTCCTGCGAAACCGACTTCGTGGCGCGCAACCAGCAGTTCCGCGACCTCGCGAACGACATCGCGATCCACATCGCCTGCAACTACCCCGCGCCCGCCCGCTGGGTGAGCCGGGAGGAGGTTCCCGCCGCCGTCATCGAGGAAGAGGCGGACCTGATCCGGGTGCAGCTCGCCAGGGATCCGAAGAACTCCCGCAAGCCGGAGGCGGTGATCGAGCGGATCATCGAGGGCAAGCTGAACCGGTTCCTCGGAGAGCGCATCCTGCTCGAGCAGCCCTTCGCCCTCGACGACTCGAAGAAGAAACGCGTCAAGGACCGGCTTGTCGAGACCGCGCAGACCACGAAGGAGAACATCAGGATTCGGCGGTTCGTGCGCTTCGAGCGGGGCGAAGACCTGGGCTGACCGGGCTCTCCCGTAGGATTCGCCCGGGAGCCGGAGACAGACGCCCGGAGGATCCATGAACCGAGGAAAGCGGCGGGTTCTGCTGAAACTCTCGGGGCAGGCGCTCCGGGGCGAGGCGCCCGCCGGAATCGCATCCGGCGCGGTGGAGGCGATGGCGGCCACGATCGTCCGCATCCACGCGGAAGGCCTCGAAGCCGCCTGCGTGATCGGCGGGGGGAACATCTTCCGGGGCCTCGGCGCCGAAGCGCGCGGCATGGATCGGGTCCAGGCGGACTCCATGGGAATGCTCGCGACCCTCATCAACGCGCTGGCGCTCCAGGACGCCCTCGAGAAGCTGGACTGCACGACCCGGGTCATGTCGGCCATCCCGGTCCGGCAGGTCGCCGAGCCGTTCATCCGCCGGCGGGCGATCCGCCACCTCGAGAGGGGCCGGATCGTCGTCTTCGCCGCCGGGACCGGCAACCCCTACTTCTCGACCGACACCGCCGCCGCGCTCCGCGCCGCCGAGGTTCGGGCCGAAGTGCTGATCAAGGGGACGCGGGTGCCCGGCGTCTTCACCGGCGACCCGGAGCAGGATCCGGAGGCGCGCCACCTCCCGCGACTGAGCTGGGGCGAGGCGATCCGACGGGAGCTGCGGTTCATGGACCAGACCGCCATCGCGCTCTGCCGGGACAATCGGCTCCCCATCGTCGTCTGCCACCAGCGCGACCTGCTGTCGGCGGCGCGCGGGGAGGATGTGGGCACCCTGGTGGGCGCCTGAAGAAGGAGACCATTCATGACCCATCCGATCCTGGACAACGCGAACAGCCGCATGGACAAGACCGTGAGCAAGTTCGAGCAGGAACTCTCGCGCGTGCGCACCGGACGCGCCTCGGTCGCGCTGCTCGACGCGGTGCGGGTGGAGTACTACGGACAGCTCATGCCGCTGAACCAGGTCGCGACGCTCAAGACGCCGGACGCCAGCACGATCGTCGTGCAGCCCTGGGAGAAGAACATGCTCGGGCCGGTGGACCACGCGATCCGCGCCGCGAACCTCGACCTGAACCCGAACTCGGACGGGACGGTGCTCCGGATCCCGATCCCGCCGCTCAGCCAGGAGCGCCGCCGGCAGCTCGCGCGCACCATCGGCCTCATGGCGGAGGATCACAAGAACGCCATCCGCCAGGTCCGCCGCGACGCGAACCAGCGACTCAAGAAGCTGGCGAGGGCGGGCGAGATGTCCGAGGACAACGAACACGACCTCGAGGGCGAGGTGCAGAAGGCGACGGACTCCCACATCGGGCGCCTCACCGAGATCGCGGCGCGGAAGGAGTCCTCCATCCTCTCGATCTGAGATCCCCTCCCCGGAACCCCTGCCCCGGAATCCGCCGTGACCGAAGCCCGCTACTCCTTCCTCTCGCATCTCGAGTGCTCGCGCACCGGCGCGCGGCACGATGCCGGGATCCTGCAGGGACTCTCCTCCGCCGGAGCGCCGCTGCTGGCCCGCTACGACCTCGAGGCGGCCGCCCGGGTGTTCACGCCGGAGACCATTCGCGATCGTCCCTTCGATCTGTGGCGCTATCGCGAGGTGCTTCCCATCCGCTCCCCGCGCCACACCGTCCGTCTCGGAGAGGGCGGGACTCCCCTGACCGCCGCGCCCCGCCTTGGGGCGGCGATCGGGCTCTCCGATCTCCACATCAAGGACGAGGGACAAAACCCAACCGGCAGTTTCAAGGATCGCGGGCTGGCGATGGCGGTCTCCTCCGCCTCGCAGTTCGGAGTCACCGGGGTGGCGCTCCCCTCGGCGGGGAACGCCGGGGGCGCGGCGGCAGCCTACGCTGCGCGCGCGGGAATGGAGTGTCTGGTCGCCGTCCCGACCGACTGCCCGAAGGTGAACCGGGTGGAGGCATTTGTGTACGGCGCCGACGTCCACCTCGTGGATGGCCTCATCTCGGACGCCGGGCAACTGGTGGCGAGACTCGCGCCCGAGCGGGGACTGTTCGACGTCTCGACCCTGAAGGAGCCGTTCCGCATCGAAGGCAAGAAGACGATGGGGTACGAACTCTTCGAGCAGCTCGGGAAGCTCCCCGATCTGATCATCTATCCCACCGGCGGCGGCACCGGGCTGATCGGGATGTGGAAGGCGTTCGCGGAGATGGAGGCGCTCGGTTGGGTCGGCTCCGAGCGGCCGCGCATGATCGCGGTGCAGGCGGAGGGCTGCGCGCCGATTCCGAAGGCGTTCGAAGAGGGCGCGGAGGAGTCGGTCATGTGCGAGGGCGCCCACACGATCGCGGCCGGCATGCGGGTTCCCAAGGCGCTCGGGGACTTCCTGATCCTCGAGGCGGTCCGCGAGAGCGGCGGCCGCGCCATCGCGGTGAGCGATGCGGAGCTCATGGGGGACGCGCTCCGGATCGCCTCGACCGAGGGGATCCACGCCTGCCCGGAGGGCGGGGCCTGCCTGAGCGCGCTCTGCCGGATGATCGAAGCGGGAGAAGTCGAGGCCGACGAGACTGTGGTGCTGTTCAACACCGGGACCGGGGCGAAGTACCTCGAAGCCTTCGCGATGGAGTGAAGCGGGAGGCGACTCCGGCCTCAGTCCCCGAGAAGCCTCCCGCCGACGTCGAGCAGGCGGTCCCTCCAGGCCAGCCGGCGGCGCCACTCCGCCGGGATGCCTTCCAGGCCGTAGAGGGCGCCGGCGAGCTGCCCGGCCACGGCGGCCGTCGTGTCGGCGTCGCGGCCGAGATTCGCGGCGAGGAGGATCGCTCCCCGGAAGTCGCTCGTCCGCGCCACGGACCACAGCGCCGCCTCGAGAGTGTGGATCACGTAGCCGCTCGACTCGATCTCGGCCCTCGGCTTCCCCCTCCAGCTCCCGCCCAGGATCCGGGCCACCGCCGACGCTCCCTCGAACTCGCGTCGGCGGAGGACCTCGCGCGCCGGATCTCCGTGGATCGCCTCCGCGAGCAGCACGGCGAAGGCCCGGCAGGCGTCCACCGCTTCGGCAGTGGCGTGGGTCGTCCTCGACTGCTCGGCGGCGGCCCGGTCGAGCCCTTCCCGGTCATGGAGAAAGCGGAGCGCGACCGGCGCGAGCCGCATGAGCGATCCGTTGCCCGCGGTCTGTGGATCGGTGGAGCCGGCGAACGGGTCGCCGCTGCGCAGGTAGCGATCGAGCGCGGCCCGGATCGTGTTGCCGATGTCGAAGCAGGTGAAGGCGGGGGTGTACTCGCCCTCGCGCCACCACGCCACGAACCGGTCCATCAGGTCCGCCGCGTCCACGGCGTCGCGTCCGGCGAGGCTCTCCGCGAGCGCGAGCGCCATCGAGGTGTCGTCCGTCCAGTGTCCGGCGGGCTGACCGAAGGGTCCGCCCCCGACCATGTCGGTGAGCCGCGGCCGGGTGTCCCGCGCGGCGAACTCCAGCGTCGTGCCGACAGCGTCTCCCACCGCGAGTCCGAGGAGGGCTCCGAGGGCCCGGTCGCGGACCGCTGCGGCGCTGCGGGAGGGCGCCGTCTCTCTCGGGGGCCTGACCGAGCGGAGGTGGCGCTCCTGGCAACCTCGCTCGATGGCGTGGCGGGAACGCGCGCGCCGCACCCGGTCCATCGCCGCCTCCGGACCCTCGCCCATCTCCACCAGCAGCCGCGCCGCGACCGTCCCCGCGCGCCCCAGGCCTCCGCGGCAATGGACCAGGATGTCGAAGCCGAAGTCGAGCAGCCGGCGGAGCGCCGGTCCGGCGGTCTCCCACCGCTCCTCGAAGTCCGGCCCCGGCGGCGTCATGTCGCGGATCGGCAGATGCCACCACGCCAGGTGCCGGTCCGCGACCGCCTCGCCCATCCCCTCCACGCCGAAGCGCTTCATTTCGGAGGCCGTGATGAGCGTGACCACGGCGGCGGCGTTCCAGTCCCGGACGACGTCCAGGTCCGTCGCCAGATCCCGCTCCCACTTGACGCCGGTCCAGGCGGAGCGCGCGACCTTGCCGGGACACAGGGTGATCCCGATCCGCCCGGTCTCGGGGCCCGGGCGGACCTCCGCGATCCGCAGCGGGCTGTCCGCGCTGGTCCAGGAAGTTCTCTCTTGCACTACTTCACCCCGGTGAGCGCCGCGCCGCGTGGCGGTCGTGGTCGGCGCTACAGCTCCCGCAGAAACCGGCGGAGCCCGCCGAACGCCTCGTGGCGCAGATTCCAGTAGCCCTTTCTGGCTGCGATCCCCGCCGAGACCTCGGGATGGGCGCGCGTCGCGATCCAGGCATAGGCGCGCGCCTTGTCGTAGCGCGCGGGCACCTCCCCGACGCGCCTCACGCAGTCGAAGAACTTCTCCACACACTCCCCTGCAGGCGTGCTCGCCACCGTCTCCCACAGCAGGGTCTCCAGCATTCCAGGGCGCCCTTCGCCGGGCAGGATCCAGTAGCGAACGGATGGGTTCGTCCCTTCGGCGACCCCCGCAGCTCGTGGCGTCGCCAGGTTGACGTGCGCGCAAGCACTCTGAAGACTCTGGAGCGCGCTCCTGGCCGACTCTTCGGCGTCCCGGACGATCCCCAGGCGTTCGATCCTGCGGAAGCCCGGTTCGTTGACCAGGGCGGAGAGCCGGCGCGGCAGTTCGTTCACTTCGCCGAAATCCCTGATCGCGACATCACTTCGCGACAGGTCCCGCAACTGCGCCTCGAGAAAGTGTGCGAGATGCGCTCCTTCCACGAGAACGAGAACCGCGCTCCTGGTGATCGCGCGTCCCCGAGCGAGTCCCCCGGGCACTGCCTTCACCGCATCTCCATGCCGAACTCGAGCGCTGCGCCAAGCGACTCCTCCGAATACTCCACGGCTCGCACGATGCCGTCCTCCCGTTCGATGCGCGCGAGGTGGATTCCATCGGCGCCGAGGGCGTCGTGAGCCGCTCGAATGCACTCCCGACTGTGCGTCGTCGCAAACACCTGTGCGTCAAACCGCTCGGCCACCGATCGGATCGCCTTCCAGGCGGTCACCAGCGCCGTGTGGTGCAATCCGTTTTCGATTTCGTCAATCAGGACCACACTGCCCGGCCGCGAGGCGATCGCAATGAGATACCGGGCGACCTGGACAAGCCCGCCGCCGAGCGAGGACAGGGACATCAGGCGAGGAAGCCCTTCCACGTCGCAGTAGATCGCGGGCGCGCCGCTCGATGAGTTTTCCTCCACGCTCCGAATTCTCGAATCGAGCCCGGAAAGTGCGTCCCGGAGGAAATCCGATCGTTTCTCATGCCGCAACGCGCCCAGCTTCATGGCATCCTGCGAGGCCAGACCCGAGCCGGGCGGCAGGAACGTGAACTTCGGCGCCGGAAGATCTCGTGGTTGCTGTGCGTGCATGCGCTCGTCCGCACCGAGGAGCGCCCGGCTCTCGAACACGTCGTCACCGCGCTTGTATTTGAAGAACAACGCTTCCTCTACGGCGGCGACGAACGGACTCTCTCTTCGAATCTCGGATATCGTTGTTTCTTCAACAGCTTCCATTCGAATCTCGAGACTCGTCGAGTCCACGCCATCTTGCGCGCTCAAGACGATGGGTGATGTGGCATCGAGACCGCGGAACATCGGCAGCCAGATGAGGTCTCGCAGGGTCTCCGCCTCCGAGACCCCCCGGGCCGCCGGGCCCCGCGTTCCTGCGATGGGCGCTACGGCCCCCGGTCGTCCAGCGCTTCCGAGGAGCGCGATCGCCTCGAGTACCGAGGTCTTCCCGGATCCGTTCTCACCGACCAGGAGTGTCAGGCGCCCAAGAGACTCCAGAACGAGATCCCGGATTCCCCGGTAGTTCCGGATGTGGAGCCTGGTCAGCATCGTCAGGACGAGGTCAACAGCCCGTGGACCAAGTCGCGGGGCATTCGCGCGGCGACGCCCGGTTCCCCGGCCAGTTCTCCCCGTGGGCGCGGTGGCCCCTCTGGGCGCGCCCCTCCGCTGGCGCTCCGGACCGCTCTTCGCTGCACATCGGTCGAACGGCGGCTCGGTACTCCTTACCTCGCGCGCCTCGCCAGCCGGGCGCCTCGCCGCTCTCGGTGCTCACGCTGATCCATGGACTGCTGACTGGACACCGGGACGGCTCCCACGCGGCCGCCGGGGAGTTTTGCGCGGGACACCGGCGGCCGCGACAGGCAAGGCGGCGAGTTACTCCTGAGTGTCCGTCTCGGCCACCGGGGCGGAGTCCCCCAGGCGCACGGCCCACAGGCCGGAGTTGCGGTCCGAGAAGAAGATGACTCCCTTGTGCGGCTGGGCGCCCCAGACCTGGGGAGCGTTCGGCAGGAAGCCCTCCGGGTCGAGTGGCAGGAAGCGCGCGATCTCGCGGCCCTGGCGGTAGAGATTGCCGAGCAGCTCCCCGGAGACATCCACGACCCGCAGGCCACCGTTGTAGAACGCCACGTACATCACGTCGTCCTCGATCCAGATGTTGTGGCTGCCCGCCTCGGGCACTTCGTAGCGCCCGACGAGGCGAGGCTCCTCCTCGAAGTTCTCGTCCCATTCGAGGATGTGGATCCAGCCGCGCCAGCGGGTAGGCTCGTCGTCGTAACCCGGCGTTCCGGTGCCCACCTCGGCGAGAGGACTGTAGCGACCGGTGCGCGCGGCCTCGTCTCCGGCGAAGATGTAGAACTTGCCGGTCGAGACGCTGCGGTAGGGATAGACCGCGTGGTTCCACCCGGTGGGGAACGGGAACTGCCCGATGAGCTTCGGATCGCGGGGGGTGCCTCCCTTCCCTGCCCCGCCGACATCAATCACCGCCACGCCATCGCTCCAGTTGGCCGAGTAGGCGATCCCCTCGACCACCCAGACGTCGTGGATCGAGCGCGCCGGGTTGTCGAGCGCGAAGCTGCCGACGCGGTGCGGCGTCGCCGGATCCTCGATGTTGACGATGTCGAATCGCTGTCCGCCGGAGAGGGCATAGACGTGCCCGTCGTGGATGAAGGTGTTGTGGACGCCTCCGGTCAACTGGTCGTCGTACTCGGCGAGCTTCGTGACCCCGGTCGCCGGGTCCGAGACATCGAGGATCACCAGCCCGTTCCGGCGGTTCGAGGCGCCTTCCCGCGAGATGACCGCGGTGGCGCCATCCTCGCTGATCTTCACATCGTTCACCGTGCGGGCGTCCACGCGCACGACATCCACGATCTCCAGACTCTCGGGATCGGTCACATCCCAGACGTAGGCGTGGCCGGCGGCGCTGTGGGTGCCGGTGATGGCGTAGTCGCGGCCGTTCGGCGCTTCCCAGACCCACAGATCCGAGGTGGCCCGGTCCTTCACCCGGCCGTGCCCGACGAGTTCGATCGGACGGCGGACGCCGCGCTCGGTGACGTGGACCACGGTCGAAGCCGAGACCCCGCCGGTATGGGCGACCAGCGTGTAGAGCCCCGGCAGGTCAGCCACGAATCGTCCGTCCTGGGTCACGAGCCCGGACGAGGGGCCGCCGGTTCCCATGGCGTCGGTGATCGCGGAGAAGCTGTAGCCGACGCCGATGCCTTCGAGCTCGTTTCCCTCGGCATCGGTCATCGTGGTCGAGAGATGGACCACGTCGCCGGTGCGGACCGCGGCGCGGTCCGCGGAGAGAACGAGCCGCGCGACGGGATTCGGGACGACCTCGAACTCCAGGTTCGCGGTGGCGTCGCCGGAGGTCGCGGTGAGCACCGCGGGGCCGGGCTGACCGAGGCGAAGCGCGCCTCGGGTGCGGGTGCGTTCCACCGTCTCCGGACGCGAGACGGGAAGCGCGACCGCCGGGTCCGAAGTGCTCCACGCGACCTCGGCGCCCTCCACGATCGCGCCTTCCGAATCGAGGGGCGAGGCTTCCACGGTGATCTCGGTCCCCGCATGGAGCGGCCCGCCGACCTCGACGGTGAGCTGCGCCACCGGACGGGGCTCGATCACGAGCGGGATCCGCTGCTGGACGTAGCCCTCGCTGTCGGCGTCCCGGTCCGAGCCTTCCGCCCGGGCGCCGACGACGCGAACCATGACCCCGAACTCGCCGGGCCGACGGGTCGAGACCTCGCCCTCGCGGGAAACCTTGAACAGGTTGAAGCCCCAGGTGCGCCGCTCGAGGTTCCAGAACTGGCCGTAGAGCGGCAGGTAGAGCAACTCGGCATCCTCGATCACGACGCCATCGGCGTCGAGAACACGGGCT
This sequence comes from Acidobacteriota bacterium, assembly GCA_022822745.1. Lineage (GTDB taxonomy): Bacteria > Acidobacteriota > Vicinamibacteria > Marinacidobacterales > Marinacidobacteraceae > JAJEAO01. The sequence goes on from JAJEAO010000006.1 coordinate 103,893, forward strand.
TCGAGCTGGGCGGTCTCCCCGGCAACGAGGCGGAGCTCGGCGGGCGTGACCTCGATGGACGCGGCTTCCCGGGCTTCCTCCTGCGCCGAGGCGAGCGCGGCGACCCCGGTGAGCGCGAGGGCGAGATGGATCGGGCGGAACCTCACCACGCCACTCCGTAGTCTTCGCCGTGCTGGCTCGAGCCGCCCCAGAAGGTGCCGTGTTCGCGATCGAACCAGATGGCGTTGATCGGCCCCGAAGTGCGCGGGGAGAACCGGAGCGAGTAACCCATCCCCGACAGTTCCTCGCGGATCCAGTCGGGCACCCGGTCGTTCAGCAGGATCGCCCCCGGATCCGACTCGTGGGCGCCGAAGGAACTCCGCAACTGGTAGCTGTTGAAGTTGGCGGCTTCGGCGGCTTCCTGGACGTTCATGCCGAACTCGACCACGTTCAGGAAGAACTGCAGCAGGTTCTGATCCTGACCGTCGCCTCCCTGGACCGCGAACGAGAGGAAAGGCTCCCCGTCCTTCAGCGCGAGGCTCGGCGTCAGCGTGGCGCGGGGACGCTTCCCCGGCTCGAGCACGTTGTAGGGGTTCATCGCCTCATCGAGGACGAAGCTCTGCATCCGCTGGCTGAGCCCGATCCCGGTCTCGCCGGCGAGCACCGCGGGTAGCCAGCCGCCGCTCGGGGTGACCGAGACCACCCACCCGGCCGCGTCGGCAGCCTGGATCGAGGTCGTCCCGGCGAGGAAGCCCTCGAGGAATTCCTGCCGCTCTTCCTCGGTCGTGGGCGTCTCGCTCTCGCCGTGGAAGTTCTCGAGGTAGTGCGAGAACGGGTTCTCGCCGCCCTGGAACGGGTAGGGGTCGCCCGGACCGATGTTCGGGTCGTTCCGGTCCGGACGAATCAGCCGGGCGCGCTCCTTGGCGTAGTCCTTGGAGAGGAGACCCCGAATGGGCTCCTCGGGCGGGAAGTAGGGGTCGCCGTAGTAGAAGTCGCGGTCGGCGAAGGCGAGGCTGATCGTCTGGTAGAGCGTGTGGATGTAGCGCGAGCTGTTGTAGCCCATCGCCTTCAGGTCGAACTGCTCGGCGATGTTCAGCGCCTGGAGCAGCACGGGACCCTGGACCCAGTGGGTCAGCTTGTACACCTCGATCCCCTTGTAGTTCGTCGAGACCGGCTCTTCGATCTCGACCCGCCAGTTGGCGAGATCCTCGGTGGTGATCAGACCGCCCTGTTCCTGGACGCCGCGGGCGAACTCCTCGGCGATGTCGCCCTTGTAGAACCGGTCGTAGGCGGCGTAGATCGCATCCTTGCGGCTCTTGCCGCCCGCGAGCGCCTCGGCTTCGGCGTCCACCAGCTTCTGGAGGGTCGCGGCCAGCTCGGGCTGACGGAACACCTCACCCGGCAGCGGCCCGCCGGCGTCGAACTCGCGGGTCGAATCGTCCTCGCGGTCCCAGTAGTTCCCGGTCTCGTCCTGCGGACCGGATGCGGCCGACCGTTCGTCCCGGTGCGGCAGCAGGGTGCGCCGCGACCAGGGCCACTCGGCGATCCGGTCGGCCCCGCGCTGGATGCCGCGGGCGGTGGCCGCTTCGATCGGATACCCCTCCGCCATCTGGATGGCGGGGGCGAGGACCTGGGCGAGGCTCATCGTCCCGTACTCGGCGAGCATGGTCAGGAGGCCGCCCGGCGTCCCCGGGGTGACCGCGGCGAGGGGACCCACCGACGGCGGATAGTCCATCCCCTGCGACCGGAAGAACTCGGGCGTGGCTCCAGTGGGCGCCATGCCGAGCGCGTTGATCCCGATGACCTTCTTCTGCTCGGGGTGCCAGATGAGCGCCTGCGTCTCGCCGCCCCAGCTCAGCGCGTCGAACATCGTAGCGGTCGCCCCCAGCATGGCGCAGGCGGCGTCCACCGCGTTGCCGCCCTGCTGGAAGATCATGGCCCCGGCGGTGGCGCCGAGCGGCTTCCCGGTGATCGCCATCCAGTGGCGGCCGTGGAGGACGGGCTTCTGCGGCCGCGAGGCGGCAGTCGCGGCGATGGCCAGCGCCGCCAAGAGGAGGATCGGGACAGAGAGAGCCCGGAACGGGGAAGAAAAGCGCTTCATGGTGCGGATTGTGCCTCCCCTGCCGCCACCCCGGCAACGAGCAGTCGGCAGCGGGTCGGTATCGTTCGACCATGCCGCCTGCTGTCGCGCCGGTCGGGGGGACGATCTCGGCCGAGGCGCAGCTCCAGGCGATGGAGCTGGAGTGGGACGAAATCACGGCCCGCCGCGAGCGGAGACTCCTCGCCGGGTGGCGTGGCGACATGACAGCGATGGAGCGCGAGCGGCGTGATATCGCTGCGCGCAGGACAACGACGCTCGTGGCCGGCTGGAACGAAGCGATGGCCGAGATGCGCCGCGAACAGGAACGGCTCGTCTCGGAGGGGCGCTGGATGACCGGGCCGTCCGATTTCTTCGGCATCCTGGGACTCGCCCGTCGCGAGAACCCCCACTCGCGGATGCTCAAGTGGCTCCTGACCCCGACGGCTCGTCACGGCCTGGGCAGCGGACTCCTGGAGCGCGTGGTCCGGCGGTGCCGCAACGAACCGGTATCCGCTCCCATCAACGTCAGGAAAGTGGCGTTCTCTGTCTGGAGGAACGACAGGGAAGCCGATCTCGTCGTCTGGGCGCGTGACTTCACGCTCGTCATCGAAAACAAGGTAGATGCGTCCGAGCAGCCGAATCAATGTGACGATCTGTATTGCCACTTCGAGGACGAGAAAGCGCCGCTGTTTCTCTTCCTGACGCCCGACGGTCGGAAGCCGGTCACGGCGACCAGACCGTGTGCCCGACGGGCGTTTCAGACCCTTGCGTGGTCTGACATCGCCTCGATGCTCGAGGACGCTCTGACCGACTCACCAGTGGCCGCTGTCGGCGACGCCGCCGACATCGCCAGGAACTACTTGCAGACTCTCAGGGAGCAGTTCAGATGAATCGAATCGAAGATGAACGAATCAGGTTCTACTTCCAGCACGAGGCCAAGATCCGGGAGTGGGCGCGGCTGGAAGGCAAAGCCCGGAAATTCGTACATCGCTTCTACCGAAGTCTCGAGGACGACCTCGACGCGGCCCTGAAGAGCGGGAAGATCGCAGAGAAGGACGTAGAATCGTTCTTCTCGGACAGCGAGTGGCCGAAGCTCGGCCTGCGCCGGCCGTCCTGGCCCTCGTCCCAAGGCGGTGACGGCCCCCGAGTGACGATGGAATGGCAACGAAAGAAAGCGCTCTTCCCCCCTCGCGGCTCACTGGCCCTCGGAGTTCGCTGGAACGCAATGGCCGCGACATGGGCGTTTCCCAGGGAGGCGCACCCCGACTATCCCAAGAAGAGCCAATACTGGCCTGCCTACAGGTACTCCGTGGAGCCTCCCAAGGACAACTTCTGGGAGGGCGACAACCTCAAGGACTACCGCGAGGCACTCGTCGAGAAGATCCTCAAGGCATGGAAGGATCTGGCCCCGCTGGTGGACAAGGCGCTGGATCAGCCACGCCAGTGACTCGCTCAGCCTCTCTCCCAAGCCGCAACCATTCGGCTCCCTCTTCGGGCAACCAGTCGGCAGGAAAGCCGAACGCCAGGGCGCCGACTCAATCCCGAGGCGAACGGTTCCCGACGATCCCCGCGACGGCGGTCTCGAGTTCGGTCGGGAACGGACCCCGGGTGTCGAGGATGTGAGATCGCAGCGCGGGCAGGACGAACCTCCATCTTCCGCCCGTCTCGACCAGAACCCCGGCATGCGCGAGTCGCAGTGACAGATCGGGTGCCGCGCCGGCCAACTCGATGAGCCGCTGTACGAGCGTGAGCGACAGTCCGTCGGGGAGCCCGGCGGCGACATGCGCCAGGACGAGGAGTGCGTCATCTTCGGCAGCCGGTCGGTAACGCAGGACTCCGAGGCGCTGCTCGTAGTACGTCCGCATGGCCGGTTCGGCGGCGGCGTTCGCCTTCGCGGCCACATCGGCGTCTGCGACCCCCCCGTTCACCGCGGCCCCCTCGAGCATCGGCCCGATGTGATGCATCAGGTGCTCGGGCCAGTCCTGGGCGTGCTCCGCGATCCGGTCGAGCTCGCCTGCGGTCTCCGAGAGGAATCCGTTGTCGTCCAGCCACAGACGGAGCAGCCAGACGCTCTCCGCGCGATCAAGCGGTCCCAGGCCGAGTACGCGATCCGCCCGGGCGAGACCCGGCGAATCCAGCGCGTCGAGAGTGTCGGGGAGCCCGGACAGGATGGCGTGAGTCCGGAGCCCCGGCTGCCCCCGCAGCGCGTCGAGAAGCAGGTCCACCGCGGCTTCGTCGCGGCGCGCGAGGCGCTGCGCTTCGTCGAGGAGCAGCACGATGCCCGCGGCTCTCCCTTCGCCGGGTCCACAGCGGCGCGAAAGCGACTCCAGCCCGCGCAGCAGGAGGACGACGGGGGGGACGGCCGGCGGCGCCAATGAGGCCGATCCGGCGGCTCCCGGGAGGCCGAACTCGAAGGAGGGGAGCAGATCCTTCCAGCGGTCCCGCCGAGAGAGCTGGCGAACCAGGCGGTCGCGCAGGATCCCGGCGTGCGCCAGGGCGGCTGACGGGATCTCGAGCACCACGAACCCTTCGGACACTGCCCGCCGCGCTGTCTCGAACAGGAGCGCAGTCTTCCCGGCGCCCGAGGGCGCCTGGAGGACCGCGAGCTGCGGCATGGCCTCGGCGCTCGCCGCAGCCCGCATCCCGGCGAACGCCGCCAACTCCTCCCGCCTCCCGACGAAGTGCTTCGCCCGGCCGATGGCCTTGCCGGGACGAATCAGAGCCCGCCCCATCGCGGAACCCGACCCTCGAGGCCTCCCGTCACGATCACTGGAGCGCATGGCGTTTCGCCGCGGCCGAGCCCGTAACCGGCATGTGCGCGAACCGTCCGGGACCGGCGATCCGTCCGGGAGGCTCGGCGAGGACACTCGACCGATCCAGTGCTCCATCGTTTCGAGGAACGAGGCGTCGCAGGTCTCGTTCACATGGTTCTGGTTCCAGAGTCCGGAGCGACGGACCTTGGGACGACTGCTCTTGAGGCCGAGCCAACCGTCGGACGGAGGATCCGGCGCCGAAGTGCGATGCGAACTCAGAAGCGCGATCGCGTTGCGCTCGATCCAGCCGCGATCGCTTTCGGGACCCGGTTCGTCCGTCACGCCCAGCCACAGGAACGGCATCGCGCCGATCGTCTCGCTGACCCGGCTCTCGAGAGCCTCCTCGGCTCGCTTCACCTCGGGATCGCCCAGGCTCGTCTTCGACAGTTCGGGGCCGGTTTCGGGCGTGGCGGGCGCTGAACTGGCAGCAGTAGCAGGCACTTGCAGATTCGACTGCTCTCCAAACGGAGATTGCGTAGTGCCATACACTGGCCGGATACGACCCGGGG
>JAJEAO010000119.1 GCA_022822745.1 Acidobacteriota bacterium
AGCTCCCGCCAGTTCCCCGGAAGAAACGACCGCAGCAGCCCCCACTCCTCTCTCATGCCGTCCTCCCGCCGAAGCCTGATTCTTTCGGCAAGAGGAGGATACCACTATGTTAGCGCCTATGGGCTTGACAGGTCTTGCGTAGGTATGTTCAGCGCTCAACGAAGGCCGGGGTCGAAACCCCGGCGACAGTCGTCGGAGAGGAGGCTCCGGAGAACCTGGTAGGTCGCTCAACGAAGGCCGGGGTCGAAACCCCGGCGACAGTGCCCGTGCCGGTGTCGTGCTCGACGCCCTGCGTGAACGCTCAACGAAGGCCGGGGTCGAAACCCCGGCGACAGATCTGGCTCCGCACGATCCGCAGGTCGAGAACCGTCGCCGCTCAACGAAGGCCGGGGTCGAAACCCCGGCGACAGGCGAGGAATGTCTGAGCGTCGGCCGCCTCTTTCGCCGTCGCTCAACGAAGGCCGGGGTCGAAACCCCGGCGACAGGCGCTCACGCAGACCTCGAACGTGACCTGGGCCGCGAGCGCTCAACGAAGGCCGGGGTCGAAACCCCGGCGACAGGGCACTACCCTCCGTCTCAAGCGGGTGGCGCGACACGCTCAACGAAGGCCGGGGTCGAAACCCCGGCGACAGACCCACGGTGGTGCCGATCCACAGCGACGCCCCATCCGCTCAACGAAGGCCGGGGTCGAAACCCCGGCGACAGCCGTCCGGTAGGCGCGCACGGCGTCGCAGGTCTTCCGGGCCGCTCAACGAAGGCCGGGGTCGAAACCCCGGCGACAGCGGAACGAGTGCGCGAGGCGACGGCTCATCCGCGCAGCCGCTCAACGAAGGCCGGGGTCGAAACCCCGGCGACAGCCGGAACCGCAGCCCACGGTCCTGCGCGACGCTGCCGAGCGCCGCTCAACGAAGGCCGGGGTCGAAACCCCGGCGACAGTCGAGAGGCGCGGGAGGTTGGAGCCGACGCCGGACGCTCAACGAAGGCCGGGGTCGAAACCCCGGCGACAGCGCCGCTCCACGTGAAGGCCGGCCGCTCCATCGAGACCGCTCAACGAAGGCCGGGGTCGAAACCCCGGCGACAGAGAACCGGATTCTCGGCGTGCTCCATCGGGAGTTCACCGCTCAACGAAGGCCGGGGTCGAAACCCCGGCGACAGAACTTGTAGTCCGCCGCCGATATGAACATCAGATCCTCCGCTCAACGAAGGCCGGGGTCGAAACCCCGGCGACAGCCCAGCTGGAACTCGGTGACGGTTCCGACCCGGAGGACCGCTCAACGAAGGCCGGGGTCGAAACCCCGGCGACAGTGCTAATCCCGCCTGAGGGCGGTTCTTCCGAGCTTTTTCCTCGATTCTCGGGATCGCCGCGTCAATTCTGCCCGACCAGCCCCTGATTCTCCCACTGCCACGACGCCTACGCACCCCTCGCAAGGGTCGTTTCGGCCGACACCGTGGATCAGTCCCTGAGATCCTGTGGGATCACCGGAGGTTCGCAGGCGCTCAAACGAGCCATGGGTGCCCGAGTTCGCGCTTGGGCTTCGTCCCGAGCGCCGTTCGGGCGTCCGCGAGGCGGCCGGGGAACCGATACATGATGACAGAGTCGCGTTTCCGCCTGATGATGTCCTGGATCTCGCCTGTGAACCGAGCCAGCCGGGTCGGCGAGAGCCGACACTCGAAGACGGACTTCTGGATCCGATGACCGTACTTCTCGCAGACCTGCGCTACCTGCCGCAGGCGCCGAGCGCCGTCCCGCTCGGTATCGGCTATGTCATAGACAACGAGAACGTCCATCGTCCCCGTCAGGGCAGAACGAAGGGGGCGTACGCCGGCAGATCCCCGCGAAGGTGCCGCGCCAGGAGCGTCGCCTGGACCGAGGGGATCGCCCAGCGTCCGACCTTCTTGCCGGTAACCTCGTGGTGGATCTCCGTCTCCTTGTGGCGCTCCCACGCACGGATCAGCTTGGTCCGACCGTCATCGTTCAGGTACACCCCGCCTCCAGGCATGCTGAGAAAGTCATCGGGCTTGATCTGGCGCCGTCGGACCAGGGAAACGACGAAGCGGTCCGTCAAGGCGCGCAACTCCTCCGTCAAGTCGAGCGCCAGTGACGGCCGACCCGATCTGGGCCTATGGAAGATCCCCATCTGGTAGTCCAAACCGACACTCTCGATCGCTCCGACACACTCGGTCACGAGGAGACCGTAAGCGAAGCCAAGCATGGCGTTCACTGGATCCCGGGGCGGGCGGCGGCTCCGGCCGGTAAACGGCAGTCTGGTTTCCGCCAATGCGTGTCCCACTGCCTTGAAGTAGATGCGCGCGGCGTCCCCCTCAATGCCTCGCACAAGGTTCGGGCTGTCGGCGCGGGCGACCCGCGGAATCCGATCACCGAGCTGTGTAGCGCGCCTCGTCAAATCGTCTCGGCGGGATGGATCTCGTTCGTCACGGCTCCATCGCGCTACGACGCGCCGGCTGCTCTGGATTTTCGCCGCCACGATCGCCTTCGATATGGCGAGCGCATGGTCGGCATCCATGACCGCCCGACACAACGCACTGCGGAGGTGGACGTTGCCGCCCGTCTTCGGACCCACGATAAACCGTACGGCACCGCTGAGGTAGAGCGATGTAACGCGAACGCCGCGACGAACACAGGCCGCAAGAGCCTGAGATGTCACCTGCGCGGCACCCAGGAGGACGACGGCGTCGATTGCCTCGAGCGGAATCTTCTGGCTACCATCCGGGGTTTTCACAACCAGGGATCCGCGCCGATGCCCAACCCTGGCGCGGTGATCACGCACGTAGGCTGTACTCAGGTATCGCATGCGAACACCACTTCTTCCAGATACTTCACGACTCGATCTGGTGCGCTGGTGATCTCCGGAAGACAGTGATTCAGGAGTTGGCACTCCCGGCAACGCTCGTCGTTCGGCGCCTCTGGAAGAATCGCAGTGTCCATCTGGCTCCGAATCGCGTCAACGACTTGGAGGACGCGCTCCCGCAGCTCGAGACTGAGGGTTACTCTTTCTCGACGCTTGGGGCCACCGTACCACACATACCCGTGGGGTATTTCGACTCCGAGCATCTCCTCGAGACACAGGGCCTGCGCGCATACCTGCAGGTCCGCAGCGTCGCCATGGCGAGTTCCGGACTTGTATTCGACGGGCCAGACGCGATCACCCTGGACTTCCACGACATCGGCGCGCCCGGAGAGCCCCAGCCTTTCCGACCACAGTGGCACTGCCCGCAATACCTGACACCCGCGTTCCTGACGACTCTTGCCGCTATCCGCACGGCGGTGCGCTCGCCTGCCGCGAATCGTATGGCGGTTGTCAGTCCAGACGCCGTCCGTGTGGATCAGAGCACACTGGCGGGGGCAATAGGCGAAGTGCTCGATGGCCGAGATGCGCACGATCGTCCGGCTCAAAGGGGCTCAGCTCCGAATGCGCGCGTTGAATCCGCGGAACCGCGCCGGCGATACTCCACAGTCTGCCATCCGGCGTGTACACCCAAGCGTGGCCAGTCCCTTCGCTTGGTCGGATTCCAGAGGTCGAGCAGCGCGTCGATTCCGAACCGATCCAGGGGTTGTTGCCAAGCCGGCCATCGGAATCGTTCTTTCTGTCCAGTGCGGCCATGCCAGGCTCGCTGAACTGACCGCACCCAACGATGGCCAAGCATCGCATCACGCCCCATTCCCCGTACGGGGAGGAGCGCCAGACCATAGAATGCAAGCGTCTCGATAATCGGATCCACGTATGTGCTCGTATCGTCGGCGAGCGAGCCCACTCGGGTCTGGTCGAAGCCGAGCCCGTTGGCCTTGATTCGCTTGGAGAGCCCCGACAGGGCGTCAGAGAGGGCCTGTGGCGAAGACGTGGCGCGGCGATGGACCGGGAACAGGCGATCGTGCAAGGTGAGCCCCTTCGGGACCGGTGGGTCGAACCTCGCGTGGAGGACTTCGGTTTTCTCGACCGCCAGATCGGTCAGTGTCGAAGAGAGCGCCCAGGACTGCCGGTGGCCTCTGGCTGCCGCTGCCCTTTGCCGAAACACGTCCACCGTGACCCTTCGACCCATGGGGACTACGGATCGCCACCGCCGGGCGATCGGAAGGTCCGCCACAGCCTCGGGATCGGGCCAGGACTTTGAGAGGATGGACAGAGGATCCTCTCGTGGGCTCGACAGGACAGCGAAGCGAGTACCCCTGTCGCTCCAGTGGAGTCGGATTCGGGCATCCAGGACAGTGGCGCCGAGACCAGCGAGCCAACCGTTGAGCCAGGAGCCGGGCAGACCCGGACACATCACATCTGCCATCACTGCACCTCCATTTTGGAGACCACTCCAGCCGAGATGGCGTGGTCTGCGCGGCGCACGATCGCTTCGAGGAGGGCGAGACCCCAGGGGCCGAAGTGATCGTTCAGATTCCTGAATCGGGCCGGCTGCTCCCAGTCCGTTGACGCCAGATTCGCGTCTGCCTCGACGGATCGACCCTCGATCACGGCGGAAACTCGTCCCGGTGATCCGTCACGGACCGGTCGGACGAGTGGTCGCGCGTGACCGTGATGACTGATGACGAGATGGAGGAGGAGATCCCGGGAGATCTCGTCCATGCTGTCTGGTCCCTGCTCGATCCATCGAGCCACGAGCCGAGCCGACAGCGCTTCATGGCGGCCGCCGCGTGGCCATCCCGCCGCCGCTCGGGCTGCAGCCCACCGCTCTCGGGCCATGTCGGACTTGGCGACCAGGCCGTCATGCCTTCCGGTCGGATTCAGCCAGCGCTGAAACCTCGCCTCGGCCTTCCCGATGTCGTGAAGGAGCCCCGCATGCTCGACGATCCCGGCGATAGGGGCCTCGATTCCGAGTCGACTACCGATCCGAGCCGCGCGACGAGCGACGGCGCGACCGTGTTCGCCTAGTCGAACCGATTCCGCAAGCGAGACTTCATCCTGCTCATCACTGGGGGAGCAGGAGTCCCTCCGAACTCCAGACCACTTCAGTCGTGCCACTTCGTGCGGCGGCTCGGATACGTCCGAACTCAGATCGTCCACGAAGCTCCGCCATTCCTCGCCGTTCCACCCCGGCGGGGCCTTCTTCCCGCGGATTTCTTCGAGAATCCTGCGCACGGCCTCGTTTCGGTCCTCTGCGGAATCGCGCTCCTGGTCACGCCCCCGAGCCTGGCGGATAGTTCGCTCCGACACGGAGACGTCACAGGCGAGACGCAGTGCCTGAGAATCCAGCGGGAGTCCCCTCTCCCGCAACGACAGATCCATCACTGGCTCCGTGGCCTGCGGGTTCCAGCCGAATCTATCGAGCAGGCCGCGATCGGATCGGAGGATGACCAGGTCGCCGGGACGAAGAGATGCGGGGCCCACTTGCTCGACGGCCATCCTGTCCGCTGCGAGCCGCATCACCTGCTCGTCCCGCGGCAACACGCGGGACAACTCGCCAATGGGGATCTCGACGGCTTCCCGGTCCCGCGGGCGCGGCCAGAGATGTTGTTTCCGTGTCGGAACATGCGCGCGCCAGATGACCTGCGCCTTGGAGTCCGGGCGGGCGATCCCGGAGAAGAAGGGTTCGACGGGTGCCTCCCCAAGCGGAGGAGTCGTGGTCTTGATCCACTCCCATAGCAGCCCGGGCAGGACTTCCGGCGCTCGTCCGGCATCGTCTTGCGGCTCGCCCAGGACGGTCGCCACATGTCTCGGGCTCAGGTTGAGGATCCCGTCGTCGCGGCGCTTGCCGGCCGCTTCCAGTCGCTCCAGAACAACCGCAGGCTCCTCACCGTAAACGGGCCAAACCACGCTGCCAGATCGCCGGCGGGATGCTCTAGCGGAAGGCGGCAGGTGGACGTAGATGGCTCTGGAGTGGGTGTGAACCCCCAACCGGTTCAGTCGCCCCAGTCGCTGGGTCAGGGCCCGGACGCCGCACCCCTCGGTGACCATGTACTCGGCATCTACGTCGGCGCCCACTTCCAGCGTCTGGGTGGCGACAACGATCAAGTGGCGATCTCTGGACTTCTCCGTGTCCCTGTCCGCTGGCATCCCGGCAACGGGATCGAGGACCTCGCAGCGGATCGTCTCGGCGTCGGCCTCGCGCGTTCGGCCGGTGAGGAGAAGGATGCGCGGCGATCCGAGCTTCGCACTTCGCTTGTCAAGGGCCTCGAAGGCGCTTCGCGCGACTGCGGGCGTGTTCGCGAAGACGAGACAGCTTGAAGGTCGGTGCGCCTCCTCGAGCAACGAAGTTGCGGCTTCGGCGATCCGGAGACCGGGGTTCCCCTTGCTCTGTCGAATCTCCAGTGGTTTCGAGGCGTCAAGGCGCTGACGCACGATCTCATTCTGTTCGTCGGACCTGTCGAGCTGGAATTGCGCGGCTTCGGCATCGCGTTGGGTGGCCGTGAGCGGCACAAGAACGGGTCGCGATCGCTCCGGCCCGAGGATGTCCTTTGCTCCCGGTGTGCATTCCGCAAGTTTCGGAAGAAGGTCCTGCAGGTGAGGCGCGAGATGGGCCTCGTCGAGGAGGACCAGACTGTCGGTTCCAGCCATCGCTGCGGCGATCGGACGCATGGATCGGGAAACACCGTAGCCACGAAAGAGCAGCCTCGAGCCGTACATCGGAAGCGTCGAGAGCAGAATCGCGGGCTGTGAGGGATCCACCGGCGTACGGGCTACCACGCCTCCCCGAAGGCGAATTACCTCCAGTGCCGTGTCGCCGGCAGCGGAAAGTGACCGCAACCTCGCCGCAACGCTGTGCAACGTCCGACGACTTTCCTCGGATGTGCTCGCGTCCTGGGGGTTGTTCAGCGCGCATCGGATGTTCTCGGCATGCTCGGCCGTGGAGTCGATGAGAAGCCGGCGATTGACGACCCACCAGATGCGCGTGGGCGCGGTCCGATCGCGGGGTTGCCGGTCAGCCTGGGAAGCCAGCCACCAGACGGCGATGTCAAGACACGCGGTCTTTCCGAGGCCGGTGGGGACTCCGACGGGGGGCCACTCTCCGTGATCCGCCACGTGATCGGCGAGCCGCGTCTGCCAGGGGAATGGTTCTCTCCGGTTCAACGCCCGGTAGAAGGCGGAAAACCCCGGCATCGGTGGGATCTGGCGTCGCTGAGTCATCGTGATCCGGGACGCTTGCGCGCCCGACGCGACTGGTCATCGGCCGGGTCGGACAGGGGTACGCAGAGGCCAAGACCTCGTTGTCGGCCAGAGCCGATGACGACAGGCCCACGGACGGGCTCCTCAAACCAGAGCTCGAGATGGCTGTAGGGCCGGCCGGGGCGATTCGGACGGTTCACCTGCACTGGTGCGAGGTCCACCGCCCCGCGGACGAGCGGCTTGCGCGCCGACCGGAACCGGATCGGGGCGGGAAGTCCGGCGTGACGGCACCAGCGACGGAGCTCGGGCAGATCCAGAGTGCGTCGCCGCTCGTGGATCGCGGGGAAAGCCGTCGCCCATCCTCGTGACCGCCGTCGCCAGCGTTTGGGATTGGACGCCCAAGGGTGCTTCTCTCGACCGTGAACCATGACGGCCACGTCGAGTCTGTTCCCACGAAGGCGCCGCACGGCATACGCGGCATCCCGTGTTCGGCGTCGCAACTCCTCGCTCCATCCGGGAGGGGTCCAGATCGCGAGTCCGTGGATCCTGCCGCGCGACCATCGCGACCCCACATCGGGCAGCGCGAGGTAACGCGCTATCTCGTAGCCCTTGGCCCGGAACCCGTGGCCGTGCAAGACAGCCGGTGGTTCGCCGTGCAGCGCCTGGTACTTGCTGAGCACCGCTTCCTTGAACACAGCCGTGAGCGCAGAGACGCGACGTCCAGAAATCGGCGTCTCAAGCCGCAGCCAGGCGACAACTTTGCCTGGATCGTCTTTCGGTCTGGATCGAGGGTGCCGGTAGGCAGCCTCGTGGCGGAGCGCCGGGTAGTGACTGCGGCTCACTGAAGCACCCCGCTGGCTCCAGTCCTTGAACATTCCGTCGAGGATCCTCACGTGTCCCGGTCTGGTGATACCGAGGAGCAGGTCGCCATCTGGATCCGGGACGAACTCCTCGCCCGGCAGCTTCTGCGGGTGCTCGGCAGCGACGCGTACGCGGACCGGCGAGTCCGACGCGCCCAGGTAACCGATGCGAGCCGCTCGGAGCCGCAGCGAATGGAGCACTGTTGGCGGCGCAGTGTTCGGCCAGCAGTAGATGACTCTCGGATCACGGGGCGCAACGCGGACGCCGGGTCGCACGAGCGCGCCCTTGCGAGCCGGGTACTCCTGGTGTGTGCTCTTCCTCTGTGGACCCCGCGCGTGCAGGACCACATAGCGAGGCTCCAGAATCTGATGCGATGGATCGGCGTCGGCATGGATTCGTGGCGCCGGGAGCATCTCCAGCCACTCCAGTTCGGCGCCATTCGTGAGGCAACGTTGCCCTGCCGTGAGCGCGCCAGCGCGTGTGCCTCCCGCGGCCACGAACGCCGCGAAGAGGCGATAAGGAGCTGGTGGCCACTCACCGCGAGCCAGGTTGCCCGTGTTGGCCGCTCCCGAGGGATCAGCTCGCAGGGTCCCGTGGAGCAGCTCCACCGAAATTGCCAGCATCAGTCCGCGAGCTCCGGCCAGGATGTGCGAATGGCTCTCTGCAAGTTCTCCTTTGGTGTGAGCACGACAGGCTCGCGTACCCATCCGTCGAGGGGCACACCGGCCGATGCCGCCTGCTCTCTCGCTTCGTGAAGCAGGTCGCGCACCGACTCCACGGAACCAAGCGAGCGGGGGTCGTCGCCTTCACCGCCCAACCAGGTCATTGTCGTCTGCTGCGGGCGGAGCTCGGCGCCGGAACGCAGGGCGAACCCGCGGCCGAATGCGAGGATGTGGCCGTAGAGGCCCAGCGCGACCAGAAGAGCGCGTGCTGCGGCATCAGCGGCGGGAGCGGCCTCGGATCCCAGGCTGACTCGACGCAGGTGAGCAAAGGACACGGTGGCCCGCTGAGAGATGCGGCCGAAGGAGATTCCTGCCGGTGTCGCGTCCCCCTCCTTCATGAATGGCACCTGGCCGTGGCCGATCTCGGAGAGCTTGGTTCGTTTCCCACCGCGGGCCCCCTTCCCGATCTGCCAGCCGAGCTGATCGTTGGCGTTCGTCATGACCGTCTCGTCAACGCTCAGGTTCAGCGGATCGCCCTTGAGACCCATGACCCGAGTGTCAGTCGTCGCGGGATTCCAACCGACGATCTCGGATACCCAGGCGCGCGGATGCTTCGTGTTCTGGCGTTTCTTGCCCAGGTGGGACTGCCAGAAGCCGAAGAGCAGCGCCTGGGGGAACCAGGCCATCAGTGGCCCGGACGCGGCCGCTGTCGCGCCGAAGATGGACCGGCCCAGGTCCGTCTTGATGAAGTCCTCGTCTCCAAGTCGGGCATCGCGCAGATAGCCATCCGCGTTGCGATGGGGAAACTGGAGACTCGAGATCTGTCGCGGCAGGTGGACCGGCAGGTTCGGGATCGAGGAGAGGTCGAGTCGGAACTCGGGAACGCCGGCCGAGGCCCGGTTGCGGCGAAGCGCCTCCTCGATGCGGTTGGCCTGGGAGGGGACGTTGTCGATCACGACCACGGGCGTCGGCTGCTCGTCCGCGACGCTGGCCCAGCGCTTGTCCTGCTGGTACTTCCCGCCCTCATAGACCGCGGGCTTGACGGAGCCGCCGGGGCCCGCCACCGGCTCCAGCTCGGTGTCGATGCGGATCCCGTCATCGAAGGACTCATCGGCGCAGCCTCGAAGCAGGGCGTCAAGGGTCAGGGATTTCGTCATGTCAGGACCTCCGGGGATCGGGGTGGTGGGTTGGTCTCGTCCGCCGCTTCGAGGAGTATAGCATAACATCTTATCCCCCGGAGGGAAATATACGGAAATCACTCTCGGCAATGGACGCGTCACTTCGGGTTGACGAGTTCGACGCGGCAGTCAGGGGGTGGTGGAGTCGGGCGGTCGGCGGAGCCGTGAGCGGTGATCGAGGAGCCATTTCGACCGTAGCGACATGGCCGCGCTGATGTCCGGAGCAGGGGCGCAGGCGTCGCCAACGGATCCGTGGACCGGGATGTTCGAGTCGGACATGCTCGGTCGCTGAGGGGCCAGTCCGGGAGAGCTGTGCCGGTCTCCCGGGACGGGCTCTCAGGTCATCCCGATGCCCTCGAGAAAGCGCATCGTGAGGTCGTGGCACACTTCGGGACGCTCCAGTTGCACATGGTGGCTGGTGTCGGGGACGAAGTCGTAGTCCGCGAGGAACAGTTCCTCCACGTGCTGCGAGGGCAGAAAGGTACAGGGCGACGTGGGATCCCCGCCGATCACCTTGATCGGGCACTGCATTTCCTGGATGTCCACGAGCACTGCGTACGCGCTGATGAACTCCTGCGCCTGCGCCTCGTAGGCCGGGGGGCAACGGAGCGAATACCCCGGGCCGTCCGAACGGGGCCGGAGGGTGGTCTCCGCCACCAGGCGACGCGTGGCGTGGTCCACGCCGACGAAGAGCGGCGACCGCCCGAAGAGGTCCACGAGTTCTTCGACGCTGTCGAGGTTCCTGGCCCGAATGCGCGACATGTGCGCGATCATCTCCATCGTCTCATCGAAGGTCCTCTGGCTGACTCCGGGGCGGTAAATGGGCGGATCGAAGAGCACCAGGCCGCTGAATTCGGCGCCGCGTGAGGGGAGCAGGAGGCCTACGAGCGCCGAGAGGGAGTGGAAACAGCCCACCGTGGGCTTGCGGCCGAAGCCCTCCTGAACCCCGGGCAGGATGGCGCGGTCCAGATCCTCGGCGAAGACGCGCGGGTTGTGGTCCTCCTGGGGGCCCACGGCGTTGTGTCCGTGGTTCCGGCAGTCGTAGATGACGACCTCGAAATCGTCGAGGAAGAGGGACCAGAACGGGTAGTAGGCATCCGCCGCGAGACCGTTGCCGTGGCTCACGAGGAGGCGCTTGCCGTCTGGATTGCCATAGCGGCGAGCGACGGTGACGGTTCCGTTGCTGAGCGGAATCTCGACCGTTGCCAGCGGTTCGGGGACGACGAGCGGATCCTGCGTCATGGTCATCCCGCGCCGGGCCCGCTACCCGTTCCGGAGCACCGAAAGGGGTCGGAAACGCGGTGCCGGGCAGTGAGCCCGAGACTCCTCGCCACCGGAACCGCCTCGTCCGAACCGAAGGGCGCGAGGCTCACGAAGTGACCGGGGAGCGGCTCCGGAGCGGAAGAGCGCGGCCGATGCGCGCCACCCCGGGAGATGGCGTCAGGAGCGCGCGTCGAGGAAGTCGGTCAACTCCTGCAGGGTTCTCCAGCCCGCGGCTTCGTCCATCGGGATCTCGATGCCGAAGTCGGCTCCGATCTTCTTCATCAGGGCCACCTGTTCCACGGAACTGATCCCGTAGTCGGCAAACGTGAAGTCCCGGGCTTCATCCACAACCCGCTGCGCCCGCGGCGAGAGGGCATCGCGGTTCACGAAGCCGATCATCAGGGCGAGAACCCGATCTGCGCTGCTTTCCATCCCCGCTGCTCCTTGTGGAAGACGAGTGATCCAGTGTTTCCGCGGCGGGGAGCCGGCTTCCGCCGGAATCACCCAGTCTGAGCCGCACGGGGTGCCCGAACGGGTCAGCCACCACGGATCGCGGATCATACCGAAAGCCGGAGACGCGCTTCGCGCCCCGGGAATGACCGCGGCCTCGACCGCCGGGGGCTCAGGCGCCCGAAGGCGGCGCCTCCGCGGCGAGGCGGTTCGCCGGCCGCAGGCGCGCTCCCGAGATGTCGCCGAGCCAGGCGCCGGACGCGTCGAAGAACACAAGATCCACCTTTCGGACATCCGGGTCCGCCGCCCCCGCCGCGGCCGCCTCGCACACGAACCGGCGGGGAAGGGGTCCCGCGAGCCGAAGCCGGTCCCAGCCGACCAGCGCCAGCGGCGTCGCGCCATCCGCCCCGGCGGCCGCCACCGCCGCCACCTGAAAGCACCCGTCGAGCAGCACCGGATGGGCCTGTACACCGCGGGCATCCATCGCCGCCCGCAGGCTGACATCGGCCCTCGCGGCGCCCTCGGCGACGTGAAGCTCGGACAGGCTGCACAGCGACCACCCGACCTTCACTCCCGCCTTCCCGAGGCCCTGGTAGAAAGCGGACGCATCGGCGGGCGCCAGGCCCCGCGACCCGCCTTCCCGAGACCGCCGGACCGGATCTTCGCGGAGTTCCGGGGTGATCGTTCGCGCGGTGGCGTGCGGGATCCACTCGTCGTCGGTCAGGCCGCAACTGAAGATGTCGAGATCGCGCGGCCCGGTCCCGTTCGCCGCCGTTCCGACGACCACCTGGACCACGCGACCGGGCGCGCGCCGCTTTCCGGGCGCCGCCCTCGGCAGCAGCAGCGGAGGACCGATCTCGAATTCTTCGACCACGAGTCCATGACCCTCCCGCTGGGAGAGCGCGGCGCAGACCGCCTGGGCGGCGAAGAGCGCAGGTGGGGTGATCGGGCGCCCGAACCCCTCGAAGTCCCGGAGCCAGGCGGGGTCGGTGCTCGACAGATCGGCCTCGAAGGTCACCTCCCCCCGACCCGAGATGCGGCGTTCCCCCAGCAGGGGATGCCGCACGACCCGGCGGCGTGGCCGCGGCGCCTCGACCCAGTGCCGCTTCCGCTGGAAGGGATACGTCGGCAGCGACACCCGGCGCCGCCGCTCCCCCGCGAACAGACCGGCGAAGGAAACCGGCAGCCCCGCCTCCCAGGCCCCGGCAACCGCCTCCGCGAACCCTGTCTCCCGACCCGGGCCCGTCACCAGCGCCGGACCAGGCGCCGCATCCTCATCCCTCGCCCGCCACGAAAGCGCCGCCAGCGGCCCCAGCACCGCCCGCGGCCCCATCTCGATCAGAGCCCCCACCCCCAGATCCCGGAGCGCGCCAACCCCCGCCGCGAACCGGACCCGCTCCCGCGCCTGGCGACGCCAGTACCTCCCGTCGGCGATCTCCGCCGCTCCCGCCAGCCGGCCCGTCAGGTTGCTCACCAAGGCCGTCTTCGGCGCCCGCCAGTCGATCTCCGCCGCTGCCGCCTCCATCTCCGGGAGCACGGGGTCCATGAGCGCGCTGTGGAACGCGTGACTGATCCGCAGCTCTTCCGTCCGGACCCCACGCTCCGCGAGACGCCGAGCGAGCGAACCCACCAGCCGGCGCGGGCCGCTCACCACGCAGTGCGTCCCGTTCTCCGCCGCCAGCGCCAGGCTCGAACCCTTCACCTCGGTGAGAGGCAGATCGGAACCCTTCGTCTCCGCGATCTCCGCCTCGACGTCCTTCACCGGCGCGAACACCGCCGCCATCCCGCCACCCGAGGGAAGCGAACCCATCAGCGCCCCCCGCCGCGCTGCGAACACGAGACCCTCTTCCAGTCCGATCGCCCCGGCAGCCCACGCCGCTCCGATCTCCCCCACGCTGTGCCCCAGCGCCGCCGCCGGAGTCACTCCCACGCTCCGCCACAGCTCCACGAGCCCCGCCGACAGCGCGAAGAGCGCCGGCTGCGTCCACTCCGTCCGGTAGAGCCGATCCTCGGCTCCCTCCGCCTCGCCGAACATCACCGGGAGCAGAGACTCCCCCCGCTCCTCCCGGAACGCCGCCTCGCAGCGGTCGAGAACCTCCCGGAACACCGGCTCCGCCGCATACAGATCCCGGCCCATCCCCGGCCACTGGCTCCCCTGGCCGGTGAACAGGAAGGCCACTCTCGGCGGCTCCGCCGGGGACGCCCGCCGCGACGGCCCCGCCGACGCCAGTTCCCGGAGATGCTCCGCGAGTTCCTCGCCATCCCGGAACGCGAGCCCCGCCCGGTGAGCGAAGTGGCTCCGGCCCACCCCCGCGGTCCACGCCATGTCGGCGAGCACTTCCTCGTCCCGCGACTCCGGCTCCTCCCCCAGCCAGCGGAGGTATCGGCCTGCCAGTTCGGCGAGCGCGGGGCCGGTGCGGGCGGAGAGCGGGAGCAGGCGCCGGGGCAGGGGGGCGGCATCGCCCTCCTCCGCCGTTGCGGCCGGCGTTCCCCGCGCCGGGTAGTCCTCCACCACCAGGTGCGCGTTCGTCCCCGATATCCCGAACGAACTCACCGCGGCCCGCAACGGACGATCCAGCCCCTCCGGCCACGGCGCGCCCTCCGCCGTGACCTCGACCGGCAGCTCCTCCCACGGGATCCGCGGGTTCGGCGTCTCGAAGTTCAGGTGCTTCGGGATCTCCCCCGCCCGCAGCGAGAGCAGCACCTTGATCAGCCCCGCGACCCCCGCCGCCGCCTCCAGGTGCCCCACGTTCGTCTTCACCGAACCCAGCAGCAGCGGACGCTCGGCCTCCCGCCCCTCTCCGTACACCGCCGCCGCCGCCCGCACCTCGATCGGGTCTCCCAGCGCCGTCCCGGTCCCGTGCGCCTCCAGGTAGTCCACCGACGATCCCTCGACCCCCGCCCGACCGAGCGCCTCCCGGATCACCCGCTCCTGCGCCGGGCCGTTCGGAACCGTCAGACCCGCGCTCGCCCCGTCCTGGTTCACCGCCGAGCCCCGGATCACCCCCAGGATCCGGTCCCCGTCCTGTTCGGCGTCGGCGAGGCGCTTCAGCACCACGACCCCGCAACCCTCGCCTCGCACGTACCCATCCGCCCGCGCATCGAACGTCTTGCAGCGCCCGTCCGCCGACAGGACGCCCGAGGCGCCCAGCGCCTCTTCCGCGCCTGGCGCCAGCAGCGCGTTCACCCCGCCCGCGAGCGCGAAGTCCGCCTCCCCCCGCTGGAGACCCGACACCGCCTGGTGGATCGCCACCAGCGAGGACGAACACGCCGTGTCCACCGCCAGCGCCGGCCCCTCGAGGCCCAGCACGAACGCCACCCGCCCGATCGCCGTCGAGGAAGCCGTTCCCGTCGTCCTGTAGAGGTTGATCTCCGCACCCGCCAGGAGCTGCTGGTAGTCGTTCGAGCCGATCCCCATGTACACGCCGCCCCGGCTCCCCTTCAGCCCCGCCGGGTCGAACCCCGCGTCCTCGAGCGCCTCCCAGCTCGTCTCCAGCAGCAGCCGATGCTGCGGGTCCATGAACTCCGCCTCCATCGGCGCGATCCGGAAGAACTCCGCGTCGAAACGGTCGAGCCCCTCCACATAGGCCCCCCAGGGCGCCCCTTCCGTCCCCGGAACCCGCGGCATCAGGTCGTCGGGACGCCCCCGCCGCACCGCGTCCCCTCCGGCTGCGAGCTGGGACCAGAACGCCTCCGGGCTCTCCCCTCCCGGAAACCGGCATCCCAGCCCCACGACCGCGATCGGATGCTCGGCCGCCGCCGTCATCGGCTGCCGCGCCACGATCGGCGATACCGCCCCCAGCGCCTCCGCCAGGCGCCGCGCCAGTTTCCCGACCGTCGGATGATCGAAGACGACCGTGGCCGCAAGCCCCGCGCTCCCACCCGCGCCTTCCCCCGTGCTCCTCATCGCACTCTGCCGAAGCGCCCGGTTCAGGCGGTTCCGCAGCTCGACGGCGGTGATGCTGTCCATGCCGAGGTCGAAGAAGCCCACATCCTCCTCCGGGGGGGCGTCCAGTCGCAGGACCGAGCGCACTTCCTCTCGCACGAACGCGCGGAGAGCCGTCTCGCGCTCGCCGCGGGGGAGCGTCCCGAGCCGCCGCGCCAGGTCTTCCTCCGACGCCGGCTCGCCGGTCACGAGCTCCGACAGCAGCGCCGGGCGCCGTCCTCCTGCCTTCGCGGCGCGCTCCCAGTCCATGGCGACCGCCGCCATCCCGCCCCGGCCCGAGCGCAGCACCCGCTCCAGCGCCGCGACTCCCTCCTCCGGCGTCAGCCAGCCCGCGCCCGACGCGGAGAGCCGATCCGCGATCCGGCCCCGCGCCGCCTCCGCGATCCCCGCCCCCGACCACGGACCCCACTGGATCGCCTGCCCGGGGAGCCCTCTCGCCCGGCGGTGGAGCGCCAACTGGTCGAGGAACGCGTTCGCCGCCGCGTAGTTCGCCTGCCCCGGGTTCCCGAAGATCCCCGCAACGCTCGAAAACAGCACGAACAGATCCAGATCCAGATCCCGCGTCGCGCGGTGCATCTCCCAGGCCCCCAGCGCCTTCGGCCACAGCACCTGCTCGAATCCCGCCCAGTCCTGGTTCGCGAGCGCGGCGTCGGACAGGGTCCCCACGCAGTGGAACACCCCCCCCAGCGGCGGCAGCCCGGCCTCCGGCCCCGCCCGCGCCACCAGGCGCCGCGCCGCCTCCGGATCCCTCACGTCCGCGAGCTCGATGCGCACCTCCCGACCCCCGTCGCCGGCCTGCTCCCGCAGCCGGCTGACCGCCGCCTCCACCCTTCCCGACGGCGCCCGCCTGCCGTTCAGCACCAGCGCCCCCGCCCCGTGGTCGAGGAGCCATTCCGCCACCGCGAGGCCGATCCCGCCCTTGCCGCCCGTCAGCAGATAGGTCCGGTCTCCGCGCACCGAGGCGTCTCGCGCTCCTTCCGACGCCGGACGCCAGCGGACCAGCCGCGGCGCCCGCCGACGCCCGCCTCGCCAGGCCACTTCCGTCTCCGGGCCCGGATGGAGCAGCTCCGCCGCCAGCTCCCCGGCGTCCGCAGTCGCCTCCGGATCCAGATCCAGGAGGCGCACCGGGATCTCCCCGAGTTCGTTCGCAACCGTCCGCCCGAAGCCCCAGAGCGCCGCGCCCGCCAGCGCGTCGCCGCTCTCCTCCCCGAACACCTGACCTCCCCGCGTCACGAACCAGAGCCCCGAACCCGGCGTGACCCCCGCGTCGAAGAGCCCCTGCGCCAGCTCCAGCGCCCCCTCTCCCATCCGACGCAGGTCGGCCCCCAGCCCTGCCGAACCTGCACCCGGGCCGCGCCCCCTCGCTCCTTCGAGGAACACCACGCCGGCCAGCTCCTCCTCCGACAGCCCCTCGAAGAACTCCCGCCAGCTCTTGCGCCCGCTCCACTGGTTCCCGCCACCAGCCAGCAGCACCTGCTGGCCCCGGCGGCGCAGCTCCCGGGCGAGCTCCCGCCGCAGCGACCCTCCGCCCGGGCCCAGCACCCAGGCCCCCGGCGGCGGCGGGAGGTTCTCGATCGGCGCGTCCCGCCAGACCACCTCGTAGAGCAGGTCCTCGACCGCGGCATCCGCCACCCCGTCAGCCACTCCATCCGCCACCCCGTCCGCCACTCCATCGGCCATCCCGTCCGCCTGCCGCGCCTGCCGCGCCTGCCGCGCCTGTCGGGCCGGATCCCCCGTCAACCGGCGGGGCGACGGCCGCACCCAGTGCCGCTTCCGCTGGAAGGGATAGGTCGGCAGCGACACCCGACGCCGTTGCTCCCCGCGGAACAGACCGCCGAACGAGATTCCGAGCCCCGCCTCGTAGAGCGTCCCGACCGCCGCCACGAAGTCTCCGGCCCCGCCGCGCCGCAGGCTGTTCGCCACCGCCGGGCCCTCCTCGCCGGGCCAG
>JAJEAO010000095.1 GCA_022822745.1 Acidobacteriota bacterium
CCATTGAAAATGTCCCGGTTCGGGCCATTGAAAATGTCTCGCTTTGGCCGAGCGATTGGGTGGATCGCAAGGGAGAGTTCACTTGGGTGGCCTTCCTGGGATCTCCCTTCGGAGGCCCGTCGGGGTCGCGGTCCCGGGCGCACCGGCGGCGGCGGTGGCAGAGAAGAGAACTGAGCTCGCGATCCCCGGCGCTTCCGTCGCCGTCCGGTGATCGCGCGCTGAAGGCCCGGTCGCGCCGGGGCGTCGGTGTCGATGAGGATCGAAAGAGCGACACCGGCGGGGTCGCACACGGGCGTGGGAGCCGCGCCCCGGTCACGGCCCTGGAGGCCCGGGACCGCCGCTCCGAACGTGATGGGGGCGGACTGGAGCTCGACGGCGTTACCGAGGTCGCCTGAGGAGTCGGGGAGGGGACGCGAGCCGCGCTGGTGACGGCGGGGATCTCACCCGTGCGGCCGAACGGTCGGATGGCGCCTGCGAGGCTGACTTCCCACCCGTCGCTGACCGGGGAGGATCGGGGACGTTCCGGGCCGCCGCGCGGAGGGAGCGGAGCGACCGGAGCGCGGCGGCCCGGAACGCGCGGGCGCCTCACTCGGATCCTCCGCTGCTGGACCGCCCCGCCTCGCGGGCATGAGCCGCGGTCGGATGGATGGTCTTCGACAGTTCCGTCCGCCGTCGCATCCGGTAGCTGTTCCCCCGGATGTTCACGATGTGGCAGTGGTGCAGCAGCCGGTCCAGCAGCGCCGCCGCCATCACCTCGTCCCGCAGGATCTCCCCCCAGTTCTCGAACCCCTGGTTCGAGGTCAGAACCGTCGAGCTCCGCTCGTAGCGCCGGTTCACCAGCTGGAAGAACAGGATCGCCCCGTTCCGCGTCACCGGCAGATAGCCGATCTCGTCCACCACCAGAACCGACGGATAGGTCAGCGTCTTGAGGCGCTGGGTCAGCCGACCCGCCGCCTCCGCCTCCTCCAGCGAGCTGATCAGATCCGCCAGCGTCCCGTAGTACACCCGCCGCCCGCTCTCCGCCGCCGTGATCGCCAGGCTGATCGCCAGGTGCGTCTTCCCCACCCCCGGCGGACCCAGGAACACCACGTTCTCCTTCCGCTCCACGAACCCCAGCTCATGCAGCGACGCGATCTGCTCCCGCTTGATCGAAGGCTGGAAGCTGAAGTCGAACTCCGCCAGCGTCTTGATCGCGGGCAGCCGACTCGACCGCATCGCCGTCTGGAGCCGCCGGCTGTTCCGCAGCGTGATCTGCGCCGCCAGCAGCCGCTCGATCGCCTCTGAAGCGGTCGTCCCTCCGCCGTCCACTCCCGACAGCACCGCGTCCAGCGCCTCCAGAGCCCCCGGCATCTTCAGGTCGGCGAGCTGAGCGGCGATCCGCTCCCGCCGAGACAGCCTCTTCATCGTCCTCATCACATCTCCTCCGCGATCTGCGCATACGTCGCCAGCGGACGACGCTCGACCTCCACCCGCGGTCGCGGCCCACCGCGCCGAGCCCGGCGCTGGCTCTGAGGCCCCGGCCGCGGCGTCACCGACCGATACGGCCACCGGGCAAGCACACCCAGGTGCTCCCGCTCCTCCTCGAACCGGTCCACCGGCCGCTCCTTCAGCGTCCCGTGCACCCGCACGTTCGCGACCGTGTCCAGCCACCTCAGCACCCGCGCGTTCAGATCCGCGTCCGACACGAACTCCCGACCGTAGAAGAAGCTCTCCCGGATATACCGGATCGGCCGCTCCACCTTCCCCTTCGTCTGCGCCCGATACGGACGGCACGCCCGGATCCGGAAATCCCAGTGGTGCGCGAACCGCAGGAACTCCGCGTTCTCCACCACCCGGCCCCCCGTGGGTCGCTCGTCCGAGGTGATCACCGCCTTCATCTGGTCGAACAGCAGCTCCGACGGCACCCCCCCGAAGGACCGGAACGCCGCCTCCAGCCCCCGCATCACCACCGGCATCGTCTGTCGCCGGTAATACCGCAGCCACATCAGCCGCGAGTAGCCCAGCACCACCACCAGCGCATGACGCGTCCCCCACGGCAGCTGGAAGGTCGCGAAGTCCACCTGCCCCTGATGCCCCGGCGGTGTCTCGAAGCGAACCACCGGCTCCTCCACCGGCCGTGGGCGGATCCCACGCACGAAGCGCTTCACCTGGCCATACCCACCCTGATACCCCGACGACCTGATCTCCTCGAACAACCGCACGGCGCTCAGCTCCGGATACTCCGCCAGCCGCGTGGCGAGGATCCGCCGATACGGCGCCAGCTTCGACGCCCGCGGCACTCGCGGCCCATACCGGACCGGGTCGTTGTCCAGCGCCTTCTCCAGCTGCCCCGACGCAATCCAGCGGAACACCGTCCGCCGGTCCACTTCGAGCTGCCGGGCGATGGCCGCCTTGCTCAGCCCCCGCTCCAGGTAGTGCCGGGCCAGAACCCGCTTCTCCCTCCCGATCATCGCGTCTCCTCCTCCTGGTTGAAACACGATGTTGCGAGAACGCTCGCCAGCGCTCCGCGACCTCACCCCCAGACCGACCAGACGCCGCCCCCTCGACTCACGAAACCGAGACATTTTCAATGGCCACTTCCGCGCACTTTTGCATGGCCGCCAACAGGCGGAGGGCGCAGTCGGTTTCGCTTCGGGAATTGCCGCTCTGGAGAACCCCTACCGGGAGAACCGGGGCGCTCCATAGGACGGCGCCGGCTGGACCGGGGCGCGGTGCCGCTCTGGAGAGCGGCGTTCCATCGCGTGGCGCGCCGGCAGCCGTGCCGGGCGGGAGCCCGGCGCGCCGGCACGGCGCCGGCGGAGGGCGCAGTCGGTTTTGCGTCGGGAATTGCCGCTCTGGAGAACCCCTACCGGGAGAACCGCGGCGTTCCATAGAGCGGCGCGCCGGCAGCCGTGCCGGGCAGGAGCCCGGCGCGCCGGCAAGGCGCCGGCAAGTGATGCGCCGGCGGAGGGCGCAGTCGGTTTCGCTTCGGGAATTGCCGCTCTGGAGAACCCCTACCGGGAGAACCGGGGCGCTCCATACACCGGCGCGCCGGCAGCCGTGCCGGGCAGGGCCGCTACCGCGAGAACCAGCCCGGCGCGCCGGCAAGGCGCCGGCAGCCGTGCCGGGC
>JAJEAO010000019.1 GCA_022822745.1 Acidobacteriota bacterium
CCAGTGGGTCTTTCCGCTGCTCATCTCCCCGCACGACCGGAACACCGTGTATGTGGGCAGCCAGCACGTCCACCGGACCACGAACGGCGGGCAGAGCTGGGAGGAGATCAGCCCCGACCTCTCCACGAACAACCGGGACCGGATGGGCATCTCCGGCGGCCTCACTCCGGACAACATCGGCGTCGAGTACTGCTGCGTCGTCTATGCCATTGACGAGAGTCCGGTCGAGCCCGGCGTGATCTGGGCGGGCACGAACGACGGCCTGCTCCACCTCACCCGGGACGGCGGCGAGTCGTGGACGGACCTCACCGCGAACGTCCCCGACATGCCGATGGACGGGGTCGTCCGCAACGTTGACGCCTCGAAGTGGGACGCGGGCAAGGCCTACATGACGGTGGAGGCGCACCAGGTCGGGAACTTCGAGACCTACGCCTACCGGACCGAGGACTACGGCCAGACGTGGACTCGGATCGTGAACGGCGTCGCGGACAGCCCGCTCAGCTACACCCGGAACATCCGCGAGGATCCGGTGCGGCCCGGACTGCTCTACCTCGGCACCGAGAACTTCCTCTACGTGAGCTTCGACGACGGAGACAACTGGCAGCGGCTCGCGAACGGTCTGCCGCCGAGCCCGATGTACTGGATCACCGTGCAGGAGCGCTTCCGCGACCTGGTGGTCGGCACCTACGGACGCGGCTTCTGGATCATGGACGACATCGGACCCCTCCAGCAGTGGGACGACGTCGGCGACAAGGCCGCGCACCTGTTCGAACCGCGGACCGAGTACCGCTTCCACGGGATGACCGCGCCGTTCAGCCAGTTCGACGACTGGTCCGCCGGCGAAAACCCGCCCTACGGATCGCCGCTGAGCTACTGGCTGGCGGAGGAGACCGAGGGCGTGACCCTCGAGATCGAGAACGCCGCCGGCGAGACGGTGCGGACGCTGGAGGCGCCCGGCAAGGTCGGCTTGAACCGGGTGACCTGGGACCTCCGGGAAGAGCAGAGCACCGAAGTCCGCATGCGTACGCCTCCCGCCTTCGCCGACTGGGTTCCCCTCGACGAGGACCGCACCCGGAACTCGCCGATCGGCAGGATCTCGATCCTCGCTCCGCCGGGCGACTACACGGTCACCCTGAAAGCGGGAGACGTCGAGCAGAGTCAGTCGCTGACCGTGCTGAAGGACCCGCACAGTGACGGGACGCTGGAGGACATCGCCGAGCAGACCGCGATGCTCCGCGAGGTGCGAGCCGATCTCGAGCAGGTCGCCGGGATCGTGAACGAGGTGGAGTGGCTCCGGCGCCAGCTCGCCGACGTGACCGCGTTGACCGAAGAGACCGGGCAGGCCGAAGCGGTGGCCTCCGTGGTGGACAGCCTCGAGGGGTCGCTGATCGCCGTGGAGGAGCGACTGCTCCAGATGAAGGACACCGGGACCGGCCAGGATGTGATCCGGTGGCCGTCCATGCTCGGACAGCGGCTCGTGTACCTCGCGGGCGCGGTGGCGAGCGCGGATTTCCGGCCCACGGACCAGATGCGCGAGGTCCACGCGGGGCTCCGCGAGCGGCTCGCGGCGATCACTTCCGACTACGGGGAGATCACGGACAGCCAGCTTCCCGAGGCGAACCGGGCGCTGGAAGCGGAGGGCGTCCCCGGCCTCGTCCGCGTCCCGGGCTCGGGCGAGCGGTAAGCCCTCTCCGCCACGGCGCCCCATGGAGGCCACCATCCACCGGTCTTCCCGGCCGGCGCGCGGCTCGGCGACCGAGTTGCCGCTCCGGAGGATGGCGATCCACAACCCCCTGAATCCTGAGGTCCACACCATGTCCCAACCCCGAAGACTCGCCCCGGCTCTCGTCGCCGGTCTCCTCCTCGCCGCCGGCGCCGCCGCCCAGCCCGCGCCCGACGAGCTCGGCGGGCTGAGGTTCCGCCACATCGGTCCGGTCGGCAACCGCACGCTCGCGGTCGCCGGCATCCCGGGCAACCCGGACATCTACTACGCCGGAGCCGCCACCGGGGGCATCTGGAAGACCGAAGACGGCGGCATCAAGTGGCGTCCCGTGTTCGACGACCAGGATGTCCACGCGATCGGGGCGCTCGCCGTCTCGGAGTCCGACCCGAACATCGTGTGGGCGGGCACCGGCGAAACCTTCATCCGGGCCAACGTCTCCATCGGCATCGGCGTCTTCAAGTCCACGGACGCCGGGGAAACCTGGCGGCACATGGGCCTCGGCGCCACCGCGCGGATCGGCCGCATCATCATCCATCCGACGAACCCGGACGTCGTCTATGCGGCGTCGCTGGGGCACGCCTACACCCCGCAACCGGAGCGCGGCGTGTACCGAACCACCGACGGAGGCGAGACCTGGGAGCAGATCCTGTTCGTGGACGAGGACACCGGGGCTTCGGACATGGTGATGGACCCGAACAATCCCCGGATCCTCTACGCCGGGATGTGGCACCTCGAGTTGAAGACCTGGACCCGGGTGAGCGGGGGCCCCGGCAGCGGGCTCTACATGACGAGGGACGGGGGCGACACCTGGACGAGACTCGAAGGCAACGGCCTTCCGGAGCTGGATGTGGGCAAGGTCGCGCTCTGCATGAGCCGATCGGACTCCCGGCGGGTGTACGCGTTGATCGAAACGGCGGACGGCGTCTCCTATGCAGGCGAGGAAGCGGAGAGCGGAGAGCTCTGGATCACGAGCGACGGCGCGAAGACCTGGACGCTTCAGAGCCACAACCGCGATCTCGCGGGCCGGAACGCCTACTACGCCCGCTGCGCCGCGGCGCCGGACGACCGGGACGAAGCCTATTTCCTCACCGCCTCCTACGCGGTCTCCGTGGATGCGGGCAAGTCCCATGAAGTGCGCCGGTTCGACAACGCGCCCGGCTGGGACCACCACGACATGTGGATCGACCCGACGAACGCCGACCGGATGGCGGTGGCCCACGACGGCGGCGTCTCGATCTCGCAGAACCGCGGCGAGTCCTGGTACAAGATCCAGTTGCCGATCGCCCAGATGTACCACGTGACCGTGGACAACGACATCCCCTACAACGTGCTCGGGAACCGGCAGGACGGGCCTTCGACCCGGGGACCCAGCCGGGCCTGGGTCGGCGGCTTCATCGGCGGCGGCCTGTCGCGGGGCATGTGGCACGGGGTTGGCGGCGGCGAGAGCGGATTCGCGACTCCCGATCCGGAAGATCCGAACATCGTCTGGTCCACCGCTTCGGGCGCAGGCGCCGCCGGCGGGATCGTGGTCCGTTACGAGGAGAGCAACCGGCAGTTCCGCCAGCTCGAAGTCTGGCCGGAGGCCACCCGCGGCCGGCCCGCCGAGGAGCTGCGGTACCGGTTCCAGTGGGTCTTTCCGCTGCTCATCTCCCCGCACGACCGGAACACCGTGTATGTGGGCAGCCAGCATGTCCACCGGACCATGAACGGCGGGCAGAGCTGGGAGGAGATCAGCCCCGACCTCTCCACGAACAACCGGGACCGGA
>JAJEAO010000014.1 GCA_022822745.1 Acidobacteriota bacterium
CTCCGGCACTGTACTACTTACACTATATCAATGACTTACAGAAACATCAACTACTTTGATCGCGGATCAAGGGCTGGCGCCGGCCGGCTACCACGCCGTCAATGTGCTGCTCCACACCCTCAACACGGCGCTCCTCTGGCGCATCCTGGCGCGCCTCGGGACGCCGGGCGCCTGGTTCGCCGCGGCGGTGTTCGCGGTCCACCCGGTCCATGTGGAAGCGGTGGCTTGGGTGATCGGCCGCAAGGATCTGCTCGCGACGGCGTGTTGTCTGGGGGCGTTCCTGGTCTGGTTGGGGTTCGTGGCGGCGCCGAAGACTCGGAGTTATCTCGCCGCCCTCGGGCTGTATGCGGCCGGACTGCTCTCGAAGGGGATCGCGGTGACGCTTCCGGCCGTGCTCCTCGTCGAAGCGTGGTGGCGGCGAGGCCGCATCACCGTGGCGGATCTTCGGCGGACGGCGCCTTTCGTCGTCGTCGGCGTCGGGCTCTCCGCCGTGGATCTCGCGTTCTACGCACGGGGGAACCTCTCCTTCGACTACTCGATCCTCGAACGGACGCGCATCGCGGCGCAGTCCCTGTGGTTCTACGCGGGCAAGCTGCTCTGGCCCCGGGATCTGGCGCTCCTCTACGCCCACTGGGACTTCGAGAACCTGCTGGCCTGGGGATACCTCGCGGCGGCTGTTGTCCTGGTCGCCGCTCTCGTGGCGTTGCGGGGCCGGCTGGGACGGGCGCCGCTCGCCGGAACGCTGATGTTCGGAGTGGCGCTGGCGCCCGTGCTCGGCTTCCTCGACTTCGGGTACATGAACGTTTCCTTCGCCGCCGACCGCTACCAGTACCTGGCGAGCGGAGCCGGGATCGCGCTCGTTGTCGGGGCCGTCGCCAGCGGCCTTCGGCGCGTCCCGGACGCGGCGAAACGGGCCGCCGTCGGAGCGGTATCCCTCATCCTCGTCCTGCTCGGGGCTGCGACCTGGATGCAGACCGGCGTCTATCGGGATGACGCGACGCTCTTCGAACATGCGGCGGCCACGAATCGGGATTCCGTGTCGGCGCACGCCTTCGCGGGGCAGACGGCCATGGAGGCGGAGAGGTGGGGTGACGCCGAGAAGCACTTCTCTGCGGCGATCGAGCTGCAACCGGCCGACCTGGCGTCACGACACAATGTCGCCGAATCGCAGCGCCACCGGGGTCTCAACGAGGAGGCGCTGTGTTCCTACGAGTCGGTGCTGGCGCTCGATCCCGACTACGCGGCGTCGCATGCAGGCATGGGCGTCGCGCTGGCCGCGATGGAGCGACGCGAAGAGGCGGTGGCTGCGTTCCGCCGCTCGCTCTCGCTGGCGCCGGGCGCCCCGAGCGCACCGGGTCAGCGTTTCCTGCTGGCGCGGCTCCTGACCGGGCTCGACCGAGCCGACGAGGCTGCGGCCGAGTACGAGCAGATCCTCGATGCCGACGCGGACAATGCGCAGGCGCAGCGTCTTCTGGGCGCGATCCGTTTCGCCCAGGAGCGTTATCCGGAGGCGCTCGACCTGTTCGAGGCGGTGGTCGAGAGTCATCCGGAGCTCGCCCAGGATCAGGTCAACGTCGGCGCCACGCTCTACCTGCTCGGCCGCCTGGACGAAGCCATTCTCCGCTACGAGAATGCGGTCGCGCTCGATCCGGAGGACGAGTCGGCGAGCGCCCTGCTGTCCCGTCTGCGGGAGGAAGCGGGGCGATGAGGCGCCGGTAGGCTTCGCAGTCGCATGTCCGAGCCGCGCCCCGCCGAACGCGATCCCGGCCGGTTCTACGAGGACTTCCGGGTCGGGCAACGCATCGTCCATCCACTCGGACGCACCGTGTACGCCGCCGACAACGCGTGGTTCTCGCTGCTCACCCAGAACCAGAATCCGATCCACGTGGACCGGCATTTCAGCGAACGCACGCCGTTCGGAAAGCCGCTCGTGAACTCGTGTCTCACCCTCGCGCTCGCCACCGGGCAGTCGGTGAACGACCTGACCCGGAACGTGTTCGCGAACCTGGGCTGGGAAGAAGTTCGTCTTCCGGCGCCGCTGTTCGAGGGGGATACCCTGACCTCCGAGAGCGAAGTGCTCGCGGTGCGGGCGTCTGGTTCGAGACCGGAGGCGGGGATCGTCACGGTGCGAACCACGGGTCGGAAGCAGGACGGCACGGTCGTGATCTCGTTCCGCCGGACCTTCCTGATCTGGAAGCGGGCCCACGCTCCCTCGTCGGGGCAGGGGAACTCGGGCCGGGAGAACGGCTGATGCGCGGCGGTCGTGTCCTTTTCGCGCTCATCGCAGCGGCGCAGGTGAACTGTTCCGTGGTTCTGACCAAGGGTCCGCCCCAGCCGGGGGCCTCGAACTTCGATCCGACCGGCCGCTACGACGAGGGGCTTCCCTGCACCACGAGTCGCCTGTGGCCCGCGGTGGACCTCGGTCTCATGCTCTGGGTTCTCGCAGTGACGGCGAACTACCCACCGGAAGCGACAGACGATCGGCTCGACGGCCTGTTCACCGCCGCCGGAGCAGCCACCTCGGCCTGGATCGGCTTCGGACGGACGAACGCCTGCCGGGCCTTCGCGCGCGACCTGCCGTCCTCATGAAGCCTGGTGTCTCCAGCCCGCCGGGCGGAGTCCGACGCGAGGGGATGCCTCGGACTCACGCCCGGTCGGGTGGGAATGCCTCGACGCGGGCCACGGTGCGCCTCAGACTCGGCGAGTGCTCGCAGGCAGTCCGAACGTCCCATTGCGCGATCACGAAGTCGCGTAGCCGACCGTTGTAGTCCGGCCCGACCCGGCTCGTGGAGCGCGGCCGAGGCACGAGATCGCGGCGAACGCTGCTCGACCGCGACTTCCGCGCCAGGCTGACCAGAAACTCCTTTGGCTGCGGCAGGCGGTCGGTGTCGAGCGGAATTCGGTGCTCAGGCACCTGGAGAAAACGAGCTGCGCGGGCTCGGTCAGCCAGAATCCACGACTCCACTTCCATCGTGGCGAAGCGACAGAGAAGGTTGGCGTGAATCGGCTCCTCGACCTCTGCGATCGCACGCGGCGGACAGCGATCGAGCGTGTCCTGATCGGTCAGAACGAAGAACGGGCAGCCACGCGCCGAGCGGTTGATGGCGCGGATCCTGGTTCGGATCATGTCCTTCGACCATCGGATCTGGTTCACGATCTGGCACTCGGGCGCGACGGTCTTCAGGATCCTGGCAGCCACCGCGCCGCCGAGCAGATCCTCCACGATCAGTACGATCGAGGTCACGATCAGAAGGGCAGCAGTCCCTGGCGGAGTCCGACGGGGCGCGTCCTCGCCACGACTGCCTCTCCCACGCAGGCCCCCGCTTCGAGGACCAGTCGCACGTCCCGCTCGTCGGACGAGACCGTGACTGCCGTGCCTTCCGCTCCGGGTGACAGGAGGAGCACTTCCTCGCCTCCGATGCCGGGGTCGCTCAGGAGTTCGCTGCTGTGCGTGCTCACCAGGATCTGGCGCCGCCGCTTGCGCCCGGCGCGGTGGAGAAGGGACGGAAGCTGCTCCACGACCCCCGTATGCAGCGACAGTTCCGGCTCCTCCAGGAGAAGAGGGGCATCTCCTTCCAGAAGTGACCAGAGAAGCGCGATCAACCGGAGGGTTCCGTCGGAGAACTGGTTCTCACGCTGGCGGCCGGCGTTCGGGCGCCAGTGTTCATACCGTCCTGCGAGGTGAGGCCGCCCGGTGGTTTCGTCCCGCTCGAATTGCAGGTCTCTCAGTTGTGGAACGGCTGCCTTGAGGACCTTGTTGATCCGGGTGAACCGGCTCTTCCGTGTCCTCGACGGGGTGCCGGCCACGGTCTGGAGGAATCCCTGGCCGAAGGGATCGTCCTCGACGACCCGACCCTGGATCTCGTCCGCATGGCGTATCAGTTGCGGAACCAGGTGCGCGTAGCGGATGTCCTCGAAGAACTGTCGGAGGCCTCGGAATGCCTCGTTGTTGTTGACCTGCTCCAGATAGGTCTCCTCGAGTCGCTCGGCATCCATCTCGTCCTGCTCGTTGGGCCGGGCGAGGATCTGCCGGTCCCGATCCCAGACCCTCTCGAACGAGATGTACTGCCGGCGGAACCCTCGGGACTCCTGCCGCAGACCAATCTCGTAGCGCCATCGCGGTCGAGCGTCGGACGCGGCGATCTCGACTCCGATGGAGACCTCCGGATCCTTCCGGGCATTCAGGCAGCGGATGCGGGACAGCCCGCCCCGCCGCTGGATGGCTTCCTGGAGGCCTCCGCCGCGCTTTTTCGCTATGTCGCGCAGGAACCGGAAGACATCGAGAAGGTTCGACTTGCCCGATGCATTCGGGCCGACGAGGAACTGGCGCCACCCGAGACGCACGTTGGCGTGCCGAAAGTTCCGCCAGTTCTTGAGCGTGAGCTTGCTGACGTACATGGACGAGCGTCGGGACTCTGGGGTGGCGGCCCAGGGTGGGACGGACACCGCCCGATTCTACGCGGCTCCAGGTTGCGGCGGTGCGCCCGGTACGAGGCCCGGAGCGGCGCTGCAGGGGGAGCCGCGTGGCGATTCCTTCTCCCGGTCGGGCCGGATCAGCGTGAGGAACGGGAGCGCAGCGGCGGGGCCGGCCGAAGGACGCAACGCACCCAGTTCGCGTCGGTCTCGAATTCCGGCTCCGGGCTGCCGTTGTCGCGAAGCGCCCGGCGGGCGGTCGTGATGCCGAGTCCGAAGCGCTGCGCAAGGCCAAGCACCCGCATCGCTTCGGCGAGCGAGGGGTTGCGGTAGTCCACGAGTCCGGGTTGCCCGAAGGTTTCCGGCGTGACGATGCCGAATGGACCGCCCGGACTCAGGATTTCGAGCCGGTCGGGGAACCAGCAGACACGGATGTAGGCGGAGGTTCCCTCGTAGGTGCGGTGGAGGACGGCGTTGCGCAGGACCTGCTTGAACGCAGCGGGCGGGTAGGTGTGGCGCCGCCGCTCCAGCCGAGCGGATGTGAAGTCCACGGCGGTGCGATTGTGGGAGGCGAATTTGTCTTCCATCCGGCGCACGACGTCCTCGAGCCGTCCTTCGCACCGCATCGCGTCCGCGATCTCGCCATCGTCGCCGCCGCTGACGCGAAGGAACTGCGCATAGGCGCCGGCGACGAACCGCTGGGGCTGCCGTCCCAGGACGAGGACTCCGGTGAGTGTCGGCCTCGGCTCCTGCGCCGAAAGGATCATGCGCCCGGCAGCGAGGCGCTCGACGAGGCTGCGATCGTTCGCCTCCAGGGTTTCGGGGTCAAGCGCCCGCGGAAGGTACTCATCCTCGAACCATCGCAGGTTGAGGTCCGAGAGAGAGGCGCCCGGAACCGGCCGGGAGTCGAAGTGGGGATCGCGATAGCGGCGCTTCTCGTTCAGGATCCGCTCGTCCTGCGGCCCCGCGATGGCCCGCCGCGGCCCGATTCGCACCCAGATCCTTCCCCGGTGACGGACCGGCGGGGAGTCCGAGGGCTCGACGAAGAGGACGGCGATCGGCTCGTCGCGGAGGATCCTTCGCTGGACGGTCAGCGTCGGCGGGGGGACGAGCTGGCCGTCGGTGCGCATGTCAGACAGCCGTCTCAGCAGCTCGTCCGTGATTTCGAGGCCCGACGGGGCGCCGTCGTCATGGACGCCGACGAAGATGACGCCGGTCTGTCGGGAGTCCGGCAGATCGTTCGCCATGGCGCAGATCGCCTGCCGGATCATCCGGGGGGTGTCGCCGCGGAACGACGCCTTTCTCTCGACGCGGTCCGACTCCGGCGCCGCCAGCAGCGCCTCCAGCGCCCGGTCGGTCGGCAGGTCGCTCATGCGGTCCCGGTCAGCGGAGGCCGCGGAGCGAGGCCACGATCTGCTCGCTGCCCCTGGGCGGCGGTCCGGTGCGGCGGCTCACAAACCACGTCACTCCGAAGTTCAGCAGCATGCCGAGCGCGCCGATCCCCTCCGGGCTGATCCCGAACCACCACGACTCCGGGCCGCTCCACTCGAACACCTTGAACCAGCCGATGTAGATCGCGGTGAATCCGGTGCCCGCGACCATGCCGGCGACGGCGCCCCGGGCCGTCACCCAGGTCGTGAACACTCCGAGCACGAGAACCGGGAAGAAGCTGGCGGCGGCGAGGCCGAAGGCGAAGGCGACGACCGCGGCGACGTAGTCGGGTGGGTAGATCCCCACCACGATCGCGACCACGCAGGCGCCCGCCGCCGAGAGCCGGGCCGCGACCAGCTCGCTCCGCTCGCTCATGTCGGGGCGGAGGAAGCTCTTCAGCAGGTCGTGGGACACCGAGGCCGAGATGACCAGCAGCAGCCCCGCAGCGGTGGAGAGCGCGGCGGCGAGCCCGCCGGCCGCGACCAGTCCCACGACCCAGCTCGGCAGCTCGGCGATCTCCGGGTTGGCGAGCACCATGATGTCGCGATCGATCATCAGCTCGGCGCCCGCGCCTTCGCCGTACTGGATCAGCCCGTCCCCGTTCCGGTCAGTGAACCGGATCAGTCCGGTGGCCTCCCAGTTCCGGAACCACTGCGGGACGTCGGCGATCGGCGTGTTGTGGAGCGTCTGGATCAGGTTCACCCGGGCGAACGCGGCGACCGCCGGGGCAGTGGTGTAGAGGATGGCGATGAACGCGAGCGCCCAGAGCACGCTCCAGCGGGCGAGCCGCGCCGACTTGACCGTGTAGAACCGGATCAGGACATGCGGGAGGCCGGCGGTGCCCGCCATCAGGGCGAGCGTGATCGCGAACACGTCCTGGAGGGTCTTCTTGCCGGCGAGGAAGGCCCCGGTGTACTCGGGAAGGCCCAGATCCCGGTGGATGTGATCAATGGCGCGGAGCAGCGCCACCCCGGCGCGTTCGCCCTCGATGAGCGTCGAGCCGAACCCGATCTGCGGGATCGGATTGCCGGTCATCTTCCACGAGATCGCGGCGGCGGGGATCAGGAACGCCACGATCAGCACGCAGTACTGCGCCACCTGCGTGTAGGTGATGCCGCGCATCCCCCCGAGAGTGGCGTAGAGCAGGACGATGACCCCGCCGATCAGGACGCCGTACTCGACCGGGATCGTGAGGAAGCGCGAGAACACGACCCCCACGCCCCGCATCTGCCCGGCCACGTAGGTGAACGAGATGAACACCGCGCAGGCCACCGCCACCAGCCGCGCTGTCTGCGAGGCGTAGCGGTCGCCGACGAACTCCGGGATCGTGTAGCGGCCGTAGCGGCGGAGGTAGGGCGCGACGAGCAGCGCCAGCAGGACATAGCCGCCGGTCCAACCCATGAGGTAGATCGCCCCGTCGTAGCCCATGAACGAGATCAGCCCCGCCATGGACAGGAACGACGCCGCGCTCATCCAGTCGGCGCCGGTGGCCATCCCGTTCGCGACCGCCGAGACGCCCCGCCCGGCGACGTAGAAGCCGGAGGTCGTCCCGACCCGACTGGCCACCGCGATGGCGGTGTAGAGCGCGAAGCTGAGCGCGACGAACAGCAGCGTCCAGCCCGCGATCGTCACGAGGAATCCCCCTCGGGATCCTCGTCGTCCCCCTCGATGCGGTCCATGACGACAGCGTTGATCGCGAGGAGGATCACGAACACGATGATGGCGCCCTGCTGGGCGAACCAGAATCCGAG
Source organism: Acidobacteriota bacterium (assembly GCA_022822745.1). Lineage (GTDB taxonomy): Bacteria > Acidobacteriota > Vicinamibacteria > Marinacidobacterales > Marinacidobacteraceae > JAJEAO01. The sequence goes on from JAJEAO010000014.1 coordinate 7,596, forward strand.
CGGGAAGCCGCCGATCCAGACCCGGTTCAGCGGGGCGGCGAACAGCACGCCGAGACCGAGCGACACCGTGAACCACACGGCGAGCAGGACCGCGATCAGGCGCAGGCTCCTCCGCCAGCGATTCGCGCGTCGCGCGGGGGAATCAGGCACGGCGGGAGAGATTACCCGGCTGGCGCGCCGGGCTACGATCGCCGGCGCGCCGGACCGGTTCTCGCGGTAGCGGCTCTGCCGGGCGCGTCAGCCGGAACGGGTCGCTCGACGCCGGGGCCAGCGGCGCTCCCTGGCGGCGAATCAGCCGAGGAGCAGGTTGCGGGCGCGGCGGTCGGCTCGCGGATCCTCCAGCGAGGCCAGCAGCCACTGCGCGAACCCCGACCCGTACCGGTTCAGGAACACCGCGGGCCCGAGCCTCCGCTCCTGCGGGACGCCGCCGGGGAAGAGCGCGTTCCGGGCGCGGAGAAAGCGCATCCGCCGCTCCGCGTCCTGCCGCTTCACCGCCCGCACCGCGAGCCGGTCCAGATCGCCGAGAACCTTCATCATCCGTCCGCGAGCGCGCCGGGCGGCGCCGCCGAGGCTCTGATCGAGCGCCGAGATCGCGGTCCGCACCTCGTCGAGGCTGGATCCGACAGCGCGTCGGGCTCGCGCGATGGCGTCGCGGGTCGCGGGATCCGCCGCCCGGCGGTTCAGCGCCGCCTCATCCCCCGCCGAGAGCTCGTCGAAGGCGATGCCGTCGCGGTCGAGCACGCGGACCTGGGAACGGTTCAGCACGGCGATCAGGTGCCGGGGCAGGACGAGCGGCCGGGTGATCCCGTGGAGCGGGTAGAGCCCGCCGATCTGGGCGTGGTAGGCGATTTCGGCGGGGCCCCCGACATAACCGGCGGTGGGGAGCAGGAAGTCCTGAACGAGCGGCCGCAGGAGCACGGCGGCGCTCAGGCGCTCGGGGGCCGCGTCGAGCGCGGCGGGGGACAGCTCCTCCTCCCGGGCGCGGCGACGGGCCCCGGAGGCGCCGGTCGTGAAGATCGAGTAGCCGTCCGGCGACGCCTGGCCGGCGAATCCGGCGGCCTCGATCCGGGCGGTCGCGGCGGCGATGCGCCCTCGCCCTTCCTCGAGGTTCGCCGCGGCCGCGCGGTACACCGGGAGCGCGAGCTGCCTGAACTCCGGAGACGCGCCGTCCATGAGGACCAGCCCGGTCCCGCGGGTGAGCGCCAGCACATAGCGGCCGAAGGCCTCGCCGAGGGAACGGCCGGGCTCGTAGGCGGCGGCGAGGATCCCGATCACCTCGTCGTGGTACTCGGTCGGCGGCAGCTCGGCGGCGAAGTCCTCGAGGAGGGCGGTCACCGTCCGGTCGAGGCGCCGCCGCGCCGCGGAAAGCCCCGGCTCCTCCCGCTCCGGGGCGTACCGGAAGCTCTTCGGTTCGCCGGACCGATCCAGCAACCACGCCGTGCGGATTTCCTCGAAGTCGTGGTCGTCGGCCTCCACCCAGAACACCGGAACGACCACCCGACCGGTGATCCGCTCCAGCGCCCGCGCCGCCGCGACCGCCGACATCGCCTTCGCCAGCGAATAGAGCGGCCCGCCGAAGAGACCCGGCTGCTGCCCGGTGACGACCGCGAGAGCGCCGGGCTCGGCGAGGCGCCGCGCGCCCGCGACGGCTTCCCTGTCGCCGCCGAGGCGCCGGTTCGTTTCCGCGAGCACGCGCGCGGTCTCCCCCCGGGGCCCTTCGCTGGCCGCCACGGCGTTGGCGGCGCGCCGGACGGCTTCCTCGTCGAAGGGGTCGAGCAGCAGATCGCCGAAGTCGGCCGGACGCCGCGCCCACGCCCCGAAGAAGCCGGCGGGGGTTCCCGGCGGAAGGAGGGGCAGGGTGCGGAGGAAACCGCCGCGCGCGCTCATCGGCACGGCTCCGCCGCGAGGGCGACGGCCTCCGGCATGGCTCCGAAGCGCGCCGGCGGATAGACGCGCCATCGCACCCGACCCACGATGGAGCCCGCCGAGAGAGGACCCCACTGGCGGCTGTCGCTGCTCCGCGCCCGGTTGTCTCCGAGGGCGAAGTACTCGTCCGCTCCGAGCGTGAGCTCCACGGCGCCGGGGCCGTCGAGCCGCGCGCACGGATCGCCGTTCCCGTCGGAAGCGAGGACCGCGACCTCATCCCCGAGGAAGCGCACGGTCTCGCCGGGCAGGGCGAGGATCCGCTTCACGAGGACGGCGCCGGAAGCTCCCGGATCCCGGAACACGACGACTTCGCCGCGCTCCGGCGGGGCGAACCGGACCGAGATCTTGTCCACCAGCACACGCTCGCCGGACCGCAGCGTCGGGGTCATGCTCGCCCCCTGGATGCGGAAGACCTGCCCGACGAAGGTGAGCAGCGCCCAGGCGACGGCCCCCGAGATCACCGCGGTCCGCGTCAGCCGCAGCGCGGACCGCAGGCGCATCCGGCGCCTCGGCGGCGTCACATCCGCCACGGCACCGGGATCCCGAGAAGGCCCAGCCCCAGGCGATGCTGGAAGAAGAAGGTCTCGACGACGAAGAGGCGCAGCGCCCGGAGCGCCGGAGCGGGTTCCGTCGCCACCGGGTAGCGGTGGTAGAACGCGTTGAACCGCTGCGCGCCCTCGTAGGCCCAGCGGGCGAGCACCTGGGGATCCTCGTGCTCGGCGGCGCGGGCGGCGGCGGCGCCGAGGCCCGCGGCCTCCCGAAGCAGCACCCAGAGATCCCCGGCCTCGCCCTCGTCCAGGGCGGCCATCTGCTCGTCGAGGTCCGGGGGAGGGGCGGGGAGCCGCTCGGGCAGGGGCGCTGCGGCGCGGCCGAGGATCTTCCGGGCCCGCACCGCGGCGTACTGGAGGTAGGGCCCGGTGGCGCCGTCGAAGGCGAGCGCCTCCTCGAGATCGAACACGATGGGCTGGTTCTTGGTGACGCGAACCATCAGGTAGCGGAGCGCTCCCACCGCGATGTCCCGGGCCACTTCGTCGCGCTGCCCGGCCTCGAGCTCGGGGTTCCGCTGCGCCACTTCCCCCCGGGCGCGTTCGATGAGCGCATCGAGGAAGTCGTCCGCCTTGACCCCGACGCCCTTGCGGCCCGAGACCTCGACCGCGCCGCCGTCTCCGGCTGCGGCTCCCGCGAGACCGAGCGCCGCCACCGTCGCCGGCGTCAGGGAGACCATTTCGTAGGAGAAGTGCCGGGTCCGCTCCCGGTCGGATTCCGAAGTGAGCCTCGCCACCGACTCCTGGACGATCTGCTGCGGGTAGGCCTGGCGGGCGTCAATCACGTGGTGGACGAGCGCCGCCTGGCCGAATCGGGGCGGATCCGCGTCTCCCTCGCCGTCCGTCGTGATCCAGGCCGCCCGGCTCGCCGCCTCGCCGTAGTCGAAGAACCGCCGGAAGCGGAACTCGCGGTCGAGGAGCCCGAGCTGCCACATCTGGTAGGCGATGTCCTTCCCGACGTAGGTCACGGTGCCGTTCGATCGCACGATGACCTTCTGCCCGTCCTGCGCGAGCGGCGTCTCCATGACCCAGCAGCCGAGGTTCCGGCCCTCGTCCGGCCGCCGGATCGCGCCCGCGTCGCGCAGCAGCTCGAACGCCCGGTCCCAGAACGAGAGCCGCACGATCGTCTTCTCGCAGGCGAGCAGGTCGTAGCGGACGCCGATGCGATCCATCGTCTCGAGGTGTCGCCGGGCGACCGCCTCCGCGACCGCCGCGCCGATGCCGGCCCACGGCTCTTCGTCGTGCTCCAGACCGTGGAGCGCCTCCCGCCGCAGCGTCGCCGCCTCCGGGTCCGACTCCACCCAGCGCGAGACCTCGGTGTAGAGATCCCAGCAGAGGTAGTCGAAGCGGGGTGCCCGGGCGAGCTCCCGGACATCGGCCGCGCTCGCGCCGCGAAGGGCGTGGAACCCGAGCGCCACGTCGGCGACCTGCACCCCGGTGTCGTCTATGTAGTTCTGGACCTCGATGTCGCGCCCGAGGTAGCGCAGGATCCGGGCGAACGAGTCGCCGAGCGCGGCGTTGCGCAGGTGGCCGATGTGGGCCGCCTTGTTCGGGTTGATGCTGGTGTGCTCGACGATGTGGACTCCATCCACCGGCTCGGGGTCGCGGGGCGTCTCGGCGGCCGCGAGCCACGCCCGCCGGCGGACGAAGACATTGACGTAGCCGGGGCCGGCGATCTCGACCCGGGCGACCTCCGGGCGCTCCCGCAGAGCATTGGCCAGAAGGGGCGCGATGGCGCGCGGGGGCCGCCGCAGCACCCGGGCGAGCCCGAACGCGGTCGGGAACGCGACATCCCCGAGCGCCGGGGAAGGAGGCGCCTCCGAAACGACATCGAAGCCGGGCGCTCCGGCCTCGGCTGCCGCCCGCCGCACGACTTCTTCCAGGACAGACAGCATCGTCGGCGGGCCGGGAGTGTAGTCGGGCCGGAGGCGCCTGCTTCCCGTGGATCCCGCGCCATCGGCCCGGCGCCGAGCGCGCGGATGAATCCGGCTCGGGTCTCCGACGGATGCGCTGCGTATCCGGGGCGCAGATCTAGGCTGCGGACAGCGGCTCGATGTCCGACAGGTCCGTTGTCTCGCGGGCGCGGGCGATGTCGTAGGCGCGCTGCAGGTTCATCCAGAACTCGACGGTCTGGCCGAAGAACCTCTCCAGCCGCATCGCCGTGTCCACGGAGAGCGATGTCTGTCCCTTGACGAGTCGCTCGATGCGGGTTCTCGGCACGTGAAGCCGCTTCGCAAGAGCGATCGGACTCATGCCGAGTGGCTCCAGGAACAGCTCTTCGAGTACTTCGCCGGGATGCGACGGGTTCTTCATCAGCGTCATCTTTCGCCTCCTGTCAGTGACAGTCCACGATCTCGACATCGGCGGGCCCCTCGCTGGTCCAGACGAAGCAGACGCGCCACTGGTCGTTGATGCGGACGGAGTGCCGGCCGAATCTCCGCCCCTGGAGTGGCTCAAGGCGCCGCCCGGGTGGAAACCTCAGATCGTCGAGAGCCGTGGCGGCGTCCATCGCTGCCAGGAGAGATCGCGTTCGCCGGATCAGGTCCGCCGGAAACCGCTTTCCGTAACGATCCCGGGCGGCGTCGGCCGCGAGCTTGCCCCTTGTACTCACGATCATGACCGATATGTATCATAGCATGATACGTGTATCCGGGCGCGGAAACGAGGCGATCCGACAGCGGCTCGGCGGACGATGCGGACCGCGTGCGCCATCGGCTACGAGGAGAACATTCATGACCATGCATAACCCGCCGCATCCGGGCGGCGTCGTGAGACGGCAGTGCCTCGAGCCGCTCGGGCTCACCGCGACCCGGGCAGCGCAGGGTCTCGGTGTCACTCGCCAGGCGCTGTCGGAACTGGTGAACGGTCACACCGGCGTCTCCGTCGAGGTGGCGATCCGGCTCGCGAAGGCCTTCGGCTCGACGCCGGAGACCTGGTTGCGCATGCAGATGGCCCACGACCTCTGGCAGGCGCGAGCCCGCGTGGGCGAGATCACCGTCGAGCGCTTCGTCGCGGCCTGAGCCGGACCTCCTCGGCTTGATCCCGACGCGCCGCAGTCGGTGGCGGAACGTCCTGCGTCGGTCCGTATCGAGCCCGTCCCCATTCGCTACACTCGCCTTGCGGCAGACGGCCGCGAGGATTCGACATTGGTGTTCTGGCGACGCGAGAAGGACAACCCGTTCGCTCACTCGCCGATCGAAGTCGCCCGCTTCATCGTGAAGGAGGCGGATGCGCAGGGATTCGCGCTCACGCCGATCAAGCTCCACAAGATCGTCTTCCTGTGCCACGGCTGGATGCTCGGTCTTCACGGCATGCCGCTGGTCCGCGGTCCGATTCAGGCGTGGCGCTACGGTCCGGTTTTCCCCGACCTCTATCACGCCCTCAAGCATCTGGGCGCCGGGCGGGTCCGGCTCTCCGATCTCCCCGCGCCGAGGGAGAACGAGGAGGTCTTCGACGCCGATGAAGTCCTTGTCATGAAGGACACCGTCGAGCGCTATGGCCCCTTGACCGGGGGGCAACTCGTCGCCCTGACGCACGCCGACAGCTCGCCGTGGCATCTGACTCGCAGGCGGGCGGGCTGGCGGAATCCCGAAATCCCCGACGAGCTGATCGAGTTCTCCTACCGGAAGATCCTCGAGTGGTGCCGGGCGCATCCAGCATGAACGGCGCTCCTTCCGAAGCCGGCGCCGCTTCTGGCGTGCCGGATGCGGCTCACAAGCGCGTCGCGGCCAGCGAGGAACAAGTTCGCTTTGCGACCGAGGAACGGGAACAGGCTCTGGCCGAGCAACGGCATCGGAACCGCGCTGACGGGTACGCGACGAGGCTCTTGCGGTGCAAGCCGTTGCACGCGCATCGGGGTCGATGCTACACCTGACTTACGACTTCACACGCTCTTCGTTTCAGAGCCAACGACGGCCACCGGTTCGATTCTTCGGAGATCGATCTGATACTTCGGTCTCCGCGGACTTCCGTCGGCATTCCGTCCCTGACGGTGAAGACCGAGAAGGCTCTTGTTCTCGGAGTCGAGCAGGTAGAGCCGAAAGTCCACGACGTCCAGTGACATCTTGCGAAGACGGCTCGGCGCCTTCCGCCTTCTTCTCTCCATCTCGTACGCTGAGAGACCACCCTTCAGTTCGTTATGCCACATCCAGAAAGACCGATCCTCGTCGTTGAATGCAGCAAGACCGCTCGCCACGATCAAACCCATGCGGCCGTAGCGATCGATTGCCCAGTCCACGGCCTCCTTGTCGTTGATGATCACGCTGTGCTTCGCCTGACCCTTGGGGCCTCTCGTGACGTGCGCCTTGAAGTCCCACGGAACCTCCAGGAACGCGTCGAACTCGACGTTCTTGTGCCTCGGGCCTGGAATCCGCATCCAGGGCGACAACCGCTGTTTGCACAGAAGCTCGAAGTACCACCCAATCCACTCCATCTGTCGCCAGTTGAAGTCTGCGTCCCTGAGATCCAGAATGGCGGCCTTGCCATCCCATGCTCTGGGGAATCTCTCCAATGCACAAACGAGCGGGGTCCACAGGCGCTCAGACACTTCCAAACAAGCCCCCATTGGGCCTCTGGTTGCTTCGAGACGACGCATTGCTCGGAATGCGGTAGGCTCCCGTATCGAGCCTCTTCCGAGCAAAGGACACGTACTCGGGAACGATTTCGAATCCAATGTATCGTCGCTCCAGGATCTTCGAGACCACGGCGACTTGACCACTACCGAGAAACGGATCCAGGACAACATCGCCGGGCTTGCTGGTGTACATCAGGATCTTCGTGACAAGTTCCCTTGGGAGCTTTGTCGGAGTCTTGATGTCGCCAGTCCAGTACTCGCGATTGATGATCCAGACGTCCTCCATGTCGCGATAACGCGCGGACCCACCCTTGGGGGTTCGCTCCTTTTGCGAGAAGCGGCAGTCGAGGTTGAAGTAGCGTTTGCGGTCGTCAAGACAGTAGAACAGGCAGTGATAGTGAGATGTAACGAACTTTCGCCGGGTTGCGACGCCGAATTGATACTTCCAGATGATGTGGTTGACCTGATGGAGTCCGGCCTCATCTGCGGCGATCAGGATGTCCTTGAGATTGTTCCACCCCGAAAAGATGAAGAACGATCCCGTAGGCTTCAGGACTCGCGCGGCTTGACGAATCCACCGTCTGGAAAAAGCAGGATAGTCGTGTGAATGGATCTCGTTGTAGCCCTCCAGAACTCGAGAAGCAGTCCGGTTGTAGTTCGTTCGCTTCGCGCCGAAGTCAATCGCGAAGGGGGGATCCGTGATGACGAGATCGCAGGACGCGTCGGGAAGTCGCTTCTCCATTCCAGCCACGCAGTCCTCACCAAAAACCTGGTTCAGATACGGATGGCTTGGCGAAGAGATGGCTTCGTCAGTTGGCGCAGAGATGCGGCCGCGGTCAACCTGTCCGTTCGGCGATGGAGATGATCCGCGGTCGGCGGTGGCGGGCGACTGCGCCGCCGAGGTCGTTTCGTGCACAGGGGACTCCGGGAGTATCGTACCTCCCTTGATCTTCACCTCAGTGGAAGTCGCGGCTCGGGATGCGCGGGGCCTGGGGCATATCGGGGAGTTCGGGGCAAAACAGGCGTTCCACGACCAGGTGGACGGCGCCGTCCTGCGACTCCATCCTTCCGGCGGCGCCGAGGAAGGACTCGGTGCGGGCGATCCCGCCCCAGCGTTCGAAGACCCGGGGCCACAGCACCAGGTTCACGAAGCCGGTCTCGTCCTCGAGGGTCATGAACACGACCCCGGAGGCGGTCCCGGGGCGCTGGCGGCAGATGACGAGCCCGGCGTAACGGGCCCGACTCTCGTGGGCCAGGGCGTTCAATTCCCGGGCGGTGGGCAGTCCGGCGGCGGCGAGCCGGGACCGGAGCGGCTTCAGCGGATGCCCCCGGGTGCTGTGGGACTTCGCGCGGTGATCCCAGCCGATGGACTCCACCGGATCGAGGGCGCGGAACCGGGCGTCCGCCTCGGGAAGACCGAGGGGCGGGGCGCCCGTCGGCCGAGCCGCGCCAAGAGCCGCCCAGACCGCCTCGCGACGTCCGCGCGGGCCGAGACTCCGGAAGGCGTCCGCTTCGGCGAGCGCCAGGAGCGGCTTTCGACCGAGGCCGGTGCGGCGCGCCAGATCCTCCACCGACCGGAACGCCGCATCGTCTCGGGCGGACAGGACCCGCTCCCCGTCCGCGGCGCCGAGCCCCTTGACGTAGCGAAGGCCCATGCGCACCGCGGGACCGCCGTCCCCGTCGAGGGAACAGTTCCAGCCGCTCGCGATCACGTCCACCGGGAGGAACCGGACCCCCCGCCGCTTCATGTCCTCGACGATCGTGGAGGGCGAGTAGAAGCCCATCGGCTGGGCGTTCAGCAGGGCGCAGGCGAATTCCGCCGGGTAGTGGCGGAGGAGGAAGGCCCCGACGTAACTGATGAGGGCGAAGCTGGCGGCGTGGCTCTCGGGAAAGCCGTACTCGCCGAAGCCCTGGATCTGCCGGAAGATCCGTTCCGCGAATTCTGGCGCGATGCCCTTCGCGACCATGCGGGAAAGCAGGCGGGCGCGGTGACGGTCCATATGCCCGGTGCGCCGCCACGCCGCCATGTCCCGGCGGAGCTGATCCGCCTCCCCCGGGGTGTAGTCGGCGGCGACCACCGCGAGCCGCATCACCTGCTCCTGGAACATCGGAACGCCCAGGGTCTTTTCCAGGACCGGACGGAGCGATGGGTGGGGATACTCGACCGGCTCCTCCCCCCGGCGTCGGCGCAGGTAGGGATGGACCATGCCCCCCGAGATCGGCCCCGGCCGCACGATGCTGACCTGGATCACCAGGTCGTACCAGGTCTTCGGCCGGAGCCGGGGCAGCATCGCCATCTGCGCCCGGCTTTCGATCTGGAACACCCCTACGGTTTCCGCGCGCCGGATCATGGCGAACGTCTCCGCATCCTCGGTGGGCACGGTCGCCATGGACAGATCCAGCCCGCGGTGCTCCCGGATCAGCCGGAAGCAGAGGTCGAGATGAGTCAGCGCGCCGAGAGCGAGGAGATCCACCTTGAACAGGCGCATTTCCTCGATGTCGTCCTTGTTCCACTGGATGACCGTCCGCCCCTCCATCGCCGCGTTCTCCACCGGGACCAGGTGGGAGACCGGCTCCTCTCCGAGCAGGAATCCGCCGGGGTGGATGGAGAGATGCCGGGGGAATCCCTGGATCTCCCCGGCCAGCCGGATCAGGTGGTGGACGGCGGGGTGGTCGAGGGACCACCCGGCGCCGAGAAACCGCTCTCCGGAGAGGGGTTCGTGGTGGGTGAATTGGCGCGCCAGCCGATCCACGGCCCGTTCGGCGAATCCCAGCGCCTTGCCCACATCCCGGATCGCCGAACGGGTGCGGTAGCAGACCGTGTTCGCCACCATGGCGGCCCGCCCCTCGCCGTAGCGGCGGTAAACGAACCGGATGACCTCCTCCCGCCGGGAATGCATGATGTCGAGGTCGATGTCCGGCGGTTCGTCCCGCTCCCGGGAGAGGAACCGCTCGAACAGGAGTCCCATCCGCACCGGATCCACCGCGGTGATGCCGAGGCAGTAGCAGACCGCCGAGTTCGCCGCCGAGCCGCGCCCCTGGCAAAGGATCTCCCGCTCCCGGCAGAAGCGCACGATCCGGTGCATGGTCAGGAAATAGCCGCCGTAGTCGAGTTCCCCGATGAGCCGCAGCTCCCGGTCCAGTTGCCGGCGGACATCCTCGGGGATCCCCTCCGGATAGCGATCCGCCGCGCCCCGAAACGTGAGCTGGCGGAGACGCGCTGCCGAGTCCAGCCCGTCCGGCGTGTCCCCCGAATCTTCGGCGGGATAGCGGTAGCGGATCTCGTCGAGCGAGAACCGGCAGCTCTCGGCGATCTCCAGCGTCGCGGCGACCGCCGCCGGGTCGTCGTCGAACCGCTCCCCGAACGCCGCCGGCGAGAGCAGCGCGTGCTCGGCGTTCGGTTGCAGATTCCGTCCCGCCTTCGCGAGCGGCGTCCGGTGGCGGATCGCGGTCAGGACATCCTGGAGATCCCGTCTCCCGGGCCGGTGGTAGAGCACTTCGACCGCCGCGGCCACCGGCGCCCGGTAGCGCTCCGCGAGCCTCCGGCGGCGCGCCTCCGCGGGGATGTCCCCGGCCCGCCGGTGGCGCGTCAGGAGGATGTGGAACCGATCCCGGAAGGCGTCGCGCAGCAACTGCGCCGGGGTGTCCGGCGGACAGGAGCCATCGAGCGCCGAGTTCCCGCCGCCCCAGAGGGCGTGGAGCCCGTCGGCGTGCTCGGCGATCTCCCGCCAGGAGACGCCGTCGGTCCCCTTGCGGGAGGACTTCGATCCCCGGAGCAAGCCGCGCGTCAGCAGACGGCAGAGGTTGCGGTAGCCGGTCCGGTTCCGGACGAGGAGGAGGATGTCCCCGGCGGAATCGGACGCCACCCGGACCTCGGCGCCGAGAACGAGATGGATCCCGCACTGCCGCGCGGCGGTGTGGGCGCGGACCGCGCCGTAGAGGCCGTTGCGATCGGTGAGCGCGATGCCGGGGAGTCCCACCCGATGGGCTTCCTCGACGAGTTCCTCGGGATGGCTCGCGCCTTCGAGGAAGGAGGCGTTGCTCCGGGTGTAGAGGGGGAAGTACAAGAGAAAACGAGCCTTTCAGAGCTCCGGGATCCCGATGCTGCCCCCATGTCGGCGCGCCGACAAGAGGCCCTCACCGTATGGAGCGACGCTCATCGCTGCGAGGCGTCCACGTATGGATCGCCCCGGTTCTCCCGGGCGGGGCGGGGCGGGGAATCCTCGCCATGTCCGCGGCCTCGCGTACCGATCTCGAGGGCTTCAGCAGAACAACTGCCCGGAATTCCATGGGCAGACTGCGCTCTCTCCATGCCGGACCGGAGTCCCGCGTTCCACCGCGCGGGCTTCCCGCGCCGGGCCCCTGCCGGGAGAACCGGTGGGATCCGAGGGGGGCGCTCCATGGGCGCTCCGGAGTCACTCGACGCGGCCCTCCAGACGCCAGGAGCGCCTTTCGCGGTCGTAGAAAACCCAGCAGACCTCCCCCCGCTTCAGACGGACGAAGAAGTAGTCCCGATGGATCGGACGCCCCGAGAGCCGTCGCCACCACCCCCCCGAAATCCGGTAGGGCCCGGCGAAGGACTGCACCGGCCCGTGTTCGATCCCCCGAAGCAGCCAGCCGTCGGGTTCCCCTCCGCCCCGATGGGGGAGGACGAGCGGCTGCTCGTAGATGCGGCGGATGATCGCCCCCGGAGGATCGGCGGAAAGACGGTCCCCGTCCCGCCCCGTCCGGCGGGCGGCCGAGACCGCCCGTCGGGGAGAGACCGGACGCAACCGGTAACGGCTCCGTGGCAGGTGGGCCTCTCGAATCTCGATCCGCACCAGGGCGTTTTCGCCGAACTCGGCCCGGATGCCCGCCAGCGCCTCCGCGGCCTGTTTCGGATCCCGTCGAGCGCCCGACGACCCCTCTTGCCAGGCGCCGGCGAACAGATCCGGCGGCTCGATCGCGGGCGCGCCGCTCCGGGCGCGAAGGACGAAGGCGGAGATCCCCGCATCGGGCTCCTGCTGCGAAAAGGCGCTCCGCAGACGCAGCCGGAGCAGCGAGAGCAGCCGGACGCCATCCTCCGAGGGGAGCGCCGGGAGCACGGATCCGGTGCTTCGGGCGCCGTTTTCCCGGTGGAGCTCGAAATCGAGTCCGATGACCGCCTGACCCCGGCCGCCGAGCTCCTCGAGGATCCCGTCCAGCAGACGCTTCGCGTGGAAGACGAGACGCTCGCCATCGGTCTCCGCCGAATCGAACCGGATGGTTCGTTCGACCGGCGGATCGGGAGTGAAGACCCGGGACGCCATCGCTTCGATCTCGCCGGAAGCGAGCCGGTGGAGCCGTCTCGCCTCGTCGCCGAACCGGACGCCGAGTTCCCGCCCCGGCAGTTCGAGCAGATCCCGGAGCCGCCGGATCCCCAGCTTCTCCAGATCCCGGAGCGTCCTCTCGGGGAGACCGAAACGGATCAGGGGCGCCAGCCCCGCCGCGCGCTTCTCTTCCGCCGGTCGTTCGAAGATCTGTCGGCCGAAGCGCGCCCGCGCCGCCGCGAAGGCGCCGAAACGGGTGAACCCCACCGCGATCGAGGAGTGGAAGCCATCCTCGGCCAGATCCCGTCGGAGCGCCTCCGTCCAGTCGGAGAGCGGCCCGAACAGGGTGGAAAGCCCGGAAGCCCGGAGCCAGAACGAGCCGGCCGCGGCGAACCCGGAAAGCGCCGGGCCGAGCGTCGAGGCGGACTCGACCTGCGGGCTCCAGCGGTGAAGCCGCTCCGAGAGCCGGGAGATTTCGCGCTCGATCTCCTCTGGCCGGACATGGCCCACCCGGAGTTCGGGACAACGAGCTGTCGCCGCGACCTGCGGCATGCCGGGACGCACTCCCAGCCGGATCGCCCGCCGGTTGGCCCAGCGGATCCGGGCGTGGACCCGGTCCTCGGTCAGGACCGCCGCCGGCCCCTCCCTCCACGCCGGGTGGCGTCGCAGCAGGATCTGCAGCGGCAGCGCCGGAACGTCAACACAGGCCAGCCGGCTCACGGCATCTCCTTTCGAATCGGGCCCCCGGGGGCAGGGCGGGGAAACCCCCGCCGCTCCGGGCCTTGTCCTTGACCACGGTGATCACGACCTCGTCCCCCCGGCGACTGGCGTCGTAGCGCTGGACCACCCGCGGATCGAGCGAGGAAGCTTGCGCCGGCTTTCCGGTCAGCAGGACGAGCGCGCTGGAGTGCTTCCGGGCGAGCCCGGAGAGCCGCGAGAGGGGCGGCGTCCGCGGCTGGCGACGGGCGGGTTTCCCCGCGGACGGGAGCGGCCGGAAGCCGGCTTCCTCCCCGGGGATCCCGGAAACCGAATCCACGAGGTCCAGGATCACGAGCCCGAAGGCGCCGGACCGGGCGAGTCGGGTGGCGGCGGCGACCTGTTCCGAGGGGTGGTTCAGCCGGAGCAGGATCAGCCGCTCCAGGGCGACTCCCGCCTCCACCGCATCGGGAGGGAAAAAGAGGCTCCGGGTCGTTCCCACCCAGGCGGTGAGTCCGTGGCGCCCGCTTCCCTGCTGGGCCTCGACCACCAGGGAAATCGCGGACGAGAGCACGCCGGAGGCGCCGGCTCCGGAGATCTCCACCAGGCTGCCCCGAAGACGGGCGAGAGTCCAGGAAGGGAGGTCGGGATGAGGGAGCCTCGATCCCGTTCTCGGTCCCGGCTGGACAGACGGCGCGCCTCCCGCACCGCTATGGGAGACGAGGGCGGGAGCGGTGGCGGTGCGGACGATGTCCGGGGTTCCGGTCATGGGCGGCCCCTCCAGCGAGTTCCGAGGGTGCGCCGGAGCTCGACGACGACGCCGAGGATGCGGCAGGCATCGGGGGGAGGGCGCAGGATCTCGAACTCGGGGTTCTCCGGCCGCAGCTCGACGACCCCGCCCGGGCCGAGATGGAGGCGTTTCACGGTGGCCTCGTTCTCGACCAGCGCCACCACGATCTGACCGGAGCGGGGCTCTCCGCGCTCCACGATGACGGTGTCGCCGGGCAGGATCCCGGCGCCGATCATGCTCTCGCCGCGGACCCGGAGCGCGAAGAAGTCGGAGAGATCGCGCGAGTCGGAGATCTCCACCGGGAGGATCCCCTCGGGGTTCTCGACCGCTTCCTCGAACCCGCCGGCGGCGACTTCTCCGAGGATCGGCACCGGATGAAACCGGGGGAGGGAGGGCAACCGGTAGCTGCGGGCGCGGCCCGGCTCCCGGTCGAGACGCCCCTCCTCCACGAGCGCGGTGAGGTGGGCCCGGACCGTTTCGACCGCCCGGAAGCCGAAGTGGTCCCGCACTTCGCGAAGCGATGGCGAGTCCCCCCGCAGCAGGCGGTCGCGGACGAAACGGAAGATGCGCTCCCGGGTCTGACCCGGCGGGGTTCTGGGCATGCCGGGAGTATAACAGACATTTGTCTGGTATATTCACTCCATGAAGCGCCCACTCTCCAGAGCCCTGCCGGCGCAGAGCTTCCCCATCCGGATCACTGCCACAACACCGGAACCGGGTAGCGTCGGATCAGGGGGTCCGGGGTGACGATGGTCAGATTCCGCCGGATCGCCTGAGACACGAGGCCGCGGTCGAACGGGTCGCCGTGCAGCCGCGGCAGGATCACATCCCGTGCGCCATCTTCCTCTTGGAAGGGCAGGGGAACAAGATCCGGATTCCGGGCCCAGGTTGCGATGAACCGCATCGGGGGCTCCGGAAGAGACAGCTTGCCGACACGGACCTTGACCCGAGTTTGACAGTTCATAGATGCATGATGTCCATCAGTACATGTAGGGAATGAACTTACAGGCGTACACGGGAAAACCCCGCGTCACCAGGGATCTCGACCGGTTCAGTCGAGCCGCAGGATCGGCTTCGGCACCTTTATCTTCGATTTCCTTCAACAACCTGGACGCAGTCGGCCGGGGCCGCGTCACCCGCCACAGCAGCCCCTGAGAGCCCCGTATTTTCACAAGTTTGATCCCGCGAAGGCCGTGGCCGATGTTCCGCCACGTGTCCCCCGCGCTGTGCTCCGCCATCCGCTCCAGCAGCAGCGCCAGAACCGTCAACGCCACATGGGCCCGGATCCCGTGCCCCCCCGCGGGATTCCGTCGGGCGCGGGCTCGGCCCGTCAGAAACCCGGGTCGTCCGCGTCCTCATGCGACGCGGCGCCGTTCGGGCGGGATCCACCACCGCCGCCCCCGGATCCGCTGTACGAAGAGGAACCCCCGCTTCCGGCGCCGCCGCTCCAGGGCCGGGCGCCGCCTTCCTCCGCCCGGTTGCCGCTCGAGGAGATCGTCCGCGCCTTGAGTTCGGTGAAGCGTCGCTTCCTGCCCGACGGGTCGGTCCACGTCCGCGAAGAGAGCATCCCCTCGGCGTAGATCCGCTGCCGTCGAGCCAGGTTCCCGTGAAGCTGTCTGGCGAGTCCGTCATACGCCTCGACGGTGAGCCACTCGGTGTGCTCCCGCGACGGATCCTGCGGGGTCCAGCCCTCGCTCATCGCGACCCGCAGCTTCAGCACGGTGAAGCTGGACAGCTCCCTCAGCTCCGGATCCGTCCCGATGTATCCGAGAACGACGACGCGGTTCACGTGCGGTTCGGCGCTTTCCACCTCGAGCAGGCGATCCGCCCGGATCGAGGTGGCGTAGCGCCTGCCGCCGTTCTCGACCCAGCTTCGGGTGTGGATCTTCCCCTCCACATAGACCGAGCCGTTCGGAGGCAGCCGCTCCGCCGTCCCGACCAGCTTCTCGCCGGTCACTTCCACCTGGTGCCAGGCGGGCCGCTCGCGAACGGCGCCCCCCTCCTCGCGCTCCGTCGTCGTCGTGTGGACGGTGAAGCGGACCCGCTTCCGCGCTCCGCCCTGGAACCTCTGCGACTGCGGCGGATCGGAGACGACCCCGCGCAGGATGACCCGGTTCAGATCCGGCATTTCGATGAACTCCTTCCGGCCGCCGCGGCGACCGGTCTCTCAGGCTTCTCTCTCAAGGTTCCGGGGCGGGGCGACATCGAAGCCACCGGAGAGCGCTTCTCCGTCAGAACGGCACCACGTCTTCGTCGTCGTCGGCCGTGTCCAACCCACTCGCTTCCGCGTCCCCGGAGTGCCGGTCGCGAAGCCGGTCGCCCATCCCCTTGCGGGACGGGCGCGAACTTCCGCCGCCGCTTCCGTAGCTCCCGCCCGGATCACGACGGCCTCGGTCGTCCTCGCGCCGCGGCCCGCTCGACGAGATCGTCCTCGCCTGGATCTCGGTGCTCCACTGCTGCCGGCCGTCACGGTCGGTCCACTTGCGCTTGTTCACCCGCCCCTCGACGAAGACCCGCTGCCCCTTGCCGAGCTGGCTCTCGAGCCGACGGGCCTCGTCGCCGAACACCGAGACCGTGATCCACTCGGTGTGCTCCTTGTCGGAGCCCCGCGGAGTCCAGCCCGAACCCACCGCGACCCGGAAGCTCAGGACCATGAAGTCGTCTCTCTCAACGAACCGGGGATCGCTGCCGATCGTGCCGATCACGACGGCCCGGTTCACCTGGGGATCGGGCCGGTCCACCGCGTGAACCAGCGGGGCGTTCACCGAGGTGAAGTACACCGTCTCGCCGTCCCGCCCCTCCCAGCTCCGGGTGCGGAGGTCGCCCTCCACATAGACCGGGCTGTCCTGGACGAGCCCCGCCGCCACGGCGCCGGAGCGCTCGTTCCAGACGTCCACCTTGTGCCAGGCGGGGCGCTCGCGCTCCTCGCCGTCCTCGGCCTCCATCGTGACGGTCCGGATCGAGAAGCTGACCTTCCTCCTCGCTCCGAACTCCCTCGTTTCCGGCGGGTCGGCGACCACACCGCGCAGCATGACCCGGTTCACATCCGGCATCTCACGGACTCCTTCCGGTCGTCGTCGCGACCGGTCTCCCATCAGCCGGGATCGCGCGGACCCATGGACTCCAGCTCGCGCTGGGCGGCGAGCGCCGCGGAAGTCCCGGCAAACACATCGAGGATGTCTTCGAAGATCTCCCGGGCGTCGGACTCGTGGCCCAGCCGCCGCAGGATGACGCCCCGTTTGAACCAGGCGTCGCCGATTCTCTGGCTGTCCGGAAAATCGCGAATCACGATTTCGAACTGATCGAGGGCGGGCTCCAGCCGATCCTGGGCCAGGAGCGCATCCCCGATGAAGTAGCGGGCGTCGTCCGCCAGCTCGCTGCCGCCCTCCACGACAGTCTCGAAACCGCCGATCGCGAGCTCGTAGCGGCCCTGGAGATAGTCGGACTGGGCCTGCATGTAGATCTCGGTGATCGTCGGTCCATCGAGGACCTCCACTTCACCGGACGCGGTCTCCTCCCCCTCGCCGGTCTCCGCCGCGTCCCCGGCCTCGCCCGGGCCGGATTCTCCGCCGATCGGAGCGCCCGCGAGCGCGGCGGTCCGCTGCGCCTCCCGCACCGAGGCGACTTCCGCCATCAGCGTCGAGAAGCGCTCGTTCATCTCCGCGAGCGCCGCGGTGAGGGTCGAGATGTCCCGCTCCATCCGCTCGACCGCGTCGCGGTCGTCGGCCCGGTTCCGGCGCGCCTCGGCGAGTTCGGCGTCCCGACCGTCGAGCATCGTCTGCACCGCGTCCCCGAGCTTCGTCTGGGCCTCGGTCAGCTCGGCGAGCTGGGACTGGATCTGGCGGATTTCGGCGAGCAGCCGGTCCTGACCTCGCTGCCCCCCCGCGGCGACGCCGCCTCCGAGCAGGAGCAGCAGCCCGAAGAAGCCGATCCGTCCCGCATTCACTTGGCGATGATCTCCAGGTGCGCTCGGCGATTGCGGCGCCAGGCCTCTTCGTTCGATGCCGGATCCAGCGGGAACTCCTTTCCGTAGCTGATGATCCGCATCCGATCCTCTCCCACCCCCAGTTCGCGGAGGTAATCGTGAGCCGACCGGGCGCGCTCCTCGCCCAGTGCGAGGTTGTATTCGACCGTGCCCCGTTCGTCGCAGTGCCCCTCGATGAGCACGCGGACGGTGGGGTAGCGCGCCAGCCAGTCGGCGTTCTCCTGCAGGATAGCGCGGGCTTCGTCGCTGAGCGCAGCGCTGTCGTACCCGAAATGGATGTCGCGCACCGGGCCGAGCGCGTTCAGATCGTCGAGCGTCATCGCGCTCAGATCGAGGGCTTCCGCGTCCACGGCGGGCTCCGGCGGGAGCGCCCGGATCTCCGCATCGGTCAGGCCGCCGTCGTCCGGACGGGCGCTCGGCGGCGTCTGCTCCGGCGCCTCGGACTCCGCTTCCGGCGGTTCGGGCGCGTCGGGCGTTGCCCCGATGGTGGCGGGGCTGCGGTCCACCGAGGAACACGCGACGGGCAACAGGGCGAGCACGAGGGCGAGAAGCGCGAGGGATATCGAGCACGCAGTCTGCTTCTTCAGCCGGTCAGGACCTGTCACATTCATCACCTGGCGCCTCCGAGCGCCGTCGGGCCCGGAGCGCTCCCCCATCGGGGCGTCGAATTCCGGCCCTCGCGCGTCAACTGGGTCGGGTTCGAGCCGTCCCGGTGCATGCTGAAGATCTGGTCGTCCCCGGTCCGGTTCGAGGTGAACACGAGGTGGAGCCCGTTCGGCGCCCACGACGGGCTCTCGTTGCTGCCTCGTCCGGTCGTGAGCTGGCGGGTCTGGCGGGTCTCGAAGTCGTGAACCACGATATCGAACGGACGCCGCTCGATCCGGGAGGCGTAGGCGATCTCGCTGTGCTGGCGGGAAGGAGACCACGCCGGCGAGTCGTTCCACGATCCCTCGAAGGAGACCCGGCGGAGGTTCAGACCATCCCGGTCCATGACGTAGATCTGGGGGGAGCCGGTGCGGTCCGAGGTGAACGCGATGAGCCGGCCGTTCGGGGACCAGGTCGGCGCCACGTCGATGGCGTCGTGGCTGGTGAGGCGCCGAAGCTGGCTGCCGTCCACCGCAGCCAGGTAGATCTCCGACTGTCCGTCCCGATTCGATGTGAAGGCGATCCAGCGCCCGTCCGGCGACCAGGCCGGCGTGAACGACTGGAAGTCGCCGATCAGTTTCTGGCCCCGCCCCTGGTAGAGGAACGCGAGATAGAGCGCCGGAGCGCCTTCCCGGTAGGAGATGTAGGTGAGCGCGGTCCCGTCGGGCGACCAGCTCGGCGTGATGTTCAGGGACCCGTTCGCGGTCACCGGACG
Source organism: Acidobacteriota bacterium (assembly GCA_022822745.1). GTDB lineage: Bacteria > Acidobacteriota > Vicinamibacteria > Marinacidobacterales > Marinacidobacteraceae > JAJEAO01. The sequence goes on from JAJEAO010000014.1 coordinate 26,759, forward strand.
CTGTCCGTGGCCGTCGTAGTCCATCACGTAGATCTCCTTGCCCGGAGTGCGGCCGCGCCGCCCCTCCCGGCTGGTGGAGAACGCGATTCGGGTCCGGGCGACGCCCTGGTAGCTCCCGGCCTGGAGCAGGATGTCGTCGGCGATGCGATGGGCGAGCGCGCGCCGCGCATCCGCCGGCGCCCGGTACCGCCGGGCGAACACGACCTCCTGGGCCCGCACCGCGTGGAGCCGAACCTCGACGACGAGATCTCCCTCCTCGGCCCGGACGTCCCCGTCCACGAGGATGTCGGCGCCGACGGACTCCCACTGGTAGTAGTCGAGCGCCCCTTCCGCCGAGCCCGCCTCGGCGATGGAGTAGAACCGGCGCGGCAGCATGCGGTACACGCCGGCGTAGGCGATGTCGTCGTGGAGCACCGAGGCGAGCTCGGCGGCCGCGGCCGGAGTCTCGGCGGATTCGGTGGATGGCTCGACCGCCCCCGACCCGTCGGTCCGCGGGGTGAAATCGGGGATGGCGATCCGGACCGGAGCTCCGGGACGGGTGATGTCGAGGTACCAGTCTCCCGGGGCGGTCTGCGCCGCCGCCTCCATGTGGATGGCCTCCGGAACGAGAAAGGGCAGGGGGCTCGCGAAACCGGCGGCGAGCGCTGCTCCACCGAAGGCGACCCCCAGACGCGCCGCCAGCGACCGGGCCGGACGACGCCGAAGACAAACGGTGCGTCGGTTCATGGGAGCTCTTCCTCCTCGAGGGAATCCCCCGTGTCCTGGGCCGCGTTGCCTCCGTACCGGAAGAGCAGATGGACTCCCACCCGATCCCGCGGGTAGCTCTCGGGCAGCGGCGGCAGGGGGCCGGCGAGCTGGACCGCGCGAAGCGCCGCCCGATCCAGAAGCGACTGTCCGCTCGAGGATTCGATTTCGGCGCCGGTGACCTCGCCGGCATCCAGGATCGTGAATCGAATCACCACGCTTGCCTCCCCGCGAACGGGAATCTGCTGCCAGTTCGCCTGGATCCGGGCGATCATCTGGCGCTGGTAGTAGGAGTACTCGAAGTCCTGATCGAACCGGGCGCCGCCCGCCACGCCGCCGAGTCCGATCCCGCCGGCCCCCCGGCTGCCGGATGGGGACGCCGGCCTCGCCACGGGACGCGAGGTCGTGTCGATCGGGCGCCGTGACTCGAGCGGGGCCGACTCGGCCCAGGCGGCGTCGCGCCCGCGGAGGCCGGAATCGGGGCGGGAGATCGGGTCGCGCCGCCGGGTCCGCGCCTCGGGCGCCGGCATCCGGTCCCGATTTTCCGTCGTGGGGCGGACCACCGCGGGACGGGACGGCGCCTCGGCCGGCGGAGGCGGCGCCGGTTCGGGTTCGGGTTCGGGCGCAGGCTCGGGAGGTGGCTCCGGTTCGGGCGCCGGAGCGGGAGCCGGTGGAGCTCCTCCGAGCCCCGGCGTCGCGCCGGGCCCCGACATGCCGAGTTCGATGAACGTGGCCGACGGCGGCGGGAGCGCGGCGCCATGGTCCAGGTTCATGCCGAGCGCCGCAGCCGAAAGAGCCACGACATGCGCGGCGGCCGACCAGGCGACCATGCGCTCGAACGATGCCGACCGCTTCATCGGCGTCGCCCGGCGTCGGCGGGCGGGGCCCCTTCCGGCCCCGCCCGTCACGGATCCGCCCTGCCGGTCTCCCGGTGCGGAAGTCCTGCCGGCCACGCGCAACGCCTCTCCGGCTACCGGCCCTGCTGCTCGCCGGGGTAGGCGTACACGAGCCCGACGCGGTCGAATCCGGCCCGCTTCATCGAGTCGATCACTTCGATGACCCGGCCGTACTCCAGCGAGACATCCCCTTGCAGGTACCCCTCCCGAGCCCCCTCGAACTCCACGACCTCGCGGAGTCGTTCCTCGAGCAGGAGCGGATTCACGGCCTGCTCGCCGACGAACGTGCGACCCTCGGCATCCACGGTAACGATGACCCGCTCCGTCGCTTCGGCCGAGCGCGTGCGCGCCGTGGGCAGGCTCACGTCGAGCGAACGGACGAGCAGCGGCGCCGTCACCATGAAGATGATGAGCAGCACGAGCACGACATCCACGAACGGGGTGACGTTGATCTCGGAGAGCGCGCTGCCGCCGCCTGCCTCCCGTCGCGCCGCCAGTCGGGCGAGCGCCGAGCCGCCGGGAGCCGGGCCGGACGACCCGCCGCCGCCGAGGGATGCGCCCATGCGTCAGCGCACCAGGTGGCGCTCCAGAAGCGCCACGTACTCCATCGAGAAGTCGTCCATGGAGGCGCCGAGCGTGCGAATCCGGGCGAGGAAGGCGTTGTAGGCGATCACCGCCGGGATCGCCGCCGCCAGTCCGGCGGCCGTGGCGATCAGGGCCTCGGACACTCCCGGCGCCACCACGCTGATGTTCGCCGCCTGCGTGGCCGCGATGTCCCGAAACGCCTGCATGATCCCCCACACGGTCCCGAACAGCCCGATGAAGGGCGTGGCGCCGCCGGTCGTGGCGAGGAAGGTCATGCGCTGCTCGAAGCGCGCGGTCTCGGTGGAGGCGGCGCGCAACAGGCGGCGGGCCACCGCCTCGAGGTTCGACACCCGCAGATGCCCGTCCCCGGCGGTCCGGGACTGGAACAGGACCTCGTCGTAGCCCGCCCGGAAGAGCTGCAGCAGCGGACTCGGAGGCATCCGCTCCGCCGCATCCACCACATCGGTGAGCCGCTCCGCCTTGCGGAACCGCTGGAGGAACGCGGCGGACTGCTGTTCGGCGCGCGACAGCGCCCGGGACTTGGTCAGGATGACGGCCCACGACACGACGCTGAAGAACAGGAGGGTCGCCAGCACCAGCCATGCGACCGGACCGGCGGCGATGATGAGGCCGAGGAAACCGTCGGCGAAGATGCCGCCGCCGGAGTCGAGGGCGACGGACGTGACCTCGGACAGCGCCTGCTGCTCCGGAACCTGCTGCGCCCACGCCGACGGAGTCCGGACTGCAGCGAACGCGACGAGCGCAGCGAGAAGCCGGAGAAACCGGAGAAATCGAATTAGGTGCGGCACCGTACACGGGATGCTATCAGTCGTTGCGCCCGGCGGGTTCCGAACCCGCGTCCCTCCGGCCGTCCCTGCCACTCGCGCTTGCCGTCCGAGGCCGTGCCCGCGAGTCACGCTCGACATCCGAGGCCGCCTCCGGTGTTCCAGACCATGGACCGGGAGCGACGCGTGGCCGACGAAGGTCGGCGCGCGGGCGGGAGGGAGAGGCGCTGACGACCGCTGGTCGGAGTCGCTCCGGCTCCGGGTGAAACCGGCCCCGGCGGGCTTCCGTCCCCCGTCGCCGGCGGCCTGCCCGCGCCCGGGAGAGAGAATGCACGCCCCCCGCGGGAACCGCCCGGCCCGGGATGCCGGAGGGAGCCTGCCGGAAGCCTCGCGCCGGCCGGCCTCCTCCCGCGGTTCGATCCTTCCATTCTTCCATGCTCCTCTGGCTCCGCGCGCGCAACCTGGCGCTGATCGAGGATGTCTCGGTCGAGTTCGAACCGGGGCTCCACGTGTTCACCGGAGAGACCGGGGCGGGCAAGAGTCTCCTCCTCGATGCGCTCGGGCTCGCGCTCGGGGCCCGGGCGCAGGCGCGACTCGTCGGTCCCCGGGGCCCGCGCGCCACGGTGGAGGCGGGATTCCACCTTGCCGAGGAAAGGGCGTCGGCCGCCGTGACCGAAGCGCTGGATCGCGCCGGCGTCGCGGTCTGCGATGGCGAAGTGCTGGTGCGCCGGGAACTCCGGCTCGCCGGGGCCGGCGGGACGCTGATCAGCCGGGCGGCCGTGAACGGCAGCGCGGTTCCGGTGGGGACGCTCCGAGCCATCGGCTCCGGTCTGGCGGAGATCTTCGGGCAGAGCGAACACCTGACCCTGCTGCGACCGGGCGTCGCCCGCGACATCCTGGACGCGGCCGGAGGGCATGCGGATCTGCTCCGCGAGGTGGCGAATGCCCACCGCCGGTGGAGAGGCGCAGAAGCCCGCGTGGAATCTCTCGGAACCGGGGCCGCCGACCCGACCCGGGAGCGCGTCGGCCTGGAGCGCGCGCTTCGCGAGATCGAAGCGGCGGCCCCGGAGCCCGGGGAACGCGAGGCGCTGACCGGGGAGCGCCGCACGCTCGCCAGCCGGGAGCGTCTGCTGCGGCTGCTCGACTCCGTCTGGAGCGACCTCTACGGGACGGACACCAGCGCGAGCGCGCGCATCGGATCCGCGATGCGCGATCTCGACGAAGCCGCCGAACTGGATCCGGCGACGGCCGAGGTTCTGGTCGGCCGTCCCGACCTCCTCGCCGAGGTCGAAGACCTGGCGGAGTCGGTGCGCGACCGCCGGGACGTGATCGAGGCCGGCCCGGAACGACTCGCCGAAATCGAGGACCGCCTGGCTCTCCTCCGCCGGCTCGAACGCCGCCACACGGACGGCGCCGGCGGACCCGAGGCGCTCCTGGAGCGGGCGGAGGCGATCCGCGCCGAACTCGCCCGTCTCGAGGCTCGGGAGTCCGCCCGTTCCGAAGCGACGGCGGCCGCCGGGGTTGCAGAGGCCGCGTACCGGGAGGGGGCGCGCCGGCTCGGAGCAGCGCGGCGAACAGCGGCGGGCGCTCTCGAGACCGCCGTCCTCGCGGAACTCCCGGGGCTCGGCCTTCCGAAAGCGCGGTTCCGGATCGGCCTCGATCCCAGAGGCGATGCGTCTCCGGATCCGCCCCGGGCACGATTCGCCGCCTCCGGCTGGGACCAGGTGGAGTTCGGCTTCAGCGCGAATCCGGGGATGCCGGTGGCGCCGCTCGCCGACGTGGCCTCCGGAGGCGAGACGTCCCGATTCTTCCTGGCGCTCCAGGCCGCCGCCGCCGAACGCGCCGCGAGGGGGCAGGGGGACTCCCGCGTCCTCGTCTTCGACGAAGTGGACGCCGGGGTCTCGGGTCGGGTGGCGGACGCCGTGGGGCGCCGGCTGCGCCGCCTCGCGACCGACCGCCAGCTCCTCTGCGTCACCCACCTGCCACAGGTCGCGGCCCTCGGGAGCACCCACTTCCGGGTCGAAAAACTAGAATCCGGAGCCGTGGTCCGGATCCATCGGCTTGCCGGCGAAACCCGGCTCGAGGAGATCGCCCGCATGCTTGCCGGCCCCGAAGTCACCGAAGCCGCCCGTCGCAACGCTCGCGACCTTCTGAGCGGCGCCTCGAGTCCGTCTCTGGATCCGGCTCAGGAGATCCCTTCCTCGTGAACCCTCTCCCGACCTCCGGCGCCCCGCCGACGCTCCGCTTCCGGATCGAGACGTGGGGCTGCCAGATGAACGTCCACGATTCGGAGAAGATGGCGGCCGCGCTCGGATCGCTGGGCGCCCGACCGGTCGCCACGGGCGATCCGCCAGGCGGCGAGATCGTGGTGCTGAATACGTGCTCGGTCCGCGAGAAGGCGCAGGAGAAGGTCTTCGCCCGGGTCCAGCAACTCGTCGGCGGACGCCGTCGCCCCCGAGCCCGCAGGCCTCTCCTGGTCGGCGTCGCCGGATGCGTCGCCCAGCAGGAGGGGGAGGCGATCTTCGCGAGAGCGCCCGCGGTGGACTTCGTGATCGGCACGCAGGCGCTGGTGCGGCTGCCGGACATCGTGGGACGGCTCCTCGACGGCGAAACGCGCATCGTCGAAACCGGTCGCCACGCCGACAATCTGGACATCCCGCCGGAACAGATCGCCCGCGTGCCCGGAGTGAAGGCGTGGATCACGGTGATGGAGGGCTGCGACAACTTCTGCTCGTTCTGCGTCGTGCCGTTCACTCGCGGACGCGAGCGGTGCCGGACAGTGGAGTCCGTCGTCGCGGAAGCCGCATCGCTCGCGGCCGACGGCTTCCGTGAGGTCCAGCTCCTCGGCCAGAACGTGAACTCCTACCGCGATCCCCGGGACGGACGCGACTTCGCCGAGCTCACCGACGCGGTGGGAGCCGTTCCCGGCATCCGCAGGATCCGGTTCACCAGCCCGCATCCCAAGGACTTCAGCCCGGCCCTCATGGAATGCTTCCGGAGAGGCGGACCGCTCATGCCTCACATGCACCTGCCTGCCCAGTCCGGCTCCACCAGCGTGCTCGAGCGGATGCGGCGCGGCTACAGCCGCGACGAGTTCCTGCGTCTCGTCCGCCAGGCCCGCGAGATGGTTCCGGACCTCGCTCTGTCCACGGATCTGATCGTGGGGTTCTGCGGGGAGACCCGGGAGGAGTTCGAGGACACGCTCTCCCTCCTCGACGAGGTTCGCTTCTCCTCGGCCTATTCCTTCAAGTACTCGGAACGCCCCTACACCCTGGCCATGAAGCGCTATCCCGACGACGTGCCCGACGCCGAGAAGACGGCCCGGCTGATCGAGCTGCAGGCCCGACAGCGGGAGATCCAGCTCGAGCTCAACCGGGAGTTCGTGGGCCGGGAGGTCGAGGTTCTCGTCGAGGGGCCGAGCCGACGCGGCGGGCTGCTGGCGGGACGCGCCGAGGACAACCGGGTGGTGAACTTTGCCGGCCCGCTCGCCGACACGGGATCCTTCCGGCGCGTGCGCATCACGGGCTACGGGCCGAACAGCCTGCGCGGGGAGCTGGCGTCCGGCGCCGTTCCCGTCGCCGCGGCGCCCCGACCGGAGATCCCGCTTCCCGTTCTCGGGAACAGCGCGCCCCCGTCGATCGGGGAAGATCTTCGAGGAGCTCGCCATGGAAGTTGAAATGACCATCAAGGCCATCTTCATGCTCCCGCGGGACAACTCCGCGGTGGTCATGCTTCGGGAGGAACCGGGCAACCGCGAGCTTCCGATCCGCGTCGGACCCCTGGAGTGCCGCGCCATCGGCCTGCAGGTGGAGAACTACGAGCCGCCGCGGCCCCTCACGCATGACCTGATCCGGGAGATGCTCCGGGAACTCGATGCGCGCGTCGTCAAGGTCGTGATCCACGACCTCCGGCGCAACACCTTCTATGCCCACATCCACCTGGAGCGGAAGCGCCGGCGGCTGGCGATCGATGCCCGGCCGAGCGACGCGATCGCGATCGCCCTGCGTACGCGGGCGCCCATCTACGCGCACAAGCGGGTGATCGAAAGGGGCATCCGCAGCGACGAGGAACTGATCGTGGACACGGAACCGCCCGAGGACAGCGAGGCTCTCGCCGACTGGCTCGAATCCCTCGACGAGGAGGATCTCGGCGACTCCCAGTAGGGGAGACGCCGGGCATTCCATGCGTTCCACCATCACCGTCGCCAACCAGAAGGGAGGCGTCGCCAAGACCACGACGTCGGTCAACCTCGCTGCCGCCTTCGCCGAGGCCGGTCGCCGCACCCTGCTCGTGGACCTCGACCCGCAGGCGAACGCGTCGGTCAGCTTCGTCGCACCGGATCCGCAGGCGCCGTCCATGCTGGAGGCGCTCGCCGGAGATGTGCGCTTCGCGGACATCATCCGACCGACGGCGATCGAAGGACTGTCGGTGGCGCCGTCCCGCATTTCGCTCGCCAAGCTGGAACGCCAGCTCCTCGGAGATCTGGACGCCCATTACCGGCTCCGGGATCGAATCCAGTTCGTGTACGACGCCTTCGACGCCGTGATCATCGACACCCCGCCCACGCTCGGGCTCATCACGGTGAACGCGCTGGTGGCGAGCGACTACCTGCTGCTCCCGCTCCAGCCCTCGTTTTACGCGCTGGAAGGGGCGGACGACCTCCTCGACACCGTGGAGCAGATCCAGCGGCGTCCCAACCCGGACCTGTCTCTTCTCGGCGTCGTGATCACCCTGTACGATTCCCGGACCCGCATCGCGAAGGACGCGTCCCGCCGGATCCGAAGCCACTTCGGACGCCGTATGTTCCGCACCCGCATCCGGAGGAACGTGCGGCTGGAAGAGAGTCCGGCCTACCAGGAGTCCATCTTCTCCTTCGCCCCCCGATCGGCAGGCGCGGCCGACTACCGGCGCCTGGCGAAAGAAGTTCTAGAGCGTGTCGAAGCGAACCGGTCTTCCTGAAGCGGTCGGCCTGCGGAAGCGGGAGACCCACTATGTCGCCAGCCTGGCCCCCGAGGAGCCTGCAACCAGCCACCGCATGATCCCGGCCGGGCACATCCATCCCAACCCCGATCAGCCGCGCCAGCGCATCGGTTCGGTGGACGCCCTCGCCGACTCGATCCGCGACCATGGCCTGATCCAGCCCATCCTCGTTCGCCGACTGGGGAACAAGGACTTCCAGATCATCGCCGGGGAGCGCCGTTATCGCGCCGCCATGAAGGCGGGCATGCGCGAGATCCCCTGCATCGAGCGCGACACGCCCCGGAACGAATCGCTGGAACTCGCCCTCGTCGAGAACCTCCTCCGCGACGACCTGACTCCCTTCGAGGAGGCGGCGGCTTACCGCAACATGCTCCGCGATCACGGACACACGCACGAGTCGCTCGCCCGTCGAGTGGGGAAGTCGCGAACCTCCGTCACGGAGACGCTCGCGCTTCTGAACATCCCCGAGGAACTCCGCGAGATGTGCTGGGCCGCCGGGATCCGATCGCGGCGGAAGCTGCTGCGCGTCGCCCGCGAGGCATCTCCCGAGGCGATGGCCGAGTGCGTCAGGCGCATCGCATCCGGCGTGACCGCAACGCCGAAGAAGCGCAAGGCCACCCGAAAGAAGCGCGCCCGGCCGTTCGTGTTCCGGTATGCGCCGCGGAACGCTCCGTTCCGGCTCCAGATGACGTTCCGGCGCAGCGCCGTCGAAGAAGCCGAGGTCATCCAGGCGCTGCGCGACCTGCTGAAGCAGCTCGAGTCTCGTCGGTCCGGGGAGCAGGAGTCCAGCGCGGCGGGGAACACAGGTCCCACGAAGGCCTGACACTCCCCGATGTCGGCGCGCCGACATCGGTGATAAGTCAAAGAGTACTTTGGTGTTACGGGGTGATGAAGTCGTGCCGTCGCCGTCCCGGCCCATGCTGACATCGATCGTGCGTGGTGATTTCCGGTCTGCCGGCGGACGCCGAACGCGTCCGACGCGCCGTGCGGAGGCCCGCCCCGCCAACTCCGACGCCTTCCCGAACTCCGTGCGCCTGGCGATGCCGGTGCGGGCTGCATCGTCCGTCGGGAAAAAGACTCGGGGCAGGAGACGCGGGTCGGCTGGTAGCCCGGACGTCTCGCGCCACGATGTTGCCGTCGTCCGGGCAAGCGCAGTCCGTCGTATCGGGACGACGGGATCGCTGGAGCGCAAACCCGCACCGTCCGTCAGGCGCCGAGCCGCGACTTCCGGCGAGGCCGAGGCGCCATGGGGAATCCGGGCTAGAATCGGCTCTCATGCGTTCCCTTCCGCGATTCCTCGTGGCCGCCGTGCTTGCGCTCGGCCTCGGCCTCGCCCCCGGTCCACTCCCGGGCGCTGCTTCAGCGCAGGACATGGAGACCCCGACCGTGACGGTGGGCCAGCCCGCGCCGGACTTCCTGCTCCAGGACTCCGCCGGAACCACCTGGCGCCTGGGCCAGCTCGCCCGATCCGGCCCGGTCGTCATCGAGTTCTTCCGCAGCGGGGGTTGGTGACCATTCTGCAAGGCGCAGCTCGGCGAGCTGCAGAACTCCCTGGACCGCTTCGAGGCGGCGGGCGCCACCGTGCTCGGCATCTCGATGTACAACGCGACCGAGACCCGGCGCTGGCTCGCGGAGAACGACTGGACCTTTCCTCTGCTCGTGGAGGGGGCGGCCGTGATCCGCGCCTACGGGATCCGCAACCCGGATCACGACGGCACCGAGCGGGAGGGCCTCGCCCACCCCGCAACGATCATCGTGGACCGCGACGGGATCGTTCGATTCGTCAACGTGTGGATCAACTACCGTGACCGGACCTCTCCCGACGAGATCCTGGAGCAGCTCGCGGCCCTTTCCGGGCCGTGATCCGCAGGGCCGCTCCGCGCATGACGCCACCGAATCCCTCCTGATCCGCCTGATTCGAGGCGGGAGACCCCCCATGCTCCGACTCCCGAATTCCCACGACCGGCCGCTTCGGCGCCCGCTCCTCGGCTGCCTGCTGCTGGCGCTGGCCGCCGCGCTCGCACCGGCGCAGATCCCCGAGATTCCCGACTGGGACGGGGCGGCGCGCTTCGACCTGGTTCCGTCCCAGTCCGCCGTGCGGCCCGGCGACCACTTCGAGGTCGCGGTCGTGGCCGAGCTCGAGCCCGGCTACCACCTCTACGGGCCGGAGGAGCCGCCTCCCACCGGGACGATCGTCGAATTCCAGGAGCACGGCGCGCTCGAGGCCGGCGAGACCCGGTACCCGGATCCCATCCGGCGTGACCTCTCCGGCCTGGGCGAATTCGATCTCTACGAAGGGCGGGTCGCGATCCGCATCCCCCTCACCTCGACGCTGACCTCGGCCCCGGACTCCGGGACGACCGAAGCCTCGGTTCTGGTCCGGTACCAGCTCTGCACCGACAACGCCTGCAGCGCGCCCACTTCGACGACGCTCGAGCTGGACCTGCCGCTGGCGGGCGCCGGGACTGACGTCGCTCCGCTCCACGCCGACATCTTCGGAGAGTCGCGATGACCGCGCCCCGCGTGGTTCACACCTGCCACGCCCGTCTCGTGAAGGAGGCGGGCCCGGTTCGGCGGGCCTTTCTGGAGGACTTCGAAGCGCCGGTGCGTTTCGGCGTCCACAGCGGGATCGCCGCGTTCTACGGCGTGACGCCGGCCGAGGAACTGCCGGCGACGCTCGACTACGTCGTCGCCGCCACCGGCGGTTGAATGCTGGGCACATTCGGGCGGGCGCTCGAATCACGCGGCATCCCGAGCCAGCCGAACCGGCTCACCGCCGAGGTCGAAGGGGACATCGTGGACGAAGACGGCGTCATGGCCCTTCGCGCCATCCGCATCCGCTACGCCGTGAAGCTGCCACCCGGCAAGCTCGCGGCGGCCGAGCGGGCCCTGCGCTTCCACGAGCGAGGCTGTCCCCTTGCGAACACGCTTCGAGGCGCGGTGGCGGTGAGCTACACCGCCGACTTCACCGAGAGCGACATCGCAGCGGAGTAACCGACGATGTCCGAGACAGGGCAGGGGGCGGCTGCTCCAGCGGACCGACTTCGGGGCCTGATGCGGCGAGCGCCGCAGCTCGTGACCGTCGTGACCGCCCTCGGGGCCGACGGACCGCGCGGGATCACGGTGAGTTCCTTCACCTCGGTCAGCCTCGATCCGGCGCTGGTGCTCGTCTCCATCGGCGCGGCCTCACCGGCGCACGCCGCGATCCGGTCCGGGCGCTTTCGCGTGCATCTCCTCGCGGAGGACCAGGCCGACCTCTCCAACCACTTCGCCCGTCCCGGACAGACCTCGGCGGAGCAGTTCGCCGCCCCCTGCCGCGCCGCGCTGCGGCCCGGGGCGCCACCGCTGCTTGCGGGATGTGTGGGCTGGCTCGAATGCGCGGTCACCGCCGAATACCGGGAAGCGGACCACACGCTCTTCATCGGCCGAGTCGTCGCCGGTGATCTCGAGCGCCCCGAAGCCGCTCCTCTGATCTACCACGACCGCGGCTACCACCGCATCGAACGTTGAACCGCCTGGCGCGACCCCCGAGACCCGGAATCCGAAGGCCGGGCGCCCGATTCATCGCCCCGGCCTTCCCGGGCGCGCTGCTGCTGTCTCTGCTCGCGGGCGTCGGATGCGGCGGCGGAGCGGATGAAGCGACCTCGGAGCCGGCCGACGAAGCTCCCGCCCCGGCTCGACCGGCTCCATCTCCCGAAGAGCCGGTTCCCGTAGCGCCGCCTCCGCCACCGGCGCCCACGACGGGTTCGCTCCGCGTCAGCGGCGCCGACGGCGCCGATGTGTTCCTCGATGGCCGTCCGCTCGGCTCGGCGCCGGGAGCATGGGACGACCTCGAGGCCGGCGACTACACGCTGCGGGTGGAGCGCGAGGATTTCCATCCCTTCGAGGTCGATGTCACCGTACCCGCCGGCCGGACCCGGTCGGTCGCGGTCGAGTTGCGCGAGAGGCTCGGTTCGATCGTGGTCGAGGCCGATGTTCCCGGAGCCATGGTCTTTCTCGACCGCAACTTCAAGGGCAACACGCCGCTGACGATCGAGGAGCTCCGGCCCGGCGACTATCGGCTCACGGTATCGGCCGAAGGGCGCGAGGTCCAGAACCGCACCGTCACCGTGGAGCGCCGACTGGTCGAGGTGCGCTTCGAGCTGGTCGAGGAGGGTGCGACGCTCGCCGTCGAGATCGAACTCGTGCACAAGCACCGCTTCGGTTCCTGCAGTGGTGTGCTTCACGCGGGCCCCGACGGGTTCGATTACCGCACCGACCACCAGGACGCCTTCCGACTGCCGTTCGGGCGAGTGGAGGAGTTCGAGCTGGACTACGTGCGCAACAACCTCCGCCTCAAGGTCCTGCGGGGTCGCACCTACAACTTCGAGAGTCCCAGCGAGGACCGGGACGCGCTGTTCGTGTTCCACAAGGCCGTCACCGACTACCGGGACTCCTCGTCGGAGGACTGACGGACAGATTCGCCGCCGTCACCGCCGGCCCCCGGACGACGGAACCCGGCTTCCTGCGCCGCGTCGGCCGCTCCGAACCGGCAAGAGATGACCGCCGGGCCCATCCGGACGGCGTTTCGGCCGTTCGTTCTGGGGCCGCGCCGGCCAAGACTCCCGTTTCGGCCCGTTCACACGCCAGAACTTTACATAAGATTCCTTATCGGAAGTCATAACGAGCGATCCGGACGAGCACATCGGACAGAACCGTGCGTCCTCCGACAGCGGCGAAGCGCCCATGGCCGCCGCAGGCCAGGCGTCCACGCGGTTGCGACCGCCCCCAGGAACCGGGTGGGCGCGGGTACGCTTTCTCGCCGGTCGCGGCCGCAATGGGCCTGCGAACCAGAGCTTCCTGTCCGGGATGCCGAGGGGGCGTGGACTTCCCGTCTGCTGGTGGAGCTGAGCGACCGCGATCCCGAGGCATGGCAGAGATTGAGGGCCGTTTTTCGAATCGTTCAGCCGAGGGGCGGGCCTGTTCGACGAGATCGTCGTCCGGCGGCTCGGCAGGCGCGGCGCCGAGCCGTTCCAGGTGCAGGTGCGCGAGTTCGGAACGCGGTCCAGGGGTCCGTTCCGCAACCTGATGGATGTGGGCTACGGGGTCAGCCAGATCCTCCCCGTCGTGACGGAACTGGTGCGAAGTCAGGGTGCGGGAATCCACCTCCTGCAGCAGCCCGAGGCGCACCTCCACCCGAGCGCCCAGGCGGCGCTCGGGTGCTTTCTCTGCCGGATCGCCAGCTCGACGCACCAGGTCATCGTCGAGACGCACAGCGACTACCTTCTGGACCGGGTCCGCATGGATGTACGGGATGGCGAAGACGGCGCCTTGAGGCCCGAGGATGTCGCCATCCTGTTCTTCGAGCGCCGAAACCTGGCCGTCCGGATCCACTCGATTGGCATCGATGCCGAGGGCAACATCGTCGGCGCGCCGGACGGCTACCGACAGTTCTTCATGGAGGAAGTCTCGCGCTCCCTCTGGAAACAGAGACCGGACTGAGCCCTTTCCACCATGCGCGCCATCGAGGGCGCCAACGCATCGCACCTGGTTTGCGCCTCGTCGGACCAGCAGGTGAGCCAGGACAGGATGTTCGAGTCGAGCGCGATCACGAGGAGGATGGGGCTTCGGCGAGAGGCCGGTTCTTCGATGGTCCCCGTGGGGCCGTGGCGGCGCAGAATCCCCTCGGAGATGTCCCGGGGCGCCGTCGTCCGCCCGCGAGAAGTCCCTGTGGACATCAACCTGATCTCGACTTCTTCTCCCTCGTTCTCGACGGCGTGATCCAACGGCTGCGGAGCGGTCGGGATGCGGGGACTCTCTCCCGCCTCCCTGCCCTCCGGCAGGAGGCAGACACCGGCGACTCGGCGCGCTGCGAAGGGGACAGAGCAGCGGGCCGCGTCCGTCGGGAGCCCGGTGGCCCGCTCGTTCCGGGCGCTTTCCGTCCGTCGCCCGAACCATCGCCGCGGGGCCGCTCCTTTCCCGGTTCGGTGGTACCCTTTCCTGTTCCCGTTCACTGAATCCGCAAAGCGGCAGTCGGCACCGGCTGCCTGTGGCGTGCACAAGACGAAGTCCCGGCCCGTCCACGGGCGGGCGCAAGGCTAGGACTCTCATGGCGCAGGACGGCGCGGCAGCTCGGATTCCGGGGATCGACTACGACCCCGCGGCGGAGGGGGCCGCGCCGGCGGCCCCGAAGTCGGAGAAACAGCCCCCACGGGGCCCCGCGTCCTACTCGATGCTCGAGCCCCGGATGAAGGCCATCTACGGTCAGTTCTACAAGGAGACCTATTTCTCCGAGAACCGTCGGCTCGACACCCGCATCCAGGAGCTCATCGCCATCGGCTGCTCGGTCATCGCCAAGTGCGAAGGCTGCCTCGACGGGCACATCAAGAAGGCCCTGAAGGCGGGCGCGACCAAGGAAGAGATCAGCGAGGCGCTCGTCATCGCGATCGGGATCAACGCCGCCGCCATCGTGGACCTCACGGATCGGTCCGCCGCGCGGCTGGGCCTGAACCACTTCCCGGTCAACGGACGCCGCCGGGAATAGCGGCCCCCTCCCTCAGCCGGCGAAGACGCCGGCGGCCGCGGTCGCCGGATCGGGCCGGCGGGTCCGGTTCGACGCCAGGGCTGCCCTTTCCGCCGCGCGGGTCTCGGCCTCGACCGTTTCCTCGAGCGCCGCGAGTTCGGACTCGGGCACCGGAGGGCCCCCTGCCCCTCCACGGCGCAGGAAGGCCCGGTACACCCGCAGCGGATCCCGACGTCCGTGGTACTCGAAGCGATCGGCGGGCAGCAGTTCGCGGCTGATTCCCTCGTCGTGGGTGGCGTGCCCTCCCATCCGGAACGTGTGCGCCACCACGATCACCGGACCGCCGCCGCCCAGGGCGCGGGCTCGCGCTTCGCGAACCGCGGCCCACATGTCGAGGACGTTGTTCCCGTCGGCGACCAGGGACGGCGTTCCGTAGGCCGCCCCCAGGGCTTCGAGGCGAGCCTGGCCGTCATCCGGAAGCACGGTTCCGAGCGCGATCCCGTTGTTCTGGATCACGACGATGAGCGGGGCGCGAACCGCGACCGCGCTCGTCATCCCCTCGTGGAAGCCGGCGGTGCCGACGGTCCCGTCTCCGACCCAGGTCAGCGCGACGCGGGACTCCCCCCGCAGCCGGTAGGCGAGCGCCATCCCGGCGCAGACCGGAACGAGCGATCCCACCATGCTGATGGGGCCGATGACACCCCGGCGAAGATCGCCGAAGTGGATGTCCCGCCCGCGCACCGGCCCATCCGCGGTCCCCAGGGATCCGCGGAACATGTCCACCAGCGGAACTCCTCGTTCGTGGAGCGCCCCGGCGTTGCGAATCATGGGTCCGACCGCGTCCTCGGGGCCGAGGGCGTGGCAGGCGCCCACCGTGACCGCTTCCTCGCCCGGCCCCAGCCAGGCCTTGGAGAGCACCCCGGAGCGCACCCAGCGCTTGAGCTGCAGGTCGTGGAGCCGGTTGCGCACCAGACCCTCGTAGAGCTTCAGCCGCTCGGCGCGACCGAGTCCCGTGACGATCTCCCATCGGCCGGGACAGCTCTCGACCGTCCGCGCGAACTCGTCGAGGATCGCCGGATCCTGACGCCAGGCGACGTACTCCGGGGGGTCGAGTCCCGGGATCGGCCTCATGCCGAGCCGCCGCGGCGCGCGATCAGGTGGCCGCGCCGCTCCACCGGACGAGCGTCGCCGCCATCTCGTTCTCGACCGCGTCACCGCTCCACTGGCTCCTCAGCCCGTTCGTGATGACGGAGAACGCGAGCGTGCGGTTCTCGGCCCCGACGGGAAAGGCGACGCCCGAGAGCGAACTCACCCCGGAGAGGCTCCCGGTCTTGGCCATCACCCGGCCGCGCACTCCGTCGCTCCGCATCCGGCGCCGGAGCGTTCCGTCGAGGCCGGCGTGGGCGAGCGATTCGAGGAAGTCGTCCCGGAGTTCGGGCTGGCTGTAGAGATCCCGGACGACCGAGACGAGCTGCCGCGGGCTGAGCCGGTTCCGGCGGGAGAGGCCGGAGCCGTCGTCCACGGTGAAGCTGTCGGCGGGATTGCCGAGGCCCACCAGGTACTCCTCGACGGCCCGGGCGCCCTTCTCCCGGGTCCCCGGAGGCCCCCAGCGGTGCGCCCCGACCGTGAACAGGAGCTGCTCCGCCGACCAGTTGTTCGAGAACTTCCCGAGCGCCTCGACGACGCGAACCATGGGTTCCGAGTCGTGCCGGTAGAGGAGGACGGGGAGATCCGGATCGGACTCCGCGCGCCGACGCGGCTCCCCGGCGACCTCCACGCCCCGCTCGACGAGCTTGCCGCGGAAGGCGTAACCGAAGTAGAGCGCGGGCTCGGTGGCGGTGAACCGGGTGAGCCGCTCCGTCCCGCCCCGACGGATGCGGCCTTCGAGGCGCACCCGGCGGTTCGGCCGCCGGTGGGCCAGGATGTAGGGCCGCCCCGAGTTGCGGAGCACGGTCCGGTTCTGGATGGCGAAGTAGCCGTAGCCCTCGTCCCGGAGTTTCGGACGGTTGCCGTCGGCCTCCGGCAGCCCCGCCACCTCGACCTGGTTCCAGTGGTAACCGAGCGCGCTGACGATCGGCTCGTTGTAGCGAAGCCGCTCCGCCACCAGCCTCCGGTTCGTCTCCTGCGGCACGAAGAACGAGTCGTCGAGGATGACGTCGCCCCGAATTGCGGTGATCCCGTGACCCGCGATGGCGTCGGCGATCGCATCCATGCCGTGGCGGTTCAGACTCGGATCCCCGCAGCCTCGAACGAGCACCGGGCCTTCGACGACGCCCCCCTCGGACGGCGCCGCCGCCACGAAGAACCGGGTGCCGAACCGGTAGTTGGGCCCCAGATAGTGGATGCACGACGCCATGATCGGCAGCTTCTGCCCGGATGCAGGCACGTAGGTCCGATCCGGGTTGTGGCTGAACAGCTCGGCGCCGGAATCGAGGTGCTCCACATGGACGCCGATCGCCTGATTCAGACCGAACCGGCGCCGGATGCGGTGGAGCCGGCGCACCAGGTCCCGCACCGAGTCCGCCGAAAACGGCAGTTCCCGCGCAGCTTCCACCGAACCGGGGGCGAACCAGAGCCCCGCGGCGCCGGCGCCGAGCAGCGACAGCGCCCGTCGGCGGGGAAGCCTCCAGTCCGCGCCGGGGTGGCGCGGAGCGCGTTCAGCCATCATCGTCCCCTCGGGACCGCGAGCCGCCTCCAACCGAAACGAGCGCATCTGTGAACACCTCCTCCGGGCGGGCCCCGAGCACCGAGACCCCCTGCCCCGTTGCCGGGACTCCATCATGCACCGGCTCCATGACCGTCAGCGGCACCGAGCTGACCGCATAGGCGCGCGCCAGATCCGGGAACTCCTGGACGAGCACGACATCCGTCGAGACCCGTTCGCTCGCCACCGCGAGGGAGACGGCCAGACTGGCCGCGGGAGCGCACCAGGGTCATGTCGGGGTCGTGAACACCTGGATGTGGACCGGCTTGATGAGCGTCTGCAGTCGCGCCATCGCGCTTTCCGAGAGCGCCCCGGGGACGCCCGAGACGGCGACCGCGGCATCCACCAGCGTCCCGAACTCGTGCCCGTCGGGCAGCCCCACGAACCGGACCCGCCCCTTCGCCTGCCCGCCGAGCTCGATCCTCGGGATCCGGCCGGCGTCGGGCAGCCCGTCCACCTGTCGCACTTCCACCCGGAAGTCGGGCGAGAGCTCGCCGAGCTCGGAGAGGAGCGCCTCCGCGGTGGGACAGGACCGGCACTCCGGCTGCCCCGGCGCGACGAGGGAGCTCCGCCGGCGGGTCGTGAGCGTCGCCGACACCGGTCCCGCGAGAGCCTTCCACCGGGCTCGGACAGCAGTCCGGTCCGCGTCACCGAGCAGCACGGGTGGAGAGGATAAACGAGCCGCTGGACGACACCCCGAGTAGAATCGGTCGCGGACGGGAGGAAAGGCGATGGAGGCGAGTCAGGAGTGTCGGATGGGCCGTCGCGAAGTGCTTCGCGGGGCCGTGGCCCTCCCGGTGGCGGGGACGGCGGCGCTGGCCGGATGCGGGCCGGCCGAGGGCGACGGGGCCACCGTCCGGAGGCTCGAGGCCATGAACGAGCTCGCGAACCGCCCTCTCGAACCCGCGCGGCTCGGGACGATCCTGCCCGCGGTCCGCATGAACCATGCGTTCTTCCGGGCCGTGCGGGATCTCGAGGTGGATGATCTCGTCGAGCCCGCCGTCGTCTTCGTGGCGCGAGGGCCGGAGGCGCGTCCGTGATCCCGGAGCTCTGCCGACTCGACGCCCACGAGCTCTCGGAGCTCTACCGCAGCCGGGAGCTCTCGCCCGTGGAGGTCGTGGAAGCCCATCTCGCCCACATCGAAGCCGTGGACGGGCAGATCAACTCCTTCATCACCGTCACCGGCGACCACGCCCGCGCCCGCGCCGCCGAAGCGGAACGAGAGATCGCGGCGGGCGACTGGAGGGGGCCTCTCCACGGGGTGCCCTACGCCCCGAAGGACATCCTCGCCACCGACGGGATCCTCACGACGAACGGGTCGAAGGCCACGGCCGACTGGACGCCGGACTACGAATCCACGATCACGGCGCGGCTGAACGGGGCCGGCGCCATCCTGATCGGGAAGCTGAACCTCCTCGAGTTCGCCATGGGAAGCGGCGTCCTCTCGGGGTTCGGGCCCGCCCGCAACCCGTGGGCGACCGACTACACCCCGTCGGGGTCCTCCTCGGGTTCGGGGGCGGCGCTCGCGGCGCGGCTCACCCCGCTCTCGATCGGAACCGATACCGGAGGCTCGATCCGGGGACCCGCCGCCGCCTGCGGCGTCGTGGGCCTGAAGCAGACCTACGGCCGCGTCAGCCGTTTCGGCGTCACGACCCTGAGCTGGACGCTGGACCACGCCGGACCGATGACCCGGACGGCACGGGATGCGGCGGCGATGCTCGCAGCGATCGCCGGAGAGGACCCGAACGATCCGACGGCCGCCTCCGTCCCGGTCCCCGACTATCCGGAGGAGCTGACCCCCGATGTGGCCGGGCTGCGGATCGGGGTTCCGGTGAGCGGATTCCACGAGGGGGCGACGGCCGAAGTCCGCGACGCCGTCGCGGCCGCGATCTCGCTGCTCGAGGACGACGTCGCCGAAGTCGTCGAAGTCGCCGTCCCGCACGCAGAGCTCGCCGGGAGCGCCGGATGGATCGTGGCAATGGCCGAGGCAGCCACGTTTCACGAGAAACGTCTCGCCGAGCAGCCCGGGGATCTCGACCCGCTGGTCCGGGAACGGCTGGAGGTGGCGAAGTTCTACCCCGCCACCGACTACATCAAGGCGCTGCGGGTGCGAACGATCCTGCAGCGGGAGATGGCCGAGGTCTTCCGTTCGTGCGATGTGATGATCGTCCCCAGCTCGTTCGCCCCGGCCGGTCCGCTGCGATCGGAAGCCGCGGCGCGAAGCGATGTGGGCGAGGGAACCGACCCGGACACTCTCACCAGTCGGCCCGGCAACACCTTTCTCGGCAACATGACCGGTTACCCGGCCCTCACCCTGGGCTGCGGCTTCTCGGCCGAAGCTCCGAAGCGTCCCCTCGCGCTCCAGATCTACGGTCGCCCGTTCTCCGAGGGACGCATCCTCCAGGTCGCCCACGCCTACCAGGCCCGCACCGGGTGGCACGAGGAGCTGCCCCCCATCTGAGACGGGCGGAGCCGCGAGCCACGGATATACTCGCCTCCATGCTTCCGTTGCCTCTGCCGCGATGCGCCCGGTGGCTGCTCCCCGTTCTCCTGGCCGTTCCGACCGTTGCGGGGGCCCAGTCCGGTCCCCGGGGCGGTGAGAGGCCGGAGGATCGGCACGATCACCGCAGGATGAATCCCTATGCGTGGCCGACGCTCGAGGAAATGGTCA
Organism: Acidobacteriota bacterium; assembly: GCA_022822745.1. GTDB lineage: Bacteria > Acidobacteriota > Vicinamibacteria > Marinacidobacterales > Marinacidobacteraceae > JAJEAO01. The sequence goes on from JAJEAO010000014.1 coordinate 46,626, forward strand.
CCCGCGCCGACACGATCGTCGCCGGAGAGGTTCTCGATACGCAGTCCGCGTGGAACGCCGACCAGACCGAGATCTTCACTACGGTCATCCTGCGCACCGAGCATCGGCTCCACGGGCCCGCCGGCGGACAGGTCCGGTTCCAGGTTCCCGGCGGACAGGTGGGGGACACCCGGGTTCTCGTGACCCACATGCCCACGTTCCGGGTGGGCGAGCGGGCGCTCGTCTTTCTGCGCAGCTCCGGACCCCGCCTCCCCCTGGTGGTCGCCGGCGAGGCCGGCAAGCGCTCGCTGATCGAGGACGAGGACGGCGCGCTGCGGCCCATCCCCGGGTTCGACTCCGAGGACGGAACCCTGGCGCATCACGGGGCCACGCTCGACGAACTGGCCTCTTCCCTGCCCGCGATCCTCGCCGCCGCCTCCCGCTGAGTCCCGCCCGCCGCAGCGTGTCCCGACTCGTCCGCGCGGCCTGTTCCGGCGCGTTCGCCGCCGCGCTCGCGTGGGGATGCGGGGACGGCGGCGACCCGACGGCGGCTCCGCAGTTCCTGAGCCTCGGCACGGCGCCCCCTGGAGGGGCCTTCTTCGTCGTGGGCGGGGCGCTCGCCGAGGTTCTCGGGGAAGGCGAGGACGGGCTGCGGGTCACGGCCGAAGCGACCAAGGGCTCGGGGGAGAACATCCGCCGCCTTGCGTCCGGCGAGCTGGACCTGGCGCTTTCCAACGCCGCGGTGACCTACTTCGCCGCCCGCGGCGAGGACGGCTGGGGACAGGCCTACGACGTGCGCGCGGTCATGACGCTCGCCCCGAACGTGGCGACCTTTGTCGCTCCCTCCCGCTCCGAGATCCACGGGGTCGGCGACATCGCCGGGAAGCGGATCGTCGTCGGCGTCGCCGGCGCCGGCTTCGAGCACTTCATCCGCCCCATCGTGGAGGCGCACGGCGTCACCTATGCCGACTTCACGCCGCTCTACAACACCCAGGCGGGCGCGGTGGACATGCTCACCGACGGCTCGGCGGCGGCGGCCTTCCTCGGCGGCGCGATCCCGACCGCTTCGATCGTCCAGGCCACCGCCGGGATGGACGCCCATCTCGTGCCGCTCGATCCGGACGTGCGCGGGGCCCTTCCCCGGGAGTACCCGTTCTACCGCCACGCCGTCGTCCCCGCGGGCACCTACCGGGGCCAGGACGAGGACTATCCCGGCCTCGACGTCGGCTCCATGCACCTGATCACCCGCGCCGACGCCGACGAAGCCCTCATCTACCGGATCACCCGCGCCCTGTGGGAGCGGAGGGAGTCGGTCGTGGAAAAGCACCCCGCCGGCCGGGCCATCAACGAGGGCAACGCCGCCCGCAGCACCGGCCTCGCCTTCCACCCCGGCGCCGAGCGCTTCTATCGGGAGGCGGGGATCTGGCCCGAATCCGACTGACCGCATCGCCGTGAGCGGCGGACCGGCGGAGCGGTCCCGGCTCCACGCCTTCGCCGTCCGGGCGCTGACGCTCCTGCTGACGGGGTTCGTCCTCCTCGAAGTCAACCGCCCGGCGCTCACGCCCCAGGGCCAGCTCGCGGCGTTCGCGCTGCTCGGGCTGCCGCTGTGCTTCCTGATTCGGGCCCGCCCCGACGACGCGGTCTGGCGCCGGGCGCTCGACGCCGCGGGACTGCTCTCGGCGGCGGCCGCCTGCGCGTTCGTCCTCTACTGGAGCGGTTTCGCCGCGTCGAGCCTCGGGGACCGGGCGGGCGGCGAGACCGGCCTCGACATCGCGATCGGCCTGCTGGGTCTCTTCGGCGCGCTGGTGGCCACCTGGCGGGTCATCGGCCCGGCGCTCCCCATCCTGACCGCGCTGTTCGTGCTCCACGCCCTGCTGGGACCGCACCTGCCCGAACTCCTCTTCCCGCACCGCGGCTACACCCTCACCCGGATCGCCTCCCAGGGCTTCCTCCAGAGCCAGGGCGTCTTCGGGATCGCGATGAAGGTGATGTTCGCCTACGTGTTCCTCTTCGTGGTGTTCGGGGCCGTGCTTTCCCAGACCGGCGCGATCCGCTTCATCACCGTGTCGGCGCGCCGACTCTTCCTCGGCACCGTCGGGGGCGCGGCCAAGGTCTCGGTCGTCGCGAACGCCATGATGGGGTCGCTGTCCGGCAGCGCGGTGGCGGACGCCGCGACGACCGGCACGGTCACGATCCCGCTGATGCGCAGCACCGGGTTCACCGCCCGGGCGGCGGCGGGGATCACCGCGGCGGCCAGCTCGGGGGCGGCGCTGGTGCCCCCGGTCATGGGCGCAGGCGCCTACATGATGCTGGAGCTGGTGGACCCGCCGGTGGCCTACCTCGACGTCATCCGCGCCGCGATCCTGCCCGCGATCCTGTACTACGCGGCGCTCCTCGCCATGGTGCACCTCCACGCCCGGCGCCATCTGGGCGTCACTCGCGCCGATCCGGCCGCGGACGCCGAGAAGGCCGCGATTCCCGCCGGGATCGTCTTCGGCGTGGGGCTCCTGACCCTGATTGTCGCCCTCCTCGTCGGCCGCACCGTCTTCCGCGCCGTGAGCGTGGCGCTCCTCGTCGTCGTGGCGGCCTCCCTGTTCCACCCGGCCACGCGCCCGAATCTCGCCGGGCTGCGCCGGGCGCTCGACCGGATCGCCGAGGGCGCCGCCCCCCTCGTCGCGGCGGCGGCCTCGGTCGGCGTCATCCTCGGCATGGTGACCCTGACCGGGCTCGGCACCCGGTTTCCCGCGACGGTGCTCTCGGTCGCGGGCGAAGGCCTGCTCCCGGCGCTCCTGCTCATCATGGTGGGGTCGGTCGTCCTCGGGATGGGCCTTCCGTCCGCGGTGTGCTACCTGCTGATGGCCATCCTGATCGGCCCGGTCATCGGACAGCTCGGCATCCCCCCGCTGTCCGTCCATTTCTTCATCTTCTACTTCGGGATGATGTCCATGGTGACCCCGCCGGTCGCGCTCGCCGCCTACACGACCGCAGGCATCGCCGGGACTCCGATCCTCCCGGCGGCGCTGACCGCTTTCCGCTACGCGCTTGCCGGCTTCGCCCTGCCCTATTTCTTCGTTTTCCGGCCCGAACTGCTGCTCATCCTCGACGGCGGCCGCGGGGTCACGGGCGCGGTCGTGGCGTTCCTGCTCGGATGCGGCGTGGTCCTCTTCCTCTCGGCGGGCATCGCGGGCTGGCTCTTCGGTCCGCTTGGCCCGGCGCTTCGGGCCGCCGCGCTCGCCGTGGCCGCGCTCCTCCTCTGGCCGCCTCCGCCCGACGCGCTGTTCGCCGCCGCGAACTTCGGCGGCCTCGCCCTCGCCACCGGACTCGTGATCCTGGCTCGGCGTCGAGTGCCTGCGTGACGCTTCAGGCCGGACATCGGCTGCCGCGCATCGTCCTGATCGCCGACAACGACGTTCACGGCTGCCGTACTCGGGATCGAGCGGCATGCGGCCGGAGGGACGGAGGCGACGACCCGCGCGGGATGACGAGGAGATGCTGGTGTGGCGTCAGTCATTCCGTCACAACGACTGGTACAGATCTACGCCCTCTTCCGCAGGCCACGCCATGAGGTATCCGGGCTGGATCCTGAGCGGGGAGGGTTCGACCCGCTGGACTGGTTCTGCCGGGCGGTGAGGTGGGCGAGGAAGGGCATGACCCCCTCGATGCGGGCTACCCGGCGATCTACGGATGCGAGGCGGGCTTCGAGCGAGCGTTGCCCGTGGACGATGAGGGTGGCGAGTGCGACCCCGACAGAGACGATGGCGATGACCTCCGGGCTCATGTTCGGGAGCATGCCTGCAGGATGAGATGGAGTCGGACGGGGTCGCGAGCGTCCCGTGAGCGTCCATTGAGGGGGCTCGCGACGAGGGCGGCCGGGCGGCGCTGAGGCCCGGGAAAACGGGACGCCGCTCCCGCCTCACCACCGGCCGCTGATCTCGATCCCCACCGCGTGCCCCGGGCCCGCCCAGACGCTCTCCCGGCGGGACGCCCGCACCCCGAACCGCAGGTCGGGCGCGTTCTCGCCCTCCCGCGCCAGCCGCCAGCCGACGTTGTAGTCCCGCGCCCCGGACGCCACCCCCACCTCCGCATGGGGACTCCCCGTGAAGCGCCCCCCGAAGGTCGCCAGCCCGTAGGCCCCCGCCAGGCTCCAGCGCGACGCCCCCTCGCCCCCGATCCGCTCCCCGAGCGTCGCCGGACGGAACAGCGCGTCCAGCCCGCCGCGCGCCTGCCGCCCGAGCTCCTGCCGCAGGTCCAGCGACAGGCCGCGCTTCGTCGAAGGTCTCGGGTCGAAGCCCACCGCCACCGCGAAGCCCCGGTCCTTCAGGTCCTCGTTCCCGTGCGCCACCAGCGTGCGCCCCGCCACGTCCAGCGACAGCCCCAGCCGCGGGTCCGTCCAGACGAAGCCGCCCCCGATCTCCACGCCCGGGCCCGTCTCGGAGTCGCCCCCGTCGTGGCGCGCCCCCACCTCGACCTTCGGCGCGAGCCGGCCCCCGCCCGGAAGCGACACCCGGTAGCTCCCCTCCAGTCCCAGCCGCAGACGCGTCGCCCCCGACGCCGACGCCGCCAGGTCCCGCGTTTCCGCCGAGGTCGTGTGCGTCCACAGCGCGTCCGAAACCGCCGCCAGGGCGAAGTCGCCGCCTCCGGTCGGGACCGCGAGCAGGTCGCCCCGCAGACCCGCCGACGCCATCCGCCAGCGCGTGTCCGTCCGGAAGCTGCTACCCAGCTCCGTCCTCAGCGCGGCCTCGCCCGCGCCGTAGCCAGCCGCGCCCCACACCTTCACCCGCTCCGACAGCCGGAACGCCGCGTACGGGATCGCCGCCGTCAGCGACGCCCCCACGCGGCCGTCGCCCGCTCGCCGCGCCCGGTCGCACAGCGCCGCGGACATGCCGTCCGGACAGGCCCCGGACCCGGCTTCGGTGTTCTGGTACTCGCCGTCGCCCGCGCTCCGCGCCAGCGCCACCCCCGCCAGCAACCTCCCGTGCGCGTAGTCCGTCCCCAGCATCGTCGTGAACGCCCCGCCCCCCAGCGAATGCGCCCCCTCCCGGCCGTGGAAACTCCCCCGCGCCGTCCGGCCCCACATCGCCAGGCTGCCCCCGCCGGCGTCCGCCGCCCCGGTCAGCGTGAAGCCGCTGCCGAGCAGCACATCGCGCCCCGTCAGGCCCGGCGACGGCCCGTAGCCGGACCCCGGCAACCCGCCGGCGCCGAAGCCGGCGTTCCCGTGGCCGAAGCCCCCGGGTTGGCCGCCGGTCTGGCCGCCGAACACCGGCGCGAGGCCGCCGCGGGCGTACCCGGCTGACGCCGGGACGGATCCGGCCCCGCCCCCGGAAGGCCCCCCGAACGAGAGCGTCTGCCCCGCCAGCGTGCTCCGCATCCCCGCCTCCCGCGGCGCCGACATCCGACCCGCAACGCCCTCCAGCGCCTGCTCCGCCACGGTCCGGCCCATCCGCGCCACGAACGCCGCCGGCAGCGGGTCGTCGTTCACGATCGTCCCCACCGCGACCCCGTCCCCGATCTCCGCACCCGACGCCTCCGACAGCACCAGCTCGAACGTCTCCGGGTTCTCGTCGTGGCTGTCGTCGTAGATCACCACCGACACCTGCTGTTGCGTCTCCCCCGCGCGGAAGCGCACCCGCTGCCGCTCCACCGGCCAGTAGTCCTCACGCGACACCGCCGACACCGGGTCCGAGTCCCGCGTGTCCGCCACCACCTCCACCGGCGCCGACGACGCCGCCGACAGCCGCACCGTGAACGTCAGCAACGCGCCACCGTTCTCCTCCACCCTCTCGTCGGCCACCGACAGCACCGGCAGCGCCGCCGCATCGTTGTCCGTGACCGTCACCCCGGCCGTATCGCCCGGCGCCGCGGCCACGGTGTAGCCGTCACCCGCCGACAGGGTCACCGTGACCGTCCCGTCCGGCTCGTCCGCATCGTCGTCCACCGTCACCACCGGGAGCTCCGCCTCGGTCTCGCCCTTCAGGAACGTCACCCCGGTCGCGCCCTCGCTGTCCGCCCCCGCATGGTCGCCCCCGGTCTCCGCGACCACGAGCTGCACCGTCAGGTTCGCCTCCGGCGCACGGTCCGCCGTGAGGACGAAGACCGCGTCCTCGCCCTCCGTCACCGAGGCCGCCTTCGCCGCCACCGAGATCACCGGCGGCGGCAGGTCGTCGTCGCTCACCGCAACCGTTCCGGAGGCGGCGGCGCCCACCGTGTAGCCCTCGCCGTCCTCCACCGTCGCCGTGATCGAGCCGTCCGGCTCGTCCGCATTGTCGTCCACCGTCGCGAACCGCAGCAGGCCGTGCCCGTTCGTACCGACGGTCACCGTCCGGCTGCCGCCCGCCACGCCGTAGTCGCCCTCGACCACCACGCTCACGCTCACCGAGAGGTCCGCGGCGGGCGCCGGGCTCGCCGTGAGGGTGAAGGCCACGTTCCCGCCCTCGGAGACCGCGCTCCCCGCCGTCAGCGTGATCTCCGGCTCGTCGTCGTCGCTCACCGCGACGCTCCCCGAGGCCGGGGAGCCCACCGTGTAGCCGTCGCCGGCCGCCACCGTCGCCGTGACCGAGCCGTCCGCCTCGTCCACGGCGTCGTCCGTCGTCCCGATCGTCAGCGTGGCGCTCCCGGTCGCCCCCACCGTCACCGTCCGGCTGCCGGCGGTCACGCCGTAATCCCCCTCGATCGCCACGCTCACGCTCACCGCCAGCGCCTCGGGCGGCGGCGGGCTCGCCGTGATCGTGAAGATCGCATCGCCGCCCTCGGTCACCGCCGCCCCCGCCGCGACCGTCACTTCGGGTACGACCTCGGGCGGCGGCTCCGGCGCCGCCTCCAGCTTCTCCAGCACCTCCGCGATCCTCGGCCACAGCGGGCTGCTGTACTTCTCCGCGTTCGTCCTCGCCTCCGCCGCCGTCGTGGGCGTCAGGCCGGGATAGCTCTCCAGCCCGAACGCCACCAGCACCCGACGCCAGCGGTTCACGTGCGCCGAGCCGTGCTGGGTCTGCCCCGCAAGCTCCCGCACACTCGCCACGAGATCCGCGGGGATCGTCGGGGTCTCGGTCTGGGTCTTCGCCCCGTCCGGGGTGTCCTGCGGTCCGTCGTCGTCCAGCAGCGTCAGGGACACCGAAGATGGCGCGCCCAGCGTGTACCCGTCGCCCGCCGAGATGGAACCCACCACCGCGCCGTCGGCGCGCTCGACATCGTCCGACATCGTCGTCAACGTCCAGGTCGCCGAGGTCGTCCCCGCCGCGATCGTCACCGTGTCGAGATGCGTCTGCGCGATGTAGCCGCCGCCTTCGCCCATCTCCTCGTCGGCCGACAGGTTCACCGTGAGGTCCGCACCCGGCGCCGGGTCCGCAGTCACGGTAAAGGTCACGTCGCCCCCCTCCGTCACCGAATCCGCATCCGCCGAAATCGTCACCACCGGCGGCGTCGCCTCGACCTGTCCGCTCCTCGGGGCGACATCTTCCCTCACGATCACGGTGATCTTGTTCTTGTCGCTGTCCACGGTCGCATGACTCGGGCTCGACAGCGACACGGTGAAGTACTCGGAGTCTTCCGCCACGCTGTCAACGGCGAGCGGCACCGTGATCGTCTTCTCCGTCTCCGACGGTTCGATTGTCAGGGTGCCCGAGGTATCGGTGTAGTCGCCGGGCGCGGTGGCCGTCTCGTCGGCGGTCGCGTACTTCACCGTGACGTTCCTGGAGGTCGCGCCGGTCTTCGTGACCGTGAGGACGGCCTCGCCTTCGCTCTCATCCACGAGCTGGGCGCGCTCGCTGAACCGGAGGACGGGAGGGGAGTCGTCGTCGATCAGGGTTATAAAGGCGACATCAATACCCAATGAACGCGCTCGAGGGTCCATGGTCGCTCCAACCGGGTCCTCCAATACCAGATGGAAATCCTCCTCCGGCTCATCTACGCCGTCGTCGATGATCGGCACCGAGATGGTCTTCCGCGTCTCCGACGGCGTGAAGGTCAGGGTGCCTCGAGTATCGGTGTAATCGATGCCCACCGTGGCGGCACGAGGTCGAGTTGAATGGACGATCCTGTAGTCAATCGAGGCGTTCTTGGTGGCGGTGCCGGTCTTCGTGACCGCGATGGTCAGCGGCCCTTCGTCCTCCCGCACGTCCAGGTAGAGCGCTTCGACATCGGTATCGAGCCTGATGAGGGGCAGCTCGGGATAGTTCCTGATGACCACGAAAGCTTTATGGCCGCCCACGCCGCGGTTGAGACGCGCTCCCTTCGGGCGGCTCAGGTCCAGACCGAATTGCTCGTCCAACTCGTCCACGCCGTCGTCGACGATCGGGACGGCGACGGTCTTCTTCGTATCCGTCGCCGCGAAGCTCACGGTTTTCACGACGATCTCACGGTCACCGGGCGGTTCGGCAAAGGGCAAGCCGGGACTGCCGGTGATGGCTTCGGTCGCAAACCTGACCGTGGCGGCGCCGCCGCCGATCTTCCGGATCGTGATGACAGCCTCGCCTTCGTCTTCCCGCACGTAATAGACCGTGTCCGAGAACTCGATGACGGGCTGTCTGATTGTCACTGTCGCAGTCACTGTCGCAGTATGGTCCGCACCGAGGACCGCCCCGCTCGGGTTCGACAGGGTGATGGTGAAACTCTCGTCCTCTTCCGGGCTGCCGTCGTCGATGATCGGCACCGTGATGGTCTTCCGCGTCTCCCCCGACGCGAAGCTCAGTGTTCCCGAGGCTGCGGTGAAATCGCCGGGCGACTGGGCCGAACCGTCGGCGGTCGCCCAGTCCACCGTGGCGGCGCCGCCGCCGAAATTGCGGACCGTGACGACGGCCTCGTACCCTTCGCCGGTGTCGATGGCGGTCTGCGTCAGCTCGATGATGGAAGTGTCGCCGTCGTCGTCGTCCACCACCACGAAGAGATCCCTGGCGATGGAGTCGTAGTTCGCGGAGGCGGTGTGCGTCAGCGTCACGCGGTCCCAGACCGTGTCGGAGTCGTCGGCTGCGCTGACCGTCACGGTCTGCGGCCGGTTCCAGAGGTGCCCGACCGCGGGAAAGGTCAGCGTCCGCTGGTTGCCGGCCGTGCCCGGGTCGGTGTCCACCGTCACGTCCGTGCCCGACATGCCCGTGATCGTCACCGTCACGTCGCCGTCGACCGGCCAGCTGTCCAGCTTCACCGTGTAGCTGGCGCTGCCGTTCTCCGCCACGCTCAGCGAGGAGCGCGAAAAGGACAGGTCCAGCGGCGTTCTGCGGCTCACATGCACGACGCTGCCATACGGAATGGCGGATGGATAGCAGACGGCGCCTCCATTGGTCGCGTTCGACAGGAACACGCGGAAGGTTCCCGGCGCGCCGGAGACCGGCACGAGGAAGCTCTTCGACGTCTCCCCCGCTGCGAACCGCAGAGTGCCTGCGGTGTGGGTGTAGCCTCCGGGCGCGGTGAGCGAGCCGTTCGCGGTCGCATAATCCACCGAGGTGGCGCGAGTGCCGGTCCGCGTGACAGTGACGGTGGCGCTGGGTTCTCGTTCGGTCGGCAGGACGCTTACGCTGAAGCTGCTTTGCGCGAATTCGAAGACGATGGCGTCCGCGAGGTTGACGGGCGGCATGGTGTCCGACGGGACCGGGGTAGGGGAAGTGCAGAGGTGATAATTGTCGCCGCCGTCGTTGTCGTTCACCCAGACCCTGGCGACGGAAGGGGAGCCCACCTTGTAGCCGCTGCCGGGCAGGAGCGTTATCGTGACCCAGCCCGACGGCTCGTCGACAGAGTCGTTGGCGGAAGAAGCACCGATTTCCGATGTCCGGGTGTTGGCGTTCAGCACGCCGGAACCCTCCCGAAACTGCACAAACTCCGAACCCGGCGGCACAAACTCCGAACCCGGCGGATTGTCGAGTCGGTACCGCACATTCAGGTTCGACGTCGGGGGGGAACTGGCCGTGACGACGAACTTGATCTGCTCGCCCTCGGTGATCGCAGGGCCGCCGCTGATGGTGACAACGGGGGGCGTCTGCGCAGCCGCCCCGGTCGCCAGCACGGCCAGCGGTCCGAGGAGCAGCAGCCCGGCCGCGAGACGGCGCCGCAGACCGCGGGCAGCAGGAAGACTGGAACGGCCAGAGGAAGAAGGGGGCCGGCGAGACGGACGGTGCCCGCCCGCGGAACGGAATGGCTCAGGCGAAGAGGCGGACAGCCATGGGCCGCGCAGCCATGCGGGAAGGCTCATGGCCGTCACGCGGACGCGGGTGGGGCGGCCCGGCGACCCGGCGACCCGGCGACCCGGCGACCCGGCGACCCGGCGACCCGGCGACCCGGCGACCCGGCGACCCGGCGACCCGGCGACCCGGCGACCCGGAAATTGTACCAGCGCCTTGCGGCGCGGATGTCGAGCCCTTGACCGAACTTCGGAACCGGGACCACGACCTGTCTGTGGCGAGTGGTGAGTCTTGGCGCATGGGAAGCAGACGGGGGAGGCGGGGACAGCGGAGAGTGAGGAAGCCGCGAATGGCTGGATGGGCGCGGAACCCTATCCCACCCCCCACGGGGCACCCGGCCGCGCCGTCTCGACGACCGGTGGAGTGGTCGGCGACGGGAGGTCGAACGAAGACACCGCGCCTGTCGGTCGAAGGCGGGAAGCCGGTCCGACCTGACACAGCTCAAGTGACCTGTTAACTATACCCAAGTTAGTCACGCGACCTGACGCCAGGAGGCGGCAGTAGCCCAAACCGGCGGTCTCGGAGCCATTCTCGGCCCGATTTGGGCCATGTCATGTCACATCAAGGGCCGGAACAGCCCTGTTTCACGGCCTGGACCCCCGATTTGGGCCCGAAAACCAACAGAGTCCGAATGTAGTGCCCTGTGAATGTTTCGCCAGCCAATGGCACTTGCTACCTGCCGCGCTGATGTGCGACACTCAACCCATCCACCATGTTTATCAGGGCCACTCTCGTTCTCCGCAAGGCCGGCTCCCGCGCCTTGGAGCCGCCAGGGCGTGGCTGAATCAAATCCTGTAGTGCCCAATGGGCTGGGGTCTGTACTGTAAGCGGTTATCTCCCAATGACTTACGAGAGCGCC
>JAJEAO010000061.1 GCA_022822745.1 Acidobacteriota bacterium
CGGTCCCGGTTGTTCGTGGAGAGGTCGGGGCTGATCTCCTCCCAGCTCTGCCCGCCGTTCGTGGTCCGGTGGACGTGCTGGCTGCCCACATACACGGTGTTCCGGTCGTGCGGGGAGATGAGCAGCGGAAAGACCCACTGGAAGCGGTAGCGCAGCCCTTCGGCGGGCCAGCCGATCGAGGCTTCCGGCCAGACCTCGACCTGCCGGAACTGTCGGTTCGTCTCGTTGTACCGCACGACGATGCCGCCCAGGGAGCCGAAGCCTGACGCGCTCGACCAGACGATGTTCGGATCTTCCGGATCGGGCGTCGCGAAGCCGCTCTCGCCGCCTCCGACCCCGTGCCACATCCCCCGCGGGATCCCGCTCGCGAAGAAGCCGCCGAGAAAGGCGCGGCTCGGGCCCCGCGTCGAGGGGCCGTCCTGCCGGTTCCCGAGCACGTTGTAGGGGAGCGCGTCATCCACGGTGACGTGGTACATCTGGGCGAGCGGCAACTGGATCTTGAACCACGAGGCGCCGCGGTTCTCCGAGATGGAGACCCCGCCGTCGTGGGCGACCGCCATCCGGTCGGCGTTCGAGTGATCGATCCACATGTCGTGGTGGTCCCATCCGGGCGCGTCTTCGCGAGCGTGGATGCGGTGGCTCTTCCCGGCATCGAGGGTGGAGGCGAAGGACGCGGTGAGGAAGTAGGCCTCGTCCCGGTCGTCCGGGGCCGCCGCGCACCGCGAGTAGTAGGCGCCGCGACCGGCCAGGTTCCGGTTCTCGGTCTGGAGCGTCCAGGTCTCGCCGCCGTCGCTCGTCGCCCACAGCTCGCCGCTCTCGGCCTCGCCGCCTTCCCACGGCACGCCGTCGCTCGTCTCGATCAGCGCGAACACCCGCCGGGAGTCCGACTTGCTCATGCAGACCGCGATCTTCCCGACCGCGTGCTGCGGCAGGCCGTTGCCTTCGAGGCGCGTCCAGGTCTCGCCCCCGTCCTTCGTCATGTAGAGCCCGCTCCCCGGGCCGCCGCTCATCCGGCCCCAGGTCTTGATCTCGAGCTGCCACATCCCCGCGAACAGGATCCGCGGGTTGTTCGGGTCCATCACGATGTCCGAAGCGCCGGTGTTCTCGTCCACGAACAGGACCTGCTCCCAGGTCTCGCCGCCGTCGGTGGTCCGGTACACGCCGCGCTCCGGCTGGGGCGTGTAGGCGTGCCCCAGCGACGCGGCGTACACGATGTCGGGGTTCGTCGGGTGGATGATGATCCGGCCGATCCGCGCGGTGGCGTCGAGCCCCCGGTGTTCCCAGCTCTCCCCGGCGTCGGTCGAGCGGTACACGCCGGTCCCGATGGACACGTTGGCGCGGATGAAGGTCTCCCCGGTGCCCGCCCAGACGATGTTCGGGTCCGACTCCGAGACCGCGAGCGCGCCGACTGCGTGGTCCACCTGGTCGTCGAAGACCGGACGCCACTTCAGGCCGGCGTCCTCGGTCTTCCAGATCCCGCCGGTGGCGGCCCCGGCGAAATAGACGTTGCGGTTGCCGGGAACCCCGGCCACCGCCAGCGTCCGGTTGCCGACGGGACCGATGTGGCGGAACTTCAGCCCGCCGAGCTCGTCGGGCGCGGGCTGCGCGGCGGCGCTGGCGGCGAGAGCGAGGCCGGTGAGGAGCGCCGGGGCGAGCCTTCGCGGAATGGACATGATGGGAACCTCCGGAATCAGGCGGCGGCGCGCTCCCGTGCGGGATCGGGGCCGCGACGCGACGAATGGCGCGAAAAATACAGGTAGAGCGGAATCCCCGCAGCCGTGATCCCGAGGCCGATCAGCGAATCGCGCGGATTCGTGATCAGGGTGTTCACCAGAAGGACCGCCGTGAAGACCGTGAACAGACCCGGCAGCCACGGGTAGCCGAACGCCCGGTACGGCCGCTCGAGCGCGGGCTGGCGGATGCGCAGGACGAACACCGCGGCGCTCCCGAGGCCGTAGAACAGCCACGAGACGACGACGACGTAGGTGAAGAGCTGGTCGTAGGTTCCGGTCAGCGCGATGCCCGATGCCCAGAGACCCTGCCACAGGGTGGCGTTCGCCGGCGCGCGGTCCTTGCTGAGGCGGGAGAAGCTCCGGAAGAACGAGCCCGCCCGCGCCATCGCGTAGTACACCCGGGCGCCGGTGAAGATGAACCCGTTCGTCGCGGCGAAACAGGACACCATGACCGCAAGGGCGACGAGATGTCCGCCGAGGACGCCGCCGGCCTGGCCGGCCGCGTCGGCCGCGACCGTGTCCGTGCCCGGGAACGCATCGAGCGGCAGCGCCCGCAGGTAGGCGAAGTTGAGCAGGAGGTAGATGCCGATGAGGAGCAGCAGACTGAGCGAGATCGCCCGGGGCAGAAACCGCCGCGGGTTGCGGACTTCGCCGCCGACGAAGGTGATGCTGATCCAGCCGTCGTAGGCCCACAGCGCCGCGACCACGGCGGCCCCCCACCGCGCCGCCGCCGACCCCTCGACCGGCAGCCGGGCGCTCCGGATCGCCTCCCCCGGCTGGTCGCCCCAGAACACGCACAGCACCACGATGGCGCCCGCCATGACCAGCTTGGCGATCGTCGTCAGGTTCTGAGTGCTCGCCGAAGTCCGGACGCTCCGGCAGTTCCACAGGGACAGGCCCAGGATCAACGCGATGACGAGCGCCTTGGCGGCGACCGGGCCGAGCGGCTGGAACCGGGTGAAGTACTCGACGAAGACGACCGCGACCGCGGCGATCGAGGCGGTCTGGATCACCGCGAACAGGCTCCACCCGTAGAGGAACCCCACCAGCGGGTGGTAGGCGCGGTCCAGATAGACGTACTCGCCGCCGGCGCGCGGGTAGAGCGCCGCCAGTTCGGCGATCGCGAACGCGCCGCAGAGCGAGATGAGCCCGGCCCCGATCCAGACCAGCGAGGAGGCTGCCGCCGATCCGGTGGCCGCGATCACGGCGGCGGGGACGACGAAGGCCGCCGAGGCGAGGATCGTCCCGATGTTGATGAAGAGCGCGTCGCCGAGATGCAGCTCGCGGCGAAGTCCGGTGGCGGGGGCGTCCGGCATGAGCGGATACGGTAAGCCCCGGGCCGCGAAGGGGGTCATCGCGCCGCGGGACATGGCGGGCGTCTCGGCTTCGACGGGGCCAGTCGTAACGCGCGTCTCGGCTTCGGCGGGGCAGTTGCGGCGTAGGATGCGGCCGGTGAAGTTCGACCCCTCACCCGATCCGTCCGCGGATCGCGCCTTCCTCGGCCTCGCGCTCGCCGAGGCGCGGCGGGCGGGAGAGGCGGCCGAGGTTCCGGTGGGAGCGGTCGTCGTCCGGGACGGCGAGGTCGTGGCTACCGGGCGCAACCGGGTGCGGGAGAGCGGAGATCCCACCGCCCACGCCGAGGTCGTCGCGATCCGGGCCGCGGCCGCGCGCCTCGGGAACTACCGTCTCACCGGCTGCGATCTCTACGTGACGATCGAGCCCTGTCTCATGTGCGCCGGGGCCATCGTCCACGCCCGCATCCGGCGCCTCGTGTACGGGGCTGCCGAACCCAAATTCGGCGCGGTACAATCTCTGATTCCCCTGACGACGCTCGGCCTGCCCCACCGGCTCGCCGTGGCGTCGGCAGAGACGGCCCCGGAGGCGGCGGCCGAAGCGGCTCGCGAGGCCCGCGATCTGCTGCGGTCGTTCTTCCGCGCTCGTCGGAGGCCGACCCGCCCCGGGGATCGTGAAGGCTCTTCTGAAGGATCTTCGCGGTCTGCGGGTGGATGACCCGGAGAGGTACCGAAGTGGCCGTAACGGGGGCGCCTCGAAAGCGCTTTGTCCGGTGAAGAGCCGGGCACGTGGGTTCGAATCCCACCCTCTCCGCCGGTCGCCCGTTCACGGTTTCCGCAGCCCTCCGTTCGGCGCGCGAGATCGCGACCCGCCGCGGCTGTGAGCCGGACCGGCCCCGTCACTTTCCGGTCGGGAAAAGATCCTTGCGCGCCAGGTCCCACGGCGTCGAGCGCTCGCGGGGATCGAGCCCGTCCAGTTCCCCCAGCCGATCGCGAATCAGCTCCCGCTGCCAGGCGGGGACCGGGATGTCCTCGGGCGTCAGACTGTCCCGGAGTTCGGCGATCAGCGCCAGGCGCTCGCGAGCTGGCAGCCCGAGCGCCTGACGCTGGATTTCTGTTTTCGCGGGCATGGCCTCAGCAGAGCCCGTCCCCGCGGGCGTCCGCCACCAGCGTCCCGGCGGCGTTCGCCGCGCTCAGGAGCCGCCCCAGCGCCAGGTCAGCGCGGCCTTGATGCGGCGGCCCTTCGGGTCGTGGGTGAAGCCGTCGTAGGACTGCTCGATGTTCGCCCACGGCGGAATCGCCCCGGTCAGGTTCATCCCGTACACCGTGAGATCCATGCCGAGCTCCGCGAACCGGCGGCGGAAGCTCACGTCCCAGGTGAGGAACGGGTCGATCTCCGGCCTCGTGGTGTCGTCGCCGCGATCCTCGTACCCGGAGATGTAGTTCAGGTGGCTCGCCAGCGAGTGGACCCCCCAGTCGTAGGCGCCGGACCAGCGGCTCTTCCACTTCGGCAGCGGCACCGAAATCGGGTGGGCGAAGTTCAGATAGCCAGCGGTCTCCCTCTCCTCGTAGAGGACGAGGTCGGTGCCCTCGAGGAGCAGCTCCTTCGTGTCGTAGGCGAGCGTGAAGGTCGAGTCCCAGCTCAGCGAGAACTGTCCCGGCCCGGCGTCGGTTCGGGTCGCGAAGTGGGTGTCCACGCCGCGGGTGACGAGTCCGGGCCAGTTCACCAGATCGATCTGGACGCGCTCCAGGCTCTCCGCCGCGCATCGCTCGGTGGGGTCCAGTTCGGAAGCCCGTCCCCCCGGGCAGATGATGAAGGGCGCGAGCTGGTTGCTCACCGCCGGATCGCTGCTCGCGTAGAGCGCCGTGACCGCGTCGTAGGGCATCGAGCCGATCACGTTCTCGAAGTCGTAGCGCCAGAAATCCACGGTCGCCTCGACGCCGCCGATGAGGAACAGCACCGCTCCCAGGTTGAAGGTGAAGGCCCGCTCGGGAAGCAGGTCGGCGCCGCCGAAGCGATCCACCGCCTGGTAGGCGCCCGTCTCCGAGATCCACTCCAGCGTCGTCAGCGGGCTCGGGTTCAGATCATCGAGTGAAGGCGTCCGGAATGTCGTCTGGACCGATCCGCGCAGCGCGAGCGAGAAGTCCTGGCTCTCCGCTGCCTGGAGGCGCCAGCCCAGCTTCGGGTCGAAACTGTTCACCTGGCGGCCGCCCACCCGGTAGAACTCGTAGTTCGCCGCGATCTGCGTGTCCACGCGGGGTCCGAGCTGCAGGGCGAGCTCGCCGTAGAGACGCTGGACCTGCTGATCCGCCGAGTAGGGGCGGTGGACGTTCGTGAACGCGTAGGGGCCGAAACGGTCGCCGGCGGCGCAGCCCGCGTCGCCGGTCACCGGACACGGGTTCTGCGTCACGTCGCCGGGTCCGTTCGGCTCGCCGGTGGCGTCCATCCCGCGATACTGGTAGCCGACCGCGAAGTCGGCGACTCCTTCGATCAGGTTTCCGCTGAAGGTCGCGTCGGCGACGAAGAGTCCGGTCGTGCTCAAGAGGTCCACTTCCTCGTTCAGCCAGCCGCGAAGCGCCTCCTGGTTCGCGAGGCCGGGGATGAAGTCCGGGTTCGCGACGCCCTCGAGCGCGGAGCCCGGCTGGTCGGAGAACTCGATCCCGTTGCTGAACGGGTTGTAGTAGAGGCACGGCCCCTGTCCGGCGACCGCGCCGCCGAGATCGCCGAGCGCCATGCCGGCGGGCGAGTTCCGGTCCACGACGACGCCAACCCCGCAGTCGGGGCCTCCGAAGCCGCGGAACGCGCGGAAGAGCCGGTCCGTGTAAACGCCCGGGAGGTTCAGGTTGCCGCGCGCCCGCGAGTAGCTGAGACCGAGATCCCAGTGGATGTCGCGCTCTCCCAGCGCGAAATCGCCGTCCAGGGAGCCGGCGACCCGGGTCGTCTGCGACTCGCGCCTCAGGCGCCTGCCGGGTCCCGAGTTCCCGAACGGCCGGCCGTTGAAGTACCACGGCGCGTCCCCGGCGCAGGCCCCGTTCTTGTCCGCCTTCGGATCCCCTCCGTAGGCGGCGCAGAACGCTTCCCGGCCCGGGTGATCCGCGCCGATCTCCATGATCGTGGTGCTGGTCAAGGGAAAGGGCGGATAGGACGGCGTCGTGTACCAGTTCGGGATCGCGGCGTCGGACCAGAGGCCCTCGATGTGGTAGTTCATGCCCTCGCCCACCGGGCCGTTCAACTCGGCGAAGAGCCGGAAATGGCGCTGCTCGTCGATCAGGTTGTCGTACGGCGCGTAGCGGAAGCGGCAGGTCCACACCTCGTCCTGTCCGCCGAAGTCCTCGCAGCGGGGGTCGAAGACATCCGCGACCCAGGGGACGGGCGCGCCGACCGAGAACGTGCCCGGATTCCCGAGGCTCGACCAGCCGGCGCGATTCCCCGGCTCGTGCTCGGCCAGGCGCTCGAGCGTCCACGGCCGCTCGGCCATCTGGAGCTCCTGTCGTCCGACGCGCTCCCCCGAGATGACGAAGTTCGATTCGCCGATCCGGGCGCCCCAGATGCCGGAAATTGCCGAGTCGCCCGCGCCTTCGAACCAGTCGTGGCCGATGTTGATCTCGAAGCCCTCGAAGTCCCCTCGGGTCACGAAGTTCGCCACGCCGCCGACCGCGTCCGATCCGTAGGTGGCGGAAGCCCCCTCCTTCAGGACCTCCATGCGTCCCACGGCGATGGCCGGAATCGTGTTCACGTCCACGAAGCGGCCCCCGATGAGACGGGCGGGGACGGGCGCCTGCCGCCTGCCGTTGATCAGCACCAGCGTCCGGGAGGCCCCGAGACCGCGCAGGTTCACGTTCGCGACGTTCTCGGTCAGGGTCGAGGGCTGATTCGAGTTGTACCAACTGTTCCGCTCGCCGACCACGCCGTGGCTCACGTTCAGGGTGCGGAACAGGTCCACGAGCTGCGTCGCCCCCTGGCGCTCCAGCGCGTCGCGGCTGACGACGGTCACCGCGTGCGGCATGTTGATCGCGGGCGCCTCGATCGCGGTGCCGGTGACCGACACCGTGACCTCCTCGAAAAGGCCGCCGAGACGCAGCACGGTGTTCAGCGAAGCCTCCGCGCCGGCCTCGATCGTGACCGCCTGCTCGCTCCGCTCGAACCCGGCCAGCGTGAAGCTGACGCGGTAGTCCCCCGGACCTACGTCGGAGAACTCGTAGCGGCCGCTCCGATCCGTCACCTCGACGAGCGGTCCGGCCAGCTCGTCGCCGGTGATCTCCACGGTTACTCCCGGCAGGACGGCGCCGGTGTCGTCGTTCACCGTCCCGGAGAGGCCTGCATCCTGGGCGCCCGCCACGCTCGCCACGAGGCAGAGAGTGAAAAAGAGAGCTGTTCTCATGTCCGTCTCCTCGGTCGGGCGCGGCCGCCGCCGTTCCACCGCTCCGCAGCGGCGGGGGCCACAGAATCCTCCCTACGTGGGAGCGTACACTGCCCGCCCGCATCGCGTCCCGCGCCAACGAATGAAGCCCCTTCCCGAGTTCCCGATTCGCCGGATCCGGGCGGCGATTGCGTCCGCCTCGGTGGTCGCCGCGGTCGCCTGGCTTGCGGCCGTTCCGGCCCCGGGGCCCGCCGCTTCGGCCGACGGGACGACCGTGACCGTGGCGACCTGGAACATCGCCTGGTTCGGCGACGGCGTGGACGACGGGATCCTGACCGGCAACCGCCGCGGCGGCCGGCACATCCGGGACCGGGAACACCTCTCCCGCCTCCGCGCCATCGTCGCCCGGCTCGACGCGCTGGGAACCGATGTCGTGGGACTCCAGGAGATCGAGAACGAGGCCGCCGCGCGTCGGCTGTTCCCGGCATCCGACTGGGACCTCCACGTCTCGACCCGGAACCCCGACCCGGCGTGGTCGCAGCGGACCGCCCTCGCCGTCCGGCGAGGCGCCGGCTGGAGCGTCGAGCGTCACCCGGACATCGTGGAGTGGTCCCCGCAGGGGCGGGACCGGCACGGGGTGAACCTGACGCTCCGCCGGGGCTCGGAGCGGGTCCGGATCCTCACCGTCCACTTCGAGTCGGGATGTCCCGGAGAGCCCCTCGATTCCGGCCGTCGCGACTGCGGCTTCCTGCGGATGCAGGGCGCCGTGCTCAAGGGCTGGCTTCACGATCGCCGGCGGGAGGAGACGCCGGTCGTGGTCGCGGGGGACTGGAACCGGTTCCTGTCGCGGCGCGGCGAGCGGCTCCCGCCCTGGTTCGCGGCGGACCCGCTGATCCTGCCTTCGCCCGGCAGCTCGCCCGGCTGCTGGAGCGGACGGTTCCCGAACTACGTGGACCACATCCTCGCGTTCGCTCCCGAGGGCGGCCGGGTCACCGCGACGCGTTTCGAGGAACTCCTGTTCGATGCGCCGCCGGCGATGCGGGATGGTCTCTCCGACCACTGCGCGCTGGTTGGAACGTTCGCCTTCGGCTGACGCCGGACCGAACCAGCCGGGAAGCCCCGCTCGGCGCACCCGCGCCCCCTCCCTCTTCGGGAACGCGCGCTGACCCTCCGCGCGGCCCAGGCGACGTGGCGGCGGACCTCCACCGGGAGACCGCCCGGCGGTATGGAGCGCCGCCGCTATGGAGCGCCGCTCTCCAGAGCGGCAGTTCCTGTGGAGCGCCACTCTCCAGAGTGGCAATTCGTATGGAGCGCCACTCTCCAGAGTGGCAATTCCCGGCCAGCGCGTGGCGTTCGCGGCGTTCCCGTGCCGGACAGGAGCCCGGCGCGCCGGCAATTCCTATGGAGCGCCACTCTCCAGAGTGGCAATTCGTGTCGCTTCTGCGCGTCGCCAGCGTAATCGCTGCCGAGCGGGACACAGCGGATCAGCCTATCCATCTGAATCGCAAGACGCAAGGGGGGCGATTGGCGGCGGGTCGGCGCGTCGCCAGCGTAGTCGCTG
>JAJEAO010000056.1 GCA_022822745.1 Acidobacteriota bacterium
CGGTTCTCGCGGTAGCGGCCCTGCCCGGCACGGATGCCACCGGCGATCTCGCACCCGCGGCCGTCGCATGCGGGCGCCTTGCCGGCGCGCCGGGCCGGTTCTCGCGGTAGCGGCCCTGCCCGGCACGGATGCCACCGGCGATCTCGCACCCGCGGCCGTCGCATGCGGGCGCCTTGCCGGCGCGCTCCGCGGACCGGGCCTACGGATCCTCGAGACAGACGCTCTTGAGCAGCACATGCACCGGCCGTCCCGGCGCGAGCTCCAGTTCGGTCGCGGCGGCCCTGGTGATGCGGGCGAGGAGGAGGTTTCGGGAGCCGGCGCCCCCCACCGCCACCACGACTTCGATGAACGGCGTCCCGGGCTGATCGCGCAGCTCCCGGATCACGCCATCGAGCACGTTCCGGATGCTCAGCCCTTCCGGGCGCGTGGTCGCGAGGGCGACATCGCGGGCGCGCACCCGCAGCCGGACGGGCCGCCCGGGCTGTCCTCCCATCCCGGCCACGCGGAGCCGCTGTCCATCGAGATCGAGGGTCGAGAGACCGGCGGCGTCGGCGGTGTCCAGGATCCGGGCCACCAGCACGACGCTCGCTTCGAACCTGGGCGCCCGGATCCCCTCGCCCGCGAGGATCGTCCCGGCCGGGCCGATGGCCGTGATCCGCCCGTCCGAGATCAGGGCGATCCGGTGGGCGAAGCGGATTACTTCCCCGAGGTCATGGCTCACCTGGAGCACGACCAGCCCGAGATCCCGGGCGAGGCCGCGGAGCCAGTCGAGGATCCGGCCCCGGGCGCCGAGGTGAACTCCGGAGAGAGGCTCGTCGAGCAGCAGGACTCCCGGGTTCGAGAGCAGCGCCCGGCCGAGCGCGGCGCGCTGCCGCTCGCCCCCGGAAAGCCCCGCCGGGGTTCGATCGAGGAGCGGCGCGAGTTCGAGGCGCTCCACGACCGCGGCGCTCACCGGAGCGCCCGGCCGTTCCGGGGCGCGTCGCCGCGCGTAGGCGAGGTTCTCCGCGACGGTGAGGTGGGAGAACAGCGCCGGCTCCTGGAAGCAGAACCCGACGCCGCGCCGGTGCGGCGGGACGAAGGCGCCGTCCGCGTCCTGCCACACCTCCCCGAAGGCCGAGACCCGTCCGTCGAGACGGGTCAGGCCGGCGACGGCGCGGAGCAGCGTCGTCTTGCCCGCGCCCGAGGGACCGAAGACCGAAGTCACCCTTCCGGCGGGGGCTTCGAGTCCCGCCTCGATCCGGAAGCTCCCGACCGCGCCCCGCAGATCCGCGGACAGTCCGGGCTCGGGACCGGCGGAGGCGCTCACGCTGGATCGGCTTCCCGCCGCCGGGTGAGGGAGAGCGTCAGGGACACGACCGCGAAGGAGAAGACGAGCAGTCCCCCCGAGAGCCAGTGGGCGGTCTCCCATTCGAGCAGCTCGACGTGGTCGTAGATCGCGATCGAGAGCACCCGGGTCGTTCCCGGGATGTTCCCGCCGATCATCAGGATCACGCCGAACTCCCCCACGGTGTGGGCGAAGCCGAGAACGGCGCCGGCGACGAGCCCGGAACGGGCCCCGGGGATCGCCACACTCCAGAACGCGTCCCACGGCGACGCTCGCAGCGTCGCCGCCGCCTCCAGCGGACGATTCCCGAGAGCCTCGAACGCGCCCCGGATCGGCTGGACCGCGAACGGAAGCGAGTAGATCACCGAGCCGATCACGAGGCCCGGGAAGGAGAACGCGAGGGACGGCTCGCCGAAGAGGCGCGCCACGAACCCTCCGGGGCCTTCGGGGCCGAGCGCGAGGAGGAGGTAGAACCCGAGCACCGTCGGGGGGAGCACGAGCGGGAGCGCGACCAGCGCCGCGACCGGTTCCCGAAGGCGCGAGCGGGTTCGCGCCAGCCACCACGCGAGGGGCGTCCCGAGCAGCAGAAGGAAGACGGTCGTGATCCCGGCGAGTTCGAGGGTCAGCCGGATCGGCGGCCAGACCGCCTGCGCCTCCACCGGATCCGCGTCGGCTCAGTCGGTGCGATAGCCGCGGCGGGCGAGCAGCTCCCGGATTTCGCCGCTCGCGAGAAAGTCGAGGAACGCGGCGGCCTCGGCGCGCCGCCCGCGGGCGAGGACGACGCCCTGCTGCCGGATCGGCGAGTGGAGCGTTTCCGGGATCAGCCAGGAGGAGCCCGAGCGGTCCACGACCTGGGAGAGCGCCACGAACCCGACCTCGGCGTTCCCGGTCAGGACGAACGAGAGCGCCTGCGCCACGTTCGTCCCGACGACCTGCCGGGAGGCGAGAGCGGACTCGAGCCCGAGCGTCCGCGCCGCTTCGAGCGCCGCCCGACCGTAGGGCGCGGTGCGGGGATTCGCGAGCGCCACTCGCCGCACCCCCGGATCGGCGAGCGTCTGCCCGGAGAGGGGGAGCCCGGGAGTCGGGCTGAACAGGACGAGCCGTCCCACCGCGTAGGTGCGGCGGCTTCCGGGGACGGCGAGCCCCTCGCGCTCCGCCCGTTCGGGACGCTCGGAGTCGGCGGCGAGGAAGACCTCGAACGGGGCGCCCTGCGCGATCTGCGCGTAGAGCTGCCCGGTGGACCCGGCGCTCAGCGACAGCGGGCAGCCGGTCGCGCGTTCGAAGACGACCCCCGCCTCCCGCGCGGCGGCGAGGAAGTTCGATGCGACCGCGACCCGGACCGGTTCGCAGTCGGCCCCGGCGGCGAGGGTGGGGATGAGCGCCGCGAGCGCGGCGGCGAGGGCGAATCGCCCCCCCCGGCCGTCGGCCGCGAACAGGGAGCGACGGGCCGCGCCGGAGTCCCGGGACGGGACGCGCCAGCCGGCCCGGGTCACTCCGGCCGGGTCGCCGTCATCATGATCTCGACCTTGATCCCGGCCCCCATGAGCTGGGTTCCCACGGTGGCGCGCGCCGGGGGCGGGCCGCCGACGACCTCGCGGTACACCTCGTTCATGGCGGCGTAGTCGCGCATGTCCTCGAGATAGACGACGGCGTCGTCCACGTCCCCGAAGGTGAGGCCCGCCGCTTCGAGCGCGTCGCCGAGGCGGCCGAGCACCGCGCGGGTCTGCTCTCCGGGATCCTCGCTGCGCGGCGAGGGCGGCACCATGCCGGACAGGTAGAGCCGGTCGCCGGCCCAGATGCCCGGGGAGAGGGGGCTGCCGGAACGCGGTCCGCCGGGAGCGAGGACCGACCGCTCGGCGCGGCTCGCCACGCACTGGACCTCGGCCTCGAAGAGCGGGTTCGCGAGCCGCGCCTCCACGGTCGCCCTCGTCGGAGGATCCTCGGGGAAGAACTCGCGGTACACCGCGTTCATCGCCTGGAACTGGCGCGGATCGTCCAGGAAGACGCGGCAGTTCGCCACCTGCGAGTAGTCCATGCCGCCCGCCTCGAGCACGAGGCCGATGTTCCCCATGATGCGCCGCATCTGCTCCGGAACGCCCCCCGCGACCGGCTGGTAGGTGTCGGGGTCGCGGGCGGTGGCCCCCGCGACGAAGAGCGTGTCGCCCGCGAGGATGCCCCACGAATACGGGAGCTCGGGGCTCATCATCGCCTCCGGGTTGACGACCTGGCGCTCGACGCCCTCCTTCACGGCGACCATGGAGATCTCGACGAGCGCCCCCGGGATGGCGATCCCGGCCTCGACCGTGGCCCGGGTCGGCGGATCCACCGAGAAGTACTCGCGGTACACCTCGTTCATCGCCGAGAAATGGCGGGCGTCGTGGAGATAGACGTTCACCGCCGCGACCCGGGAGCGGTCGAGGCCCGCCCGTTCGAGCGTCGCGGTCAGGTTCTCGAGCGTCTGGCGGGTCTGGGCCCCGATCCCTCCGGGCACCAGATCGAGCGTTCCGGGAACGTTGCCGAGCGCTCCGGCGAGATACACGAGATCGCCGCTCTCGCGGTACTCGGAGAACGGCAGACCCAGCTCGTTCGTGTCTTCCGAGGCGGGTTGCGGCTCCGAAGCCGGCGGCCCGGCGCAGGCGGCGAGCGCGAACAGGGAGGCAGCGAGGATCGGGAGGTGGACGGGCAAAGGTCGAAACACGGGCGAACTCCTGGGGCGCGAAGGTCCGAACGACGGGCGGCCGATGATACATTCGGGGGTTGCCCGAAGGTTCGGCAGGAACGGGCGAGGCCGGCGGCTCGGGTTCGGGAGGAGGGGCACACTGCACTCGGTCTTCGGCTACGACTCCGGCGGGTGGCTGAGTGCAGCCGGCGTGGCCGTCCCGGATGCGCTGGCCTTGACCGGCGCCGGGACGCCGGCCTACGTGTACTCGGCCGAGGCGGTCGAGACCCGCTTCGCGGCCTTTCGGCGCGCGGTCGCCCGGGAGCTTCGGCGGCGGGGCGGTCACCCGTCGCGGCTCCTCGTCGCCGTCGCGCTCAAGGCGAATGGCCAGCCGGCGCTCCTCGCGCCGCTCGCCCGGATGGGCGGGGGCGCCGAGGTCGTCTCGGCCGCGGAACGGCTGGTGGCGGCGGGCGCCGGATTTCCTCCGGGGCGGGTCGTCGTATCCGGCGTCGGAAAGACCGCCGCCGATCTGGACATCGCCCTCGACCTCGGCGCCCGGTTCCTCTCCGTGGAATCCGCCGCGGAACTGGATCTCCTCGACGCCCGCGCCCGCCGTCTCGGGGTGCGGGCGCCGGTCGCGCTCCGGCTGAATCCCGAACTCGCCCCCGAGACGCACGAGAAACTGGCCACCGGCGCCGTGGCGACGAAGTTCGGGATTCCGGCCGCGGAGATGGAGCGGATCGTGGCCGGTCGCTCGGCGTGGCCGTCCGTGGACCTCATCGGCGTCCACTCGCACCTGGGCTCCCAGATCGGCGGGCTCGACGGATTCCGGGCCAACGCCGCGCGGGTCGGCGCCGCGTTCCGCCGGATGGCGTCCGCGGGGGCTCCGGCTCGGGTCGCCGATCTGGGCGGGGGGCTCGGCATTCCGCAGCGGGAGGGGGAGTCCGGGATCGGGTTCGGGGCCTACGCGGCCGCGGTCGTCGCGGGTCTGGAGGAAGGCGCCGGAGCGCTGCCGCCCGAGATCGTGCTCGAGCCGGGACGCTCGATCTTCGGACCGGCGGGGGTCTTCGTGACCCGCGTTCTCCACTGCAAGCGTTCCGGTGGGCGCGAGTTCGTGATCGTGGACTCGGGAATGAACGACTTCCTGCGTCCGGCGATGTACGACGCCCACCACCGGGTGCGCCCGCTGCGCCGCTCCGGCCGGCCGCCGCGCGAGTTCGATGTGGTGGGCGGCGTCTGCGAGACCGGGGACTTCTTCGCCCGCGGGCGACTGCTGCCGCCGCCGCGCGCCGGGGATCTCCTTGCCGTCCTCGACGCCGGCGCCTACGGCTACTCGCTGGCGTCGAACATCAACCTCCGTCCCCGACCCGCGGAAGTGGTTCTCCGGAACGGCCGGGCCAGGCTGGTCCGCCGGGCGGAGACGCCGGAGGAACTCGCGGCGCGCGAGCTGGGACGTCCGGTGGATTCGCGGGATTTGCGGGAGCGGGTTCCGGCGTGAGCGTGATCCGACCAGGCGCCCCCCGGGTGCGCTGGGAGTTCGTGGCGATCCTGGGAGCGGTGGCCATCGCTTCCGCGACCTACGCGCTGCTGACCGGAGTCAAGGAGTCGCGCGAACTGCTGCTCGCGCTCGGACTGGTAGCGCTGTTCACGCCGCTCAAGGCGCTCATGATCCGCTGGTTCGACGGGCGCCGGCCGTACCAGTCCGCCTGCGCGGCGTCGCTGTTCTCGATCCTCGTCGGGATGGCGTTTCCGGCGCCGCTGAACATCTGGCCGCTCATGGTCCGAAGCACGGTGATGACCGCCGTGCTCGAGATCCTGCCGCTCTCGGCGTTCCGGACCTCGAGTCGTCCGATTCGGCTGGTCGTCATCTCGATCTACATGAGCATCGTCGTCCATCTCCTTTCCGTGGGATTCCTGCTCATCCCGCGGGCGCCGCTGACGGGCATCGGTCTCATGGTGGCGGGAACGGGCGTGCTGCTCGCCCCGCTGCTCCTGCGGGTCTGGGCCCTCAGCCGCCGCTGATTCTCCCGGCCCCGGCGCGCCCGTGGACCGGAAGGCGCCCCGAGACATCCGCGCATGGACTCCGAGGAGCCATGAAACGCGGCGACTTCTACGCAGTCGGCCTCGGCCTCTTCCTCGCCGTCATCATTGCTGGAGGTTGGGTCACCGCCGGCCACCGCGCCATCCGGGACGACCTCCGCGCCGCCGCCGCGGATCGGGCTCGCATCCACCCCGAAGCGGCAGCGGATTGGGCGGCGATTCGTTCCGAAGCCGCGGCGGTTCTTCGCGCGCTGGTGGAGCGGGTCACCCGGCTCGAGAGCGCTCAGCGGCAGTGCAGTGCGCCGACGCGGGCCGGTAGTCGGCGCCGTCTTCGCCGCGCGGGATCCTTCCGTTCGCTCGGGGGGCGAGGCGGCGAGAGATCCACGGCCCAGTCCCGGAGACGCGCCTCGTCCAGCCCGGCCCGGTCCAGCAGCGTGAGCAGCTCCTCCTGCCGAGGCTGTCCCAGCACGACGCGATAGGCGGCGAGCTGACGCTTCAGCCGCTCGAACGCCTCGACTTCACCCGTGAAGGGCAGCAGGGGCACCCGTCGCTCCACGCGGCACTCGCCGGGCGCAATCCAGAAGGGCGCGAGTTCGCTCTCGCCGCGCTGCCGCGCCGCGCGGTCGGCGAGTTCGAACAGCCTCCCCCACAGGTCGTCGCCTCCCGACCAGGCCGCGAGCGCCTCGTCGGCGTGCGCCGCAGCCACGTTGCGCCGCACCGCGTGGCCCTTGTAGCGGTGGACGCGCCCTTCCCGCTGTTCGAGATCCACCGGGTTGCCGGGGAGATTCCAGTGGAGGACGCGGTGGCACCACGGGTGGAAGTCGAGGCCCTCCTGTCCGATCGAAGTGCTCGCGAGCAGGAAGGGACGAAACGGGCTGTTGAACGCCCTCCGCACGGCGTCCTGGCTGATCGCCGCGCCTTCCTCGCCGCGGAGCCGCCCGAAGCGCTGGGCGAACGCGGCCCGGATGCGGATTTCCCCCCGTCGCACCTCGTTGCCCCGCGAAGCCTCGTAGAACCGCGCGTGGACCCGGGCTGCGGTCGGCGCCACCGCCTCGGCGATCGCCCTCGCGCACCGTTCGGCCACCTTCCCGGGGCTGTCCGTCTCGGACCACGCGTTCTGCTCCCACAGCAGGTGCCAGTGCTCGTCGAGCACGGCCTGGAGGTTCCCCTGCCGGCAGTAGCGGAGCGCCTGGCGCCAGTAGGCGCTCTCCGCCGCATCGGCCAGTCCGCGCAGCAGGGAGATCACTGCGGGTCGGTTGAACAGGCGCCAGAACGCGTGCCCGATGAGGACCGAGAGTTCTCGTCGCTTCCCGTCGCCGATCCCGGACATTCCGAGACACCTCGCCGCCAGCACGGCCGGCGAGCCGAGCGCGGCGTCGGTCACGAGATCCGTGAGTCCCGGCGGCCGCCCGCCCAGGGAGTCGCAGCTCACCGCGCGCAGCTCGTCCAGGTGGGCTTCGAGCGCCCGGCGATTCGGCTTCTTCAGGAAGTCGTGGTCCGGGCCCGCCGCGCGCCACGACGCGACGAACTCCCGCAGCCCGGGGTCCAGCAGGATCGGCAGCGCCCACTCCCACCGCGGATCCACCGGGCGGTCCTGCGGGTCGGGGAGCTTCTCCAGCATCTCCTCGACCCGGCGACGAACCCATGCCCGCCGATCCGCGCCGGGGGGCGCGCCCAGCGGGTGGGCGCGGTCCGCGAGCGGGAGGCAGGGGAGGAGCAGCCAGAGCAGCCGGTGGGCGTGCACACCGTCGTCAGTCTGGGCGAAGCGGAGGAGCGGCCGTTGCTGCCCTGCCGGATCGTCGTACTCGGCGATGCGCTCCGTTCCCGCGACCATGCGCCGCTCGGCCTCGTAGCTGAGCGCGGCGCTCACGACATCGGGCACGACGTTCCACGCCGAGAACAGCAGCGTCTTCGTGAAGGCCTCCCGACCGGCGAAGGGTCCTTCGAGCGGCCACCACGGCAGCGTCGGCGGGATCCACAGGAGGCGCCACAGGCCACCCTCGAGGACCTGTTCGGCGAGGTCGCGGAGCCGGGGATTCGCTGTCTCCAGTTCCTGCCACCGGTGGATCGAGCGGGCCTCGAGGAACGCCGACTCGTGTTGGCGGACGATCTCGGCGACGCGCTCCGGCCTTGATTCGAGTGTGCCCCGGAGGCGTTCGTTGAACCGGTAGCCGCTCATGAAGTGCGCCAGGTACGGCGCCGACTTCCAGAAGCGCATCGGATCCGGCTCGCCCACGGCGCGAAACAGGGCGTCCGCCGCCACGTACTGCCGCACATCGGTCGGCTGGAGCGTCCCTGTCCGGCGGGACTCCCGGAGCATGGCGTCCCCCTCGGCGCTCGCCGCGACCCGCTCCGTCCGCGACATGATCCGCCGCAGCGCGTCCTCGACCGCGCTCCGGGCGGCGGACACCGCGTGGCTCTCCGCCATGGATCCCGTGGACGCTCTCCGGAGCGCCGCGCCGAAGCGGGAGAGGCGCGCTCCCAGGTCTTCGACTCGGACTTCGTCGTCGTCGAGCAGGAAGCGCGAGGTCGCGAGAAAGTCGCCGTAGTGCTCCTCGTGGCCGATTTCGGCGTCGGCGGTGTACAGCTTGTACGGCGTCGCCGAGAGCAGCAGGGTGCGCACCGGGTGGCCTTCCGGGGTCTTCGCCCGGAACACGGCCTGGGCGAGTTCCGCCCCGGGATCCTGATGCTCCTTCCGGGTCTCGAGCAGGGAACGAAAGCGCTGGAACTCGTCGAGGATCACGAGATCCGGCTCGAGCGCGTCCACGCACTTCTGAGCGAGGACGCGGCGGCAATCGGCGATGAAGCGGTCCCGTCGAGATCGCGCACTCCACGGCCAGTGCGCCTGATGGCAGGCGAACTCGTCGAGCAGTCTCGACAGTCTCTCCCGCAGTCCGGAGTGCTCGAAATCCTCCCGGAAGGCCGCCTGGATCCTCGGTTCGATCGAAACCGGCCACTTCCCCAGGATTCGCCGCCACCAGTTCCGACGCCGGATTCCGCACTGCAGGAGGTTCATCAGCGGGATCGGCGTCGGAGCGAAGCCTTCGAGCAACTGGAAGAGGATCTGGCGCTCTCGCCACTGTCCGGTCGAGCGGCCCATGTCGAACGAGGTGCCCGGCGTGAAGCTGACGAAGTTCAGCTTCGCATCGGCGAGCCCGGGCTGGCCTTCCCGGGGGGCCAGCGCGGTCGCCAGCATCGTGAGCCGGGTGGCCAGCTCGAAGGACTGGTGGGTTCCGGCGTCCACCCGAAGTTTCGGGAGGTTGGCGCGGGCGATCCCGGCGTTCGAGCAGATGTAGATGATGTCGATGCGGCCGACGTCGTCCCAGAGATGCTCGATCGCCCGCGCGATGACCCCCCGAGCCACCAGCGTCTTGCCGAGGCCGACCTCGTCCGCCACCAGGAAGCGCGCGGTGCTGTCTTTCGCCGTGAACAGCCGGTGGAACGCGTGATCCACGGTCCGGCGCTGGAAGCTCTTGAGCGGCTTCAGGACGCGCTCGACGTCGGGACGGTTCATTCAGGACGGTTCATGATGCGATGCCGGACGCCACCCGGTCCACGGCGTCCCAGATTGCGAGGAACTCGTCCGGGAGCAGCTTCCGCCCCTCCTCGGTCTGCTGAAGATCCGCGATGAGTTGCCGGATCGGCTTCAGCCGCTCGGGGTCGCGGGACGCCGCGCGCAGGAGATCCTCGAGGAGCGTCTCGCGCCCGAAGCTCGCGGTCCAGGCGCGCTCGCCGCCGTTCCTGCTCGGTCGCTCCCGGTCCGCCATGACGTCCAGCCCGCCGAGGAGGGCCCGAAGGAACTCCAGGAGGCGCGCCGGGCTGTCGATCAGGGACCGGAGCACTGCGTTCAGGCGGGTGTCCGGCAGCCCCGTGGCGGGGAGCTTCCGAGTCAGTCGGCTGTCGTCCACATCCCGAGGCTCCACCCGCAGCCGGAACGCGACGAAGGAGGTCAGGCGCGTCTCCGGAAGCCGCCAGGTCCACGACGGAGCTGATGGCAGGGCGCGGTCCTCGGAGACGGAGACCGGCCAGGCAACGCACTCGACCCCGGCGGGGAGCGGGATCTCTCCCTCCAGCGCCAGAAGGTGGTCGTCGTCGGCCGGGAGGCAACGGAGGCGCAGGTCGGCATCGAGGAGCGCCTGCTCCGCCTCCGCGAGTCGCTGCCGCGCCGCCGCGACCTCCGGCGGGTCGCCGGGCGCTTTCCCACGACGGTAGGGCGCGCACAGATCGAGGAACCCGCCCTCGCGGAAGGGCTCGATGCCCCGTCCGCTCTTTCCCCCGCTCCGGCCCTTCCGCCCGCGAATCGCCGCCATCATCTCGACGTTGCGGCCGGTGAGGGCGGCGTGGGTGAGGTTCGCCGATCCGACGTACCAGGTCACGTCGTATCCCTCCTCGACCGCGATCAGCTTGGCGTGGAGACCCGACGGTCGCCCCACGGATTCGGTCTGAGCCTCGGAATCTTCCGTCTCCTCCGGCTCGGCGAGCGCGTCGTCCCGCAGAACCCGGATCCCGTTCTTTCCCCAGCGGCGCAGGGCTTCCGCCGGGAGCCGGTCGAGCGCCTCCTGTCGGCTCACCAGGGTGGGTTTGCCGCCGCCGAGGCTCCGCACATGATCGAGCGCGCTGGCGGTCACGAAGGGAGCGATCGCGAGGAGCCGCCACCCGCCTCCCTTCGGTGGCCACAGGGTCGAGCTCTCCGCGGTCAGGCCGAGCCCGTGGAACTGCACCGGTTCGAAATGGAAGCCCGCCGGCGGCGGGAAGCGCGTTCGCGCGGTTTCGTCGGCGAGGATTCGGAGAGCCCCGCGGGTTCCGTCCGCGAGCGCGCCGGTCGCGAGGCCGGGAAGCTGGCCGAGGAGATCCGAGAGCGATCGGGAGGCCTCGACCGGTTCGCCGCCCGGCGAGGCCTCGCTCGTGAGCGCGACGTCCCAGGAGCGGTCATCGGTCAGATTGCGAGACAGGATGCCGACGCGCACCCGCACCGCCCCGTTCCCTTCCCGCGGCTCGAATCGGGCGACCCAGACCTTCGGATGAAAGACCCCTCCGTTCGGAGCGCGCACCGGGTTCACGCTCCCTTCCAGCATCGCGTAGAGCGACCGGTGGGTCCCGGGGATCGCGATCCCGCCGCGGTCCACGAACACATGGAAGCGGCGCGCTGCGTTGCGGAGCGCTTCGAAGAGGAGGAGCGGGCTGGCGAGGAGCGTCCGGAAGTCGGCGTCGGACCGCGACAGGACCCCGAGCGGCAGCGCGAGGAGCGTCTCTAGATCGAGCGTGTAGGTGGTCAGCACCGCCTGGTCGAGCCGGTAGCCCGGCGGGGGGCGGAAGATCGCGGTGGCGACGGTGCGGGAGTCGGGAGCGAGCATCAGGAGCGAACCGACCCGGGCGCGGTGGCCGTCCGGAGTCCCGGCCGAAGGCCAGCGTGGAGATCCTCCACGAGTCGTCGAACGGTTCCCCAGCGAAAGTTCATCCGCCCGACGCCGGCGTTACCACCCCACTCAAGAAGACGAGTCGTATTCGCCAGCCGCGCCCGGTTCCGCTTGAGCTGGATTTCCCGGTCGGCGACAAGGCGGCGGAGGGCCCCGTCGTCCGCGACCCCCCGGGCGCCGATCTCGTCGAGCCGCCGCGACCAGCGCTCCACGAACCGGCGCTGGGGCGAGGGGATCCGGGTCCGCTGATCGGCGGCGAACACCCACAGCGTGACGGGGTCGAAGGGCTGCTCGGCGCTCGCGCGCGCTTCCCACGCTTCGAGGCGCTTCCGGTAGCGCTCGCGGGACCGCTTCCTGCCGGGATCCTGTCCGGCGCTTGCGACCCTCTCGGCGTAGCGCTCCGCGAGCAGCAGGTTGTAGAGCAGCGCCATCCCCTCGACATGGAGCGAGAACCGCCGGGCCAGTTCGACGCAGTCGCGGACGTCGGCGCTCGCCCCCTCGACGGAGGGGTTGTCCCAGAAGGAACCGGCGCTGGCGCCGGCGCCCTCCTGCGCCAGCCATCCGAGGAGCGTCCCGGCGCAGGACTCGGTGATCCGGCCCTGCAGGAACTCGGCTTCCGCGCGGGTCAGTTCGAACGAGGCGCCCTCCGGGAATCTCTCCGGCGCGCGGGGCAGGGATGGATGCCAGGTCGGTTCGCGGCTCCAGATCACCCCGGGGTCATCGGAGCGCTCGACCCGCTTCCGACGGCCGGTCAGCGCGTGGAACCGGGCGTGGTACCAGCCCTGACTCCTGCCGGGTCGGAAGAGCCCCCAGCGGACCAGCGGCCACCAGTACACCGAACTCGGCAGCCGCTTCAGCGAGCCTCGCGCGCGGATCCCGATGACTCCCTGCTCCCCGGTGGACGCCAGCGAACCGATCAGCGCCAGCTCGGACTGGCGCGCCCGGGAGGAGAGCTGATCCGGAGCCGGGGGACGGGCTTCGAGGTGGCGGTAGATCCACGGAATGAAGAGGACGTAGCGGAGCCGGGTCTGGATCGTCGTGGTCCCGGGGAAGAGCGCGTCGGAAAACGTGTCGCGGAGCCTCGCGAGGCCCATCTCGTCGCGAGTCCGGGGCTCGTGGAGCAGGGCGAGCACCCGCCGCATCCTCTTCTGGTCTTCGGCCGTGAGGTCCAGCCACGTCAGGGTCGGTTCCATCCTTCTTCGCTGGGCTTCTTCGCTGGGCTTCTTCGCTGATGATCCTGCCGGGTTTTCCGAGTGTTACGGAATTCCGGCGGGGGAGCGCTGAACCGCGGATTCTTCCCCCATGACCGGACAGAACGCGTCGCGCTCCGGTGGATGTGACGCGGCCACGGCTGGCGGCCCCGGTCGTCAGCGCGCCGGCCGGCGGTGCGATACTGCGCGGGATGCGGTTCTTCAACACGAGCGGCCCGGTCGTCCCGGCTCGGCACTACGCTCTTCCTCCTCTCGCGCGCCTGGATCTCGACGAAGTCCGGCAACTGATCTGGCAGGATCGCTACTTCGTCCTTCACGCTCCCCGGCAGACCGGGAAGACCTCGGCGCTGCTCGCGCTGCGGAACCTGCTGAACCGGGAGGGCGATGTCCGCTGCGTCTATGCGAATGTCGAAGGGGCGCAGACGGCGCGCGAGAACGTGGGCGAGACCATGCGCACACTGCTCAGCGTACTCGCCGAAGAGGCGGAGGCCACGCTGGGGGATTCCTCGCTGCCCGATCGGTGGTCGGGCGTACTGGATTCCTCGGGGCCGCACGATGCGCTCCGGACGGCGCTCGTGCGCTGGACGGCGGCCGCGGCGAAACCGCTTGTTCTGCTGCTGGACGAAGTGGACGCTCTGGTGGGGGACAGCCTGATTTCGGTGCTGCGGCAGTTGCGTTCGGGTTATCCGAAGCGGCCGGAGCGGTTTCCGTCGAGCGTGGTGCTGTGCGGGGTGCGGGATGTGCGGGACTACCGGATCCACGCGAGTTCGGAGAAGGAGGTGATCACCGGGGGGAGCGCCTTCAACATCAAGGCGGAGTCCCTCCGTCTCGGCGACTTCGGCGAGGAGGAGGTGCGGACGCTTCTCACCCAGCACACGGAGGAGACGGGGCAGGCGTTCACGGAGGGGGCGCTGGCGGCGGTGTGGGAGGAGACGAGAGGACAGCCGTGGCTGGTGAACGCGCTGGCCTACCAGGTGTGCTTCCGGAACCGGGACGCCCGGAATCGGAGCCGGACGGTGACGAAGGAGATGGTTCTCACGGCGCGGGAGGCGCTGATCCTGCGTCGGGACACCCATCTCGACCAGCTCGCCGACAAGCTGGGAGAGCCGCGGGTGCAACGGGTCATCGAGCCGATCCTGACCGGATCCTCCCCCGGAGGGATTCCGCCCGCCGACCTGGAGTATGTCCGCGACCTGGGGCTGGTCACGACAGCGGGGGGGCAGATCGCGGTCGCGAACCCGATCTACGCGGAGGTGATCCCGCGGGAGCTGACCTGGGCGAAGCAGGTGAGCATCGCGCTGAAGCCGGCGTGGTACATCCGGGAGGACGGGTCCCTGGATGTGGCTGCGCTGCTGCGGGGTTTCCAGCAGTTCTTCCGGGAGAACGCGGAACACTGGGTGGATCGGTTCGACTACCGGGAGGCGGGGCCGCAGGCTGCAGGCGTATTTGCAGCGGGTGTTGAACAGCGGGGGGAGGATCGAGCGGGAGTATGGGTTGGGGCGGGGCCGGGTGGACCTGGTGGTGGTCTGGCCGTCGAACGGGATGGAGGAGAAGACGGTGGTGGAGTGCAAGGTCGTGAGAACCCACCCCGGCCGGACGATCCGGGAGGGGGTGCGGCAGACCCGGGCGTACATGGACCGGGCCGGGACCGAGGCGGGACACCTGGTGGTGTTCGACCTCCGGGAGGGCCGGAGCCGGGAGGAGCGGATCTTCCGGCGCGAGGAGGGGTCCGAGGCCGGAGCCGTCACCGTCTGGGGCATGTAGCTCTGGACAGCCACGCTCCAGAGTGACAAGTCCTATGGAGCGCCGCTCTCCAGAGCGGCAATTTCTATGGAGCGCCCCGGTGCTCCCGGTAGGGGTTCTCCAGAGCGGCAATTTCCAGACAGCGCATGGTGTTCGCTTCGCTCGGCGCCGGGTCCGTACCGGGAGAGCCGGCGGAGGCCGGCAGCCGGTGCGTGCCGGGCAGGGCCGCTACCGCGAGAACCGGCCCGGCGCGCCGGCAATGTGCCGGGCGGGGCCGCTACCGCGAGAACCGGCCCGGCGCGCCGGCAATGTGCCGGTCTGGAGCCCGGCGTTCCATACCACTGCCCCGGCGCTCCATGCGACCGGGCAAACGCGCCAGCGGGGGCGCCAACGGATCGCCTGGTTGCCCATGACCCGCTTCCCTCCTCGCTGGCGCGCTACGGATCCGTCGCCGCGTTCGGGGGCCTCGACCGGATCGCAGGCGTCCCCGACCTCGCCGAACTCCTCGAAGGGGCGCTCGGGGTCGCCGGCGTCGGGTGTCTGCCAGCTCAGTCCGTCGGTGGGGGACGCGGCGGGGCCTCGCTCCGGATCGCGCCCACCGTCATGAGCAGCAGGTCCACATCGCCGTCGCCGAAGTCGCCGTCGCGGGTGGCCGAGGTCACGACTCGGGCCGTCCGCCAGATCCCTCCGAAACCGACCCGCCCCTCCCGGTTCAGCTCGTCGAGGGACTCGAACGCCGCTTCCACTTCGCCCTCCCGCGGTCCCGCGCTCTCCGCCAGCGCTTCGATCGAGATGCGGCGCATCGTCTCGATCGCGGCCGCCCGGTGGGAACCCGGGTTCGCGAGGTAGCCGAGGAGCAGGAACAGGCCGGCTGTGATCGCCAGTCCGAAGACGAGCGACCCGGCGAGGACCACCAGGCCGAAGCGGCGTCGGCCGCGCGGGACGGAACGCAGCTCCCGGCCCACGGCGAGAGTCCCCGGCGGGGGGGAGGGGAGCCAGGCGTCGTGGCCCGGCGAGGCGGCTCGGCCCGCAGCAGCCGCCTTTCGCTTCGTTCGCGTCACCGGGTCGCGGCCGTAGATCCAGAGCGAGATCCCGAAGATCAGGATCGCGGGGACGAGGATGCCCGCCGGGATCCAGACGGGGTCGCCGAGCGTTTCGAGGTCGGCGAGGTTGACCAGCAGGAGCGCCGTCAGGTTGTGAAAGAAATGGATCGAGATCGGAACGAGGATGCTCCGGGTCGTCAGGGCAACGAACCCCAGCACGGCGCCCGCGACGAAGTAGTTCGGCAGCAGCAGGCCGTGCATCACGGTGAACATGAGCGCCGAGAGCAGGATCGCCATTCCGCGGCCGAGCCGGTGCGCCAGTCCGGTCAGGATCACGCCCCGAAACAGCAACTCCTCCGAGATCGCCGCCCCGAACCCGACCCCTCCGATCAGAACGACCCACGACATCCATCCGTCCGCGCGAACCATCTCGTTGAGCGCCCGCAGGGTCTCCTCGTCGATCGGCACGAGCTGCTGGCTCAGGCTGGAGAGCTGATCGCTCACGACGAACAGCGCGAGTGCGGCCGGAATGGACAGAAGGAGATGCGTGTTCTTCGCCGGTCGAAGCTGGAGCGCCCCGGTGGGCCGCAGTCGGAACAGCCGCACCGCGCCGACCGCGACGAGCAGCGCCGCCGCCGGGGTGGCGAGGATGGCGAACTCGATGGGAAGCCCGGTCCGCGCCACGAACACGCCGATCGCGACGATCGTGGCCAGAGCCCCCAGAAAGACCGCAACCGCTTGCGGGACGGTGGCGACGCCGGGTCGGTTCTTCATCGGGTGGCGGCGACCGCGGGGTGCTAACTTGACGGCGATGGAGGGCCGGGCCCCGGGCGGGCGAGAATCGCATTATCCCCGGGAGCGGCCCGGCGAGCCCGGGCGGCGCGGAATGCCGCGGTCCATTCTCGGCGGCCTCTTCCGCCTGGTGCGGATCGGACTCGGCTTCCTCCTCCTCTTCCTGGGCGTCATCGGCCTGTTCCTGCCGGTGCTCCAGGGCGTTCTCATGATCCTGGGCGGACTCGCGCTCCTGTCCCGCGATCTGCCGTGGGCGCGCTGGCTCACGGACCGCGCCGCCGCGTTCGTCCGCCGCCGGGCCGGTCGCCGGAAGCGGCGCGCCACGGGCCAGCCGACCTGATTCGCGGGATGAGCGTGCCGGACGCGGCGGCCGCCCGCCACGAACGCCTCGTCGCCGAGATCCGGCGGCACGACCGGCTCTACTACCTGCTCGATCGGCCGGAGATCTCCGACGACGACTACGACCGGTTGTTCCGGGAGCTGACGGAGCTGGAGCGTCTGCATCCCTCGCTCCGGACCCCCGACTCCCCGACCCAGCGGGTCCCCGGCGAAGTGAGCGAGGCGTTCGCCGAGGTCGGACATCCGGCGCCGCTCCTGTCGCTCGAGAGCCTTGCGGACGAAGAGGCGCTGCGGGCCTTCGTCTCCCGCGCCGAACGGGAACTCGGGGGAGACGATTTCGCCTGGTGCTTCGAGCCGAAGTTCGACGGACTCGCGGTGGCGCTCGAGTACCGCGACGGGGCGCTGTGGCGGGGAGCGACCCGGGGCAACGGCCGCGTCGGTGAGGACATCACCTCGAACCTCCGGACGATCCGCTCGCTCCCGCTCCGGCTGCGGGGCGGGCCGGCGCCGGACCGGCTCGCGGTGCGCGGCGAGGCGGTGCTGCCGGTGGCCGGTTGGAAGCGGATGAATCGCCAGCTCGTGGAGCGCGGCGAGGAACCGTTCAAGAACCCCCGGAACGCGGCAGCCGGCTCCCTGCGTCAGCTCGATCCATCCGTCGCCGCCCGCCGTCCGCTGGCGCTCTATGCCTACGAGATCCTCCTCTGGGAGTCGGCTGGCCTGCCTCGTCCCGCCACCCAGGCGGCGGCGCTCCGGGCGCTCGCCGGATTCGGCTTCCTGGTTGCCCCCGAGGTCGCCCCCGAGGCCGAGGCGGGCGCGCCCGGTCCGGAGGCGGCGCCCGGAGTCACCGACGTGTTCTGGACCACCGGCCGCCGCGCCGAGGACGCCGTCGCCTACCACGCGCGGCTTCTCGCGGCGCGAGAGCGGCTGCCGGTCGAACTCGACGGGGTCGTGGTCAAGCTGGACCGGGTCCGCGATCAGCGCGAGCTGGGGGAGCGGTCCCGCAGCCCGCGCTGGGCGGCTGCCTTCAAGTTCCCCCCGGAGTCCGCCGAGACCCGGCTCCTCCAGATCGGCGTCCAGGTCGGGAGGACCGGGAAATTGACCCCGGTGGCGCATCTGGCGCCGGTGACGGTCGCGGGCGTGACGGTGAGCCGCGCCACCCTCCACAACGAGGGGCAGGTCCAGGGACTCGGCGTCTTCCCCGGAGACCGGGTCCGGATCCAGCGCGCCGGGGACGTCATCCCGCAGGTCGTCGGCCTGGCGGCGGCGGGCGAGCATCCTCGCGACCCGGCCTGGACGCTGCCCACGGCCTGCCCGGAATGCGACCGTCCGGTTCGGGCGGAGGGGGCGAACCACTACTGCTCCGGCGGATGGGATTGCCCGGCGCAGCGCAAGGCCCGGCTGGTCCACTTCGTCGGCAAGGGCGCGATGGAGATCGAGTCGCTCGGGGAGGAGCTGATCGAGCTGCTCGTGGATCTCGGCCGGATCCGTCGTCCCGCCGACCTCTACCGACTCACCCGGGAGGATCTGCTCGCCGTCCCGGCGCAGCCCGCCGGCCACCCGTTCGACGGCTCGCGCGCCGACGGGCTCGTCCGGAGTCTCGCCGCCGCCCGCCCGGCGCCGTTCGACCGGGTTCTCGTGGGCATCGGCCTCCCCGGCGTGGGGCCGAAGTCGGCGCGGGCCATGGCGGCCCGTTTCTCCGGTTTCGGGGAGATCTCCGGCGATCCCGGGGCGCTGGTGGCGGCGGTCGGCGCGGCGCGGGCGGAGGGAGTCCAGCGAGCCCTCTCCCGCCCGGCGACCCGCGCTCTGCTCGCGGATCTCGCCGAGGCGGAAGTCTGGCCGGAGCCGCCCGGCGCGCTCCCGGAGCCGTACCGGTGGCGCCGCGCGGCTCTGGTCGCCTGCCTCGTCCGACTCGCCCGGCGCGAGGCGCTCGATCTGCCCGGTCTCAGCGAGACGGTGGTGGCGGATCTGGTCCGCGCCGGGACGGTCCGCCGGCCCGCGGACCTGTTCCGCCTCGAAGCGAAGCACCTGCTCGCCCTCCCCGAGCGGCGGCGGCGTCCGTTCGCCCGCAAGTCGGCGGACAACCTGCTCCGGGAGCTGGAGGCGAGCCGCGCCATCCGTCTCGACCGGTTCCTGTTCGCGCTCGGGATCGCGCATGTCGGCCAGCACGTGGCGCGGGTGCTCGCGGCCCGGTTCGGCTCCGTGGAGCGGCTCGAACAGGCGTCGAGGGAAACGCTCCTCGCCGTCCACGAGATCGGCGAACAGGTGGCGGATGCGGTGTCGGGTTTCTTCGCCGATCCCGGGAACCGGGCGGAGCTGGCCCGACTCGCGCGTCTCGGCGTGCGCCCGAAGTGGGAGGAGACCGGCGAGGCGACCCTCGAAGGATTGCGGATCGTGCTGACCGGGAGGCTGCCGGGAATGACGCGGGCGGCGGCCCGGAAGCTGATCGAGCGACACGGCGGGCGGGTCGTCTCGTCGGTGAGCAGCCGCACCTCGCTGCTCGTGGCCGGCGCCGCGGCCGGCTCCAAGCTGAAGCGGGCCCGGAAGCTGGATGTGCCGGTCGCCGATGCGACAGATCTCCTGCGCCTCGCCGCCGGGGAGACAGATCTCCTGCGCCTCGCCGCCGGGGACACGGACATCGCCGGCCTGGCCCGGGCGGAGGAAGCCCCGGTCCGGGGGAAACCCGCCATCCTCCCGCTCGGGGTGGGCACGAGGAATCCCGACTAGTCTTCGGGCTCGATGGCGTCGTTCCTTCTGTGGCTGCTGCTGCTCATCGTCTGCTGGCCGGTGGCGCTTCTCGCGCTGGTCCTCTACCCCGTCGTCTGGCTCCTGCTGCTCCCGTTCCGCCTGGTGGGGATCGCGGTGGACGGGGCATTCGGGCTGCTCCGTTCCCTCGTGACGCTGCCGGGTCGCGTGCTCGGGGGACGGCGGTGACGGGCGGCGGACCCGCGTCGGGAGCCCCGTGGACAGAATGACCCCGGATCTCGTCGGCGAACGCACCGAGGCGCTGCGCCGGGAACTCCGGCGGATCGGGCTGCTGCTGGACCGCCTTCCGGATCCCCCCGAGCCGCTCACCGCCGGGCAGCTCGCCGCCGCTTCCGGGCCGGTCCTGACCCGAACGCCCGGACCGCCGGATGGCGCCGCTTCGCCCGGGAGTCTGGTGGCTGCGGCGGAGGCGGTGCGCACTGGCGAGGTGTCCGCGGTGGAGCTCGTCGAGGATGCGCTCGACCGGGCCCGCGAGGCCTCCGACCTGAACGCCTTCCTCCTGGTGCGCGCCGAGGCGGTGGAGGAGGCCCGGGAACGCGACGCGGAGGGCGACGGACCGCTTTGCGGCGTGCCGCTCACCGTGAAGGACATCGTGGATGTTCGCGGGCTGCCCACGACCTCGGGCTCGAAGTTCCCTCGGATGGCGGCGACCAGCGCTCCGGCCTGGGAAGCGCTCGAAGCGGCGGGCGCGGTGCTCCTCGGCAAGACGAACCTGGTCGAGTTCGCGTTCGGGGTCCACGGGGGGAACCCCACGTTCGGCCGGACGAAGAACCCCTGCGATCCGGACCGGATCCCCGGCGGCTCGTCCTCCGGGTCGGCCGCGGCCGTCGCGGTGGGGGCAGGCTACGGCTCGCTCGGCACGGATACCGGTGGCTCGATCCGGATTCCGGCGGCGCTCACCGGGATCTTCGGCCTCAAGCCGACCTACGGCGCCGTCTCCCGCGCAGGCGTCACCGCGCTCTCGTGGAGCCTCGACCACGTCGGACCGATGGCGCGCACGGCGGCGGATCTGGACCGGCTGTGGCGGGCGCTCGAGCCACGCAGTCCCGGTCCGGCGAAGTTCGCCCCCAACTGGGACGGCAAACCGCTCCCCAACCACGGTCTCGCGCCACTGCTCGGTGTCCGCATCGGAGTTCCGCGGAACCACTTCTTCTCCGGCCTGGCGCCAGAAGCGCGAGCTGCCACCGACC
This sequence comes from Acidobacteriota bacterium, assembly GCA_022822745.1. GTDB lineage: Bacteria > Acidobacteriota > Vicinamibacteria > Marinacidobacterales > Marinacidobacteraceae > JAJEAO01. The sequence continues at coordinate 20,522 of JAJEAO010000056.1, forward strand.
GCGTGCTCGATGCCCTGGCCAGCATCGGCGCCGAGCCGGTTCCGTTCGAGATCCCCGAGGTGGAGCTCGCCGGGCCCGCCCGCAGCGCGATCGCGTTCGCCGAAGCGGCCCGTTTCCACGCGCGGCGGCTCGAGCAGCGGCCCGACGACATCAGCCCCGAGGTCCGGCTGCTCCTCGAGGTGGGCGCGCGCCTCACCGCCTCGGACTACCTCACCGCGCTGAAGGTCCGGCGGGTGGTCACGGAGGCCTTCCGGCGGGCGTTCGTCGGGTTCGACGCGCTCATCACGCCTTCGGTCCCGGCGGGCGCCACCCCGGCCGGCGAGCCCCTCCTCCCTACCGGCGAGCCGCTCCGCACCGGTTTCATGCGCTTTGTGGCGCCTTTCAATCTGACGGGTTTCCCCGCGCTCGCCCTCCCCTCCGGCCGCGACCGAGCCGGGATGCCGCTCGGCGCCCAGCTCGTCGGCCCGCCAGGCGGGGAGGATGCGATCCTCGATCTCGCGCAGTACGCCGAAGCAATGGGCGCTACGGATCCGGTGCGCAGGGAGTCTGGGTCTCCCACCGTGGCGAACGGGTCTGCCCGACCGGGCTGACTCGGGGATGCCCCCGCGGTCCGGCGATTCAGGCGGCCGTCCCGCCGGGTCATCTCGGGCCGGACACGGTCAACGGAGGCAGGAGGAATCCGGGGTAGGATTCCGGCCATGCTGCTCGAAGGAAAGCGCGGCCTGATCGTGGGGGTCGCGAACCGCCGGTCGCTGGCGTGGGGGATCGCCCGATCCGCCGCCCGCGAGGGCGCGCAACTCGCCCTGAGTTACCAGAGCGAGCGACTCGCTCGGAACGTGAAGCCGCTCGCGGCGCAGATCCCCGGCGCGATCACGCTGCCGCTGGATGTCGCCGACGAGGAGTCGCTCGACGCCGCCCGGGACACGATCATGGACGGGCTGGGCGGGCTCGATTTCCTGGTCCACTCGGTTGCGTTCGCCGTCCGGACGGATCTCACGGGAGACTTCGTCTCGACTTCCCGCGAGGGGTTCGGCATCGCGCTCGACATCTCGGCGTATTCGCTCACCGCGCTGGCGCAGCGGTTCGGCCCGCTCCTCGAGGCCGAAGGCGGTGGCTCCGTGGTGACGCTGAGCTATCTCGGTGGCGAGCGGGCCGTCCCCCACTACAACGTGATGGGGGTGGCGAAGGCGGCGCTCGAGTCCTCGGTGCGCTACCTCGCCGCCGACCTCGGTCCCCGGGGCGTTCGGGTGAACGCGATCTCGGCGGGCCCGGCGCGGACGCTGGCGGCGTCGGCGGTCTCCGGCATCAGCAAGATGCTGACTCACTACAGCACCTACGCCCCGCTCCGGGCGGGCACCGACCCGCTCGAAGTGGGAGACGCGGCCGCGTTTCTCGTCTCGGACCTGTCCCGCGGGATCACCGGCGAAGTCCTCCATGTGGACAGCGGGTTCCACGCCATCGGGGCCCAGATCCCGGGCGTCTGAGCGTGGGCGACGGGGCCGACTTCGCCAGCTCTCCCGGAGAGCCCGCGTTTTCCGGCGAGGCCCTGATCTACGACTGGAATCGGCCGGACCCGGCGAGCGCCTGGTTCCCGCCGAAGCCGGTCCTGCTGAACGACGAGACGCTCCGCGACGGATTGCAGAGCCCGTCGGTCGTCTCGCCTTCGCTGGACCGGAAGATCGAGGTCCTCCACTGCATGGAGGATCTCGGGATCGCCTCGGCCGACATCGGCCTCCCCGCCGCCGGGCCGCACATGGAGGAACAGGTCTTCCACCTCGCCCGGGAGATCGCCGACAACCGGATGCGGATCCGGCCGAACTGCGCGGCGCGGACGCTGGTCTCCGACATCGAGCCGATCGCCCGGGTGTCCGACCGCGTCGGCATCCCCATCGAAGTCGCGATGTTCATCGGCTCCAGCCCGATCCGGCAGTACGCCGAGGACTGGGATCTGGATCTCCTGCTCCGCCACACCGAGCGGGCGGTCTCGTGGGCCGCGGAACACGGGGTTCCGCCGATGTACGTCACCGAAGACACGACCCGCGCCCATCCCGAGAGCGTTCGCCGGCTCTACACCGCCGCCATCGAGGCCGGTTCCCGGCGCGTCGTCGTCTGCGACACGGTGGGCCACGCCACGCCGGACGGGGTCACCCGGCTGCTCCGCTTCGTGCGCGAGGTGATCGCGGCGTCCGGCGAGGAGGTGCAGCTCGACTGGCACGGGCACCGGGACCGCGGACTCTCGGTGCCGAACAGCCTGACTGCGATCGAGGCGGGCGCCGACTGCGTCCACGGCACCGCGATCGGGATCGGCGAGCGGTGCGGCAACACGCCCATGGACCAGCTCCTCGTGAACCTGAAACTGCTCGGGTGGATCACGAATGACCTCTCGAGCCTCCGCGAGTACTGCCGCGTCGTCGCCGAGGCGACCGGGGTGGCCATTCCGCCCGGATATCCGGTCGTCGGGCAGGACGCCTTCCGCACCGGCACCGGCGTCCACGCCGCCGCCATCATCAAGGCGATGGCCAAGGGCGACGACTGGCTCGCCGACCGGGTGTATTCCGGGGTGCCCGCCGGGGATTACGGGCTCCGCCAGCGGGTGGAGGTCGGGCCGATGAGCGGCCTCTCGAATGTCGTGTACTGGCTGGAGCAGCGCGGCTACGAGCCCACCGACGATCTGAAGCACCGCATCTTCCGCGCCGCCAAGGAGACGGACCGGGTTCTCCGCGACGGGGAGATCGAGGCGCTGATTCGCGAGGGCGGCCCGACGTCCGCCGCCCCCGCGCCATCCTGAGCCCCGGTTCCCGTCGCGCGCCGCGGTCCGCCGCCGCGGTGATCCTGACCGTCGGGCCGCGCGTCCTCCTCGTGCGCCGCTCCCCCGGGTTGCGGGCGTTTCCCGGTCTGTGGGCGTTCCCGGGCGGGAAGGTGAGCCGGGACGACGCCGAAGTTGCGGTCGAGGGGATCTCGGACCGGGCGGGCGCGGCGTCCATCGTCGCGGCGGTGCGGGAGGTCTTCGAGGAGACCGGCGTGCTCCTCGCCCGCACCCGCGCCCGCGTTCCGGCCTCCCTCCGCGAGGAGCTGCGGCGGGGCCTCCTCGCCGGCGACTTCGGGTTCGCCCGGGTCGCCGGCCGGACCGGGGCCCGCCTCCGCGCCTCCGACTTCGTTCCCGTCGCCGAACGGGTCACCCCGGCGTGGGCGCCGTTCCGGTTCGCGACAACCTTCTACCGGATGCCGCTGCCAGCCGGCGAAGCGCCGGCGATCTGGCCCGGAGAGATCGTGGAATCGGCGCTGGTCGCGCCGGAGGCCGCCCTCGAGCGCTGGACCGCCGGGGCGCTGCCGCTGGCGCCGCCGGTGATCGGTCTGCTCGAGCGGTGGACGACGGACGCCGCCGCCTACCGGAAACGCAACCGGGATTCGGGCCGTCGGGAGCCCGGCGTCGCGCCCTGGGTCCGGCCGTGGCCCGGGGTGGCGCTGATCGCCTGCCGGACCCGCACCCTGCCGCCCGCGACCCACACGAATGCGCTCCTCGTCGGGGGCAGGCGCCGCTACCTGGTGGATCCGGCGCCGGAGGATCCCGACGAGCGGCGGGCGCTGTTCGCGCGAGTGGACCGGCTGCTCGCCGAGGGCGGGGCGAAGCTCGACGGCGTACTGGTCACCCACCACCACGCGGACCACACCGGTTCGGTCCTCGAAGCGGCGGAGCGCTACCGGACTCCGGTCGGCGCCCACCCGGAGACGCTGGCGCGGTTGCCCCCGGTCTCCCGCCCGATGCCGCTGACCGGAGGCGAAGCGCTGCCGCTCGGCGAGGCCCCGGACGGATCCGCCGACTGGCGGCTCGTCGTCCGCTTCACGCCCGGGCACGCCCCGGGCCACCTCGCCTTCGAGGAGAACCGCTACGGGGCGGTTCTCGCCGGGGACCTGGTCTCGTCGCTCTCGTCCATCCTGATCCCGCCGGAGGACGGTGATCTCGGCCTCTACATGGAGTCGCTGGGCCGTCTCGCCGCCGACTGTCGCGGTCCGGTGCTCCCGGCGCACGGCCCGGCGGTCGTTCCCGGCAAGCGACTCCTCGAGAAGCAGCTTCGCCATCGCGAGGCGCGCGAGGCGAGCCTGGTGGCGGCGCTCGGGGCCGAGCCCCGCAGCCTCGGCGCGCTCGCCGCGAAGGTCTATCCGGTGGCCGAGGTGCCTGCCGACGGGCCGGTGCGGCGTCTCGCCCTCGCGGCGCTCACTTCGGGGCTCCGCAAGCTGGAGCGCGAGGGACGAGCCGTTCGGGAACCGGGCGGATGGGTAGCCGGGGTTTGTGCCCGGGACGAGCGCGCTGGTGGCGGCGCCTGACGAAACGCTGCTGCGCGGCGCGCCCCTTGCCCGCGCGCCGGGCCAGTTCTCCCTCGGGCTGGCTCAGTTCGCCTCGCTCCCCGGAACCGGGTTCCCGGCGATGACCACCCGGGAGATCGAGCGAAGGGCGGCGATGTCCTCGAGCGGGTTCTCGTCGAGCACGATGAAGTCGGCCCACTTCCCCGGCTCGAGGGTTCCGACGCCTTCCAGATCGAGACACGCAGCCGCGTCGCCGGTCGCCGAACGGAGGATCTGCTCGGCGGTCAGTCCCGCCTCGGCCATCTCGGCGGTTTCGATGTGCTCGAAGTACCCCTGGAAGCGGCCGGCGGGCCCGGTGTCGGTGCCGAAGGCGATCGGGATCCTCGCGTCCGCCACGACCTTCAGGTTCGCCATCGCGGTGGGATAGGCCTCCCGGTACCCCTGCGCGGCCGGACTCGCCGCCACCGCGGCCATCCGCTCGGGATCGCCGAGCTCCTCGATCACGGCGGGATCGGCGTCCTTCAGGAAGAACGGATCGTCGAAGAACTCCGGAATGTCCCCGTACACGAAGGTGGAGATCTCGCGGACGAGCGTCGGGACGTAGCAGACGCCGGTCTCCGCCATCAGGTCGAGGAACTCCTGGTCCACCGGCTGGTCGCGGACGCTGTGGGCGATGAGCCCCGATCCGGCGCGCAGCACCTCCTTGGCGTCGTCGAGATAGAAGATGTGGGTCGTGACCCGCTTGCCGGCCTCTTCGCCGAGCTCCATGACCCGCTGGATCGTCTCGGAAGAGACCCGCTCGTTCGCCCCCAGGTTCGTGTCCACCCGCATCTTGAGGAAGTCCGCGGGCAGGGCGAGGCTGCGCTCCACCGAGGCCTCGGCCTCCTCGGGCGTGCCGGAAGAGATGACTTCGCCGGCGATCCAGATCCGGGCGCGGTCGAGGGTCTCGTCCTGCTCGTCCCGAAGCGCGGCGGCTTCGGCGCCGTCGCCGCCGAGCGAGGCGATGCTGGTGATCCCGTAACGGGCGTAGAGCGCGAGTTGCCGGAGCAGGTTCTCCCGCGTGTAGTGGCCGCCCTCGAGGCCGAGCACGTCGCTGACGTGACCATGCGCATTGACCAGGCCGGGGACGATCGTCTTTCCGGTGAGATCCTCGCGGGCGGCCCCGGCCGGAATCTCGACGTCGCTGGCGCGGCCGACGGCGGTGATCATGCCCCGGTCCACGAGGAGGACCGCGTCCTCGATGAGCCCGGCTCCGGTTCCGTCCCAGAGGGCGACGCCGGTGAACGCGGTGACGCCCGGGAGCGGCTCGGGCGGCTGCGCGCAGGCGACCGGGGTCAGAGCGGCGGCGAGAAGGGCCGGGAGCAGGGGGCGACAACGGAACAGACGGTCGGGCACGGGCGAAACCTCCGGACCGGCGAGAATACCGGGGCCGACGGGCGCGCGGGCGGTCGGCCGGCCGGTTTGCTGGGCTTCGGGGATAGGGTTCGCGGTTCGTGAGCGTCCTGGCCGCCGAATCGCCGCCCGTCTCGGCCGCGCCGAGCATGTGCGGCCGTCTGCGCCGCGTGCTCCTCGTGGAACCCGCGATCTGCGGGTGGGGCCCGGACGCCGGGTGGCGCGGGCTCGGCTACTTCCGCCCCCCGGACGGTCTGGCCGCGGCGAGGGAGCACCGGGAACTCCGGCGCATCCTCACCGGATTCGGGGTCGAGGTGCTGGACGCCGGCCCTTCGGCCGACGCTGCCGGACTGACCCCGGACGCGACCTACTGCCACGACGCCTCGTTCCCGACGGCGCGGGGGATGATCCTGATGCGGATGGGAAAGCGGGCCCGCCGGGCGGAGCCGGCGTTCCACCGGGCGCTCTGCGAAGAGGCCGGGATCCCGGTCGTCGGGACCATCGAGCCCCCCGGGCTGGCCGAAGGGGGCGACCTCGTCTGGCTCGATTCGTTCACGATCCTCGCGGGCGAGGGATACCGCACGAACTCCGAGGGGATCCGCCAGCTCCAGGCTCTCGTCGCCGAAGACGGCGTGGAGGTCGTTTCCGCCCCGCTCCCCCACGGCAACGGGCCCGGTGCCTGCCTCCATCTCATGTCGCTCCTGAGCGTGCTCGATCGAACGACCCTGCTCGCCGATCCGCACTACCTCGCCGTCTCCACGCTGCGGCTCCTCGGGGACCGGGGCTTCACCCGGATTCCGATCGTGGAGGAGGAGCGCGACACGATGGCGGCGAACGTGCTCGCGCTCGGGGATCGCGCGATGCTCGCGCTCGAGGCGAACCCGCGGACGAACGAGCGGCTCCGCGACGCCGGGTTCCGGGTTCTGACCTACGTCGGGGACGAGATCAGCGCCAACGGATCGGGCGGCCCGACCTGCCTCACCCGCCCGATCCTCCGGGATCCGGCGTGACCGACCGTCGCCGCCGGATCCGGCGCGCCGGCTGGATCGCGTTCGCCGCCTTCCTCGCGCTCGCGGGCGCGCTCGTCGTCTCCACGCTCCGGATGGGGGAGGAGCGGTGCGAGGTGACGATGGTGATGAACGGGCGGGAAGCGACCGTGACCGCCCGCGGCGCGACGGAGCCGGACGCGATCCGAGCCGCCGTCACCGGCGCGTGCGCGCGGATCGCCCAGGGGCGGACCCAGAACATCCTCTGCCTCGACTCGCCGCCCCGAGCCGTCCGCTGCGAATAGCCGGAACTTCGCAGCGCCCGGAGGGGAGCGGCGCTCGCATAGGATCGGGACCGGACTGCGCCCGCGGTCCGGGAGGATGCCCATGCGGACCCGCTACGCGCCATTCGGCCTTCTGCTTCTCGTCGCGCTGGCGTGCGGCCCGCCCGAGTACGACCTCCTGATTCGCGGCGGGACCGTGTTCGACGGAACCGGAGCGCCGGGCGTCGTCGGCGACGTCGCGATCCGCGGCGACCGCATCGCGGCGATCGGCGAGATCGGGGGCCGGGCCGAGCGGACCATCGAGGCGGAGGGGCTCTACGTCGCGCCCGGCTTCATGGACATGCACAGCCATTCGGAGGTTGGCCGGCTCCTGAACGGCGGGCGGGGGCCGTCGTTCGCCCTCCAGGGACTCACGACCGAGGTGTACGGAGAGACGACCTCGATGGGCCCCCTCGGCGGGCGGATCGAGAGCCGCCTCCCGGCGGAACTCGAGGGGAAGTGGGACACGCTCGGCGGCTTTCTCGACTACGTCGAGGACGTGGGCGTCTCGATCAACGTGGCGTCCTATGTCGGCTCCGGGTCGGTCCGCGCCTTCGTGATGGGTTACGAGGATCGCGAACCCACGGCCGAAGAGCTCGAGGCCATGCTGGAACTCACCCGGCAGGCGATGCGGGAAGGCGCGTTCGGGGTCTCGGCGGGACTCAGCTACGTGCCCAACATCTACATGTCCACGGAGGAACTCGCCGCCATCGCGCGGGAGGCGGCGGCGGTGGGAGGCCTGTTCGCGAACCACGCCCGCACGATGAACGGCACCGATCCCGAGGCGATCCGGGAGGCTCTCGCCATCGGAGAGCGGGCTGGCGCGCGCGTCCACTTCTTCCACCTGAACTCGACCTCCTCGACCGAGGCGGACACGTTCCTCGGGATCATCGCCGAGGCGCGGGAGCGCGGCATGGAAGTCACCGGCGACAGCTACACCTACACATGGGGCATCACCGGGCTCTCCAGCTACATCCCGGCGTGGGCCCAGGAGGGCGGACGGGACGCGATGCTGGACCGCCTCCGGGATCCGGAGGCGCGGAAGCGGATCGCCGGCGACTTCGTGACCGAACCCCCGTATCTGGCGAACATCGGCTGGCATCGGGTCCGCCTCGGCGTCGAGGATCCGGAGGTCAACGGAAAGCTGGTCGAGGAGGTCTCCGAGATCCGGGGGCAGCCGCCGGAAGAGGTCTTCATGGACGTCGTGCTGGAGCACGAGGGTCGCGGCATCGTGATCGACTGGAACAACGAGGAGGAGACCCTTCGGCAGGTTCTGGCCCAGCCGTATGTGGCGGGCGGCACCGACGGCGGCGCGCTGGACCTGGCGTCGGAGAACCTGCCGCCGCTCGTCCACCCCCGTCATCTCGGGACGGTGCCGCGCCTCCTCGGGACCTACGTGCGCGAGGAAGGGCTTCTCGCCTGGGAGGAGGCGATCCGGAAACTGAGCGGTCTCCCGGCCGAAATCCTCGGGCTGGAGGATCGCGGCCTGCTCGTGGAGGGCCACTTCGCGGACCTCGCCATCTTCGATCCGGAAACCATCGAAGGGCTCGCCACCTTCGAGGATCCGTTCCACTACTCCGTCGGGATGCGCTACGTGCTCGTGAACGGCGTCCCGGTCGTGGATGAAGGGGAGGTCACCGGAGCGCTTCCCGGGCGGGCGCTCCGGGGCCCCGCCTACGCGCCCGAATAGGCCCGCTCGATCAGCGCTTCGAGCGCCGCCACCGAGGGCGCGTCGGGTGCCGCCCCGAGGGAAGCTCCCGCACGCGTCCGTCCGGGTGGACCACTACCGCCCGGACCCGCCGACCGAAGAGCATCCGGGCGGCGTAGCCGGCGCTCCGGGCCCGGCGGGTCGCGGTGTCGTCGCCGTCGGGGGCGAACGCGACGACCGAGAGCGAGTCATCGGGGTGGTGCACCACGGTGGGGATCCACACGGATCGCGCGCTTCCGTCGCGCCGCGGCACGGCGGCGCGGAGCCCCGAGCGCATCCGGCCGGCGAGCCGGCCGCCCCGGCTCCTCTGGGCGAGTCCGGCGAGCGCGAGCCGGAGCGCCTCTGCGGCGACCCGTTCGCGGCGTTCGGCGCCGGGCGCCAGACGTTCATCCACGAGGCGCCGCGCGGTCCCGAGGTCCGGCGCCTCGCCGCGGGCGTCGCTGCGGTGGAACAGCGTGTGGGCGAGGGTTCGGACCGCCGCGGCCTCGCGGCGTTCGGCTGCCGCGGACGACATCAGCGCGCCGAGTCGGCGGTCGTTGCCGGATTCTGTCCCAGAGGGCAGGCCAGCACCTCGATTTCCTGGTCTTCCCACACGATGGACTCGGGTTTCCGCTCGGTCGCCGGGTCCGCGGCCTTCCGACCGGCTCGGGAGGCCTCGCGGTAGAGCTCTCCGGACAGGAATCGCGTGAGTCCCCGCGGGGCATACGGGTCGCCGTTCTTCTTGAACCGGGTATGCCACGAGAGCGTGAGGGACTGCTTCGCCCGGGTCATCGCCACGTAGAGGCAGCGGCGCTCCTCCGACTCGGCGCGCCCGCCGTCCTCCACCGCCCATCGGCTGGATTTCTTCACCAGCGCGATGCTCCAGTTCCCGTCCTCCGCCTCGCGAACGCGGAGCATGCCCCGGTCGCTCCCGCCGGGGGCGTTCATGTCCACGAGGAACACGTGATCGAACTCGAGCCCCTTGGCGGCGTGGATCGTGAGCGCCTGCACCGCCCGGTCGGTCTCGACCGGCGCCTCGGTGACGTTTCCCTGCGAGGCGGCCGCGACCCGCTCCGCGAGGTTCTCGAAGCCCGTGAAGCCTCCCCGCGCGAGAGCCGCGAGCATCTCGCGGGCGCGGCCGAGGTTCGCCCGCGTCTGTTCCCCCTCCACCGGGCCCCGGGCCGAGGCCATCGCTCGCGCCGCGTAGTCGGTCTCTTCGAGGACGCGGTCAACCGTCCGCGTCGGGGAGAATTCCCGCGCGAGGGCGATCCAGCCGGGAACCTGCATCCGGGCCCGCTCCAGCCGCTCCCGGGAAATCGGATCGAGATCCTCCGGCAGCGCCTTCGATGGATCCAGGGGCGCCCCCCGCAGGAGGTCCGCGAACGGGGTCTCCGACGCCGCTGCGCGCCGCAGCCGCACCAGCCCCTCGGCCGGGACCGCGAAGAAGCGGGACCGGAGCAGTTCCACCGCCCGGCGATCCGAGAACGGCCGGGCGAGGCAGCGGATCAGCGCTTCCAGGTCGCGCATCTCGGAAGTCGCGAAGAAGTCCGTCCCCCGCATCAGATAGCACGGCGCGCCGACCGCCTCCACTGCGTCGCGGAAGCACGCCAGCCGCCCGGCGCCGCGCGCGAGGATCGCGATCTGGTCGGGAGAGATCCCGTGTTCCTGCACGAGCTGACGGATTCGCTCGGCGACCATCATCTGAGGGTCGTCGGAGACTTCCCCTGCCGCGACTGCCAGCGGCGTTCCCGGAGGAGGCGTTTCCTGCTTCTTCGACCCCTCTTCTTCCGGGAACTCGTCCGAGGCGTCGTAGCGAAACGCCCAGTCCTGATCCGTCTTCTGCCCCCGCGCGATCGCCTTCGAAGTCCGGTTCACGAATCGCCGCAGGATCCGGGTCGAGCGGAAGTTCCAGCGGAGCACCTGAGAGGCGCGGTGCCCCGATGCCCCTTCCTCCAGCCTGCGGACATCGGCCTCCGCCCGGCCCAGGATCTCCACCCGCGCGTTGCGGAACCGGTAGATGGACTGCTTCGCGTCTCCCACGATGAAGACCGTGGGGCGGGAGAGCCGGCCGTTCGTGACCCGCTTCACCTCTTCGGCGGCGAGCCCTTCGCCCTCGAACCACGGCTGAATCAACCAGCGGAGGAGCTCCCACTGCGGGTCCGAAGTGTCGTGGAACTCGTCGAGCAGCAGGTGGTGGTAGCGCGCCTCCAGCCGGAAGCGGCTCTCGCTGAACTCGCCGAGATTCGAGAGCAGCCGGGTGGCGGTCTCGGTCAGGTCGTCGAAATCCATGACGCCGCGCTCGCGCTTCAGCCTCTGGTACTCGGCCTCCGTCGCCTGGCAGAGCGCCCAGAACGACGGGAACGCGGTGGCTTCGAGGAACTCCCTCCACTCCGCCTGACTCTCGCGAAACGCCTCCCGGACTTCCGTGTAGGGGCTCCGGTACGCGCCGGTGAGCCTCTTTGGGGGCCCTTTCCGCGAATCCGTGATCAGCTTGCTCGACTTGTCGCCGTAGAGCGTGTCGCGGTCGAGGGCCTCTTGTGCGCCCGATCGCGCCCCGGGCGCGAGCGCCAGGCGCTCGGACAGGGACAGATTCGGCGCCGAAGCGATTTCGGCGGCGGAGGAAGCCACGCCCCGGAGGGTGTCCGTCAGCCGCGGCCGCTTCGGACCCCGCCTGTTCGCCAGCCGGCCCGCTTGCTCCTCGAATCGGGGCCTCCAGATCAGGCGGCGATCCAGGTAGGAGTTCACCGCCCCTTCGATGGCGGAGGGACGCCGGTCGAGCAGGAGCGGCAGCTCGCCGAGCGTGACCCGGTCGAAGTCGGTCGCCCCCGAGAAGACCCGGCGGATCGCCTCCTCCCGCACTGCCGGCATGGACCGCTCGTCGAGGATGTCCACGCCAGGAGAGACCCCGGCGTCGAGCGGGAACTCTCGGATGAGCCCGAGATTGAAGGCGTCGATCGTCTGGAGGTTCACCTCGGCGACATCGGCCGGGTCGGTCAGGACGCTCCGCCGCTTCGGGTCCGCCAGCCTGTCGAGGATCCGGTCCTTCATCTCCTGCGCAGCCTTCCGGGTGAAGGTGAGAGCGAGGATGTGGCGTGGCGGGACCCCGCAGTCGAGGAGGCGCAGGTAGCGCCTTACCAGCGCCGTCGTCTTGCCGGTTCCAGCGGAGGCGCGCAGGACGATGTTGCGGGTCGGGTCGCTGGCGGCTTCGCGCGCGGCCTGGTCGGGAGGGGTGAAGTCGGTCACACGGCGACTCCGTCCGGCGGTGCGGTCTCCTCTCCGTCTCGAGGCTCTGGCTCGGGATCGGGCAGGTCGTCGCGCACGATCAGCGGGAAGTCGAACTTGCCTCCCTTGCCGTCCGGCGCCGGCGCCGGGAACTCGCCGGCGGCGAGGCCGGTGTGCGCCGCGCGGATTTCCTCATCCTGGGTGTCGTCGTTCGGCTTGTCGTCGGGTCCGATCCACTCCCGGCTCCCGAAGTACGGGATCGCGTAGGTGGCCGGGCGGCCGCGCTCGCTCGCGACCAGGCGGGCGTAGAGCCGGCCCTGGGCCGGCTTCTTCCACGATCGGCCTGACTTGTATTCGAGGATGCGGAAACTGCCGTCGGCCAACTCATCGAGCCGGTCCAGGCGGCCGTGGATCCGGAGCGCCGGGAGGATTCCCGATCCAGGTTCCACCTCTCCCGCAACGCGCGCCTCGAAGGCGCACGGCGTCGCGTCGCCGCGGCCGGCTTCCTCGCGCAGGTACCACTCGAGGGCGCCGGGGCTCGTCTCGGTTCCGAAGAGCCAGCGCTCCTCCACGCAAGCGTCCGTGTCGGTCAGTCCCTGTTTGCTGCAAAACCTGGCGAACTGCGCCCGGAACCACAGGAGGTCCTCGCCCAGCGTGTCGGCCGTCACGCCCCGCCCCAGCGCCTGGAACGCCTCCTCGAGGAACTCGTGGAGCCACTTCCCCCGCTGGGTCGGTGGCGGCAGGTCGCTCGGGGGCCGTTCCTCATCGAGCCGCAGAACCCGTCGTCCGAAGAACTGGGCCGGGTTCTTCAGGTAGTCCTCCATCGCCGTCGGGGAGACCGGGCGGTCGAGCACGCACGCCGAGGGAGCCGTTCGATCGAGTTCCCGGGGGAGGGGGTCGAGACTCTCGGCGACCGCCTCTGGAGCCGGTGCGAATGGCTTTCGCTCGAGGCTTCGGGCCCCGTTCATCACATACGGTTCGAAGGGTGATCCCGACACGGGGAAGCTGTCGTCGGTGAGGGGTCGGGTGAACGCGACGAACTGTCGGGGCAGGCCGGGGATCGTGCGAAGCAGCTCGGTCTCCTGCGGGCGTTGCCGCTTCTGGCGCTCCCTCGTCGCCTTTTCGAGCAGGCGGGCGGGGAAGAAGGCGTTCGCCGGCCGCTGGCCTGGCCAGTCGGCGTCGCAGAGCCCCAGGAGCAACACGCCGTCCCACTCGCCCCACGGGACGTCCCTCGCGGCGACGAGAGAGACGTGGGACTGCGGCGTCGCTGTGACCGTCGTTGCGGATCCGGGGAGAGGGCGTCCCGTCAGCAGCCGGCGCACCCGACGCGCGAACGCGTCGCCGTCGCTTGCGCGCATGGAGCGCGGCGCGGCGTCGGCCGCCTGATCGAGGACCGTCCGGATCGCTTCGCGCACCCGCTCGTCGTCGGGCTCGGCGAAGTGGCGATCAAGGAACTCGATGAGCATCCGGACCGCGTCGCCGAACCCGGTGCAGCGCGCCCGGATCTGTTCGAGCTCCCTGGCGAGAGTGTCCAGGAGATTCACCGCGTCGCAGGCCAGGCGGAGTGTCCTGGCCCGCCGATGGCGGAAGGAGGTCCGTCCGGCTGCTCCCCTCTTCCGCTGCCGACGCTCCCAGGTCTCAGCCTTCTGGCGCTGACGCTCGGCCTCCTGCCGCAACCGCTGCGCGATGTTCGCGAGATCTCCCGGCTTGTTCGTGTTGCGGGCGTCCACTTCGGAAAGTCCTTCCTCGAGCAGATCCGCAACCCGGGGTGGAGGGACTGACAGCCGGGGATCTTCGAAGAAGGGGTTGCGCAGCAGCCGCAGACCAGCGGTGAGCCGCCCCGGATGGGCCGCGAATTCGAGGGCGTCGTTCACGACCGCAGCCCATGGGTGCTCGGGGAGATCCGGCTGGAAACGGGACTCGATCGCGAAGCCGCGCCGAGTCAGTCCCTTCCGGGCTTCGGCGAGGTAGGCGAGTGGGCCGCGGGCGGCGATTGCGAAGCGGGCAGTCGGAGGGCGCGCTGGCGGCTCCGTCGCTCCGCTCTCGTGGCCGGCGGCAAGCAGGCGGACCGCGAGTCGGGCCTCCTGTTCCCGGTCCGTCACGGCGAAAACGAGAGATGTGCTTTCCTTCGCTCCGTCGGCCCGCCGCTCGGGATGCAGAAGCACGGGCCCTTTCCTCGGCCTGGAAGGAGCCGGCGGCGGGAGATCGAATAGCGAGGGCGGACGGCGTCTGGCCTGGGAGCGATCCCGCTCGGCGGGTGCGGTCGCCGGGATCAGGGTCGCGCCCGCCGGGAGCAGCGGATCGGGCGCCCCTTCGACCAGCGCCCACGAGAGCCCGCCGGGGGGCAGGAGCGCGAGGAGGAGCTGCACATCGGCGGGAGGGAAAGCGCCGAGGCCGAGCGCGATACACCGATGGTTTCGGAGGTCCGGTCGCAGCGCGTCGGCGTCAGCGAGGAGACGGCGCCGCAGGCCGTCCTCGTCAGCGCGGGCGGCGTCTTCGAGCGACCTGTGGTAGCGGGTGACGACCCGTTCCAGCCAGTGGGCGAGCCGGGCGAGACGCCGGGCGCCGTCGTCGCCTTCCGCCGCTTCTTCCAGTCGTGGGCCGACGCGACGGACGAACGCCGCGAAGGCGGGTTGGTCCGGGCGGATCTCGGAGTCGCCAGCCTGTTGGTCGAGGAAGGCGAGGAAGAGTCTCGCGAGACTCTCCACCGAGCCGACGGCGTCTCCGCGAGGAGCGTCGGGATCGCCGGCGCCGGCGTCGAGCGCCTCCTCCATCCAGATCTCGCGGGCGATGTCAGGAGCGCGGCGAAAGGGTGGATCGAGTCGGGTGGCCAGTTCCTCGAAGAGACGGATCGGAGGACCAATCGTCGGCATCGTCACTCGTCTCCCGGCGACCCGACCGCGGAGGAACCGCTCGAGAACCCACGCGGGACCGGGGCCGGGGGGGAAGAGATGCAGCGCCGTGTCGCGCGGTGTGGACCGCGTGGCCTTCACCACGAACTGCCGGAGATCGCTCCAGTCGGGGAACCGGTGGAGCGGGATGGCAAGGGCGCCACTCGCGGGCTGGTGTGTCACGCGGCGAATCGTATTGGCAGGACTGGTCGTTTCCTGTCCCATGAGCGTCCTGCGCCGCCGGGCGGGGCCCTTACCGGGAGAACCGGCGGAGGCCGGCGGTCCAGGCGTGCCGGGCGGGGCCGCTACCGCGAGAACCGGCCCGGCGCGCCGGCAGTGCGCAGCGCCGCTCTTTCTATGGAGCGCCGCTCTCCAGAGCGGCAATTCGCACTACTTCTCCGCATCGCCAGCGTACGCGCTGCCGGGCGGGGCCGCTACCGCGAGAACCAGCCCAGCGCGCCGGCAATGTGTCGGCAGGGGGACCGCGAGGTGGGGTGGCGCGGGGTGTTCCCGTGCCGGGCGGGGCCGCTACCGCGAGAACCGGCCCGGCGCGCCGGCAATGTGCCGGCAGGGGGACCGCGAGGTGGGGTGGCGCGGGGTGTTCCCGTGCCGGGCAGGAGCCCGGCGCGCCGGCAATGTGCCGGCAGGGGGACCGCGAGGTGGGGTGGTGCGGGGTGTTGCCGTGCCGGGCAGGGCCGCTACCGCGAGAACCGGCCCGGAGCGCCGGCAATCCCGGGGCGCGGTCGGCCGTGAGAGACTTGCCGCCCCCGGTCGCGGGAGCGGATCGGACTTCCAGGAGAAAACCATGAGCGGGCTGTTGACGGGCGCCCTCGTCGCCCAGCTCGCCGCCTCCGGGACTGCGGCGGCCGAAGACGCCGCCGCGACCGCCCGCGCAGTGCTCGCCCGGCTCGACCTCGAGGCCCGGGTGGGTCAGCTCATCCTGCCTCGGGCCCCGTCGCGCTTCCTGAACCGGGACGATCCGGAGCGCCTGAAGCTCCTCGAGATGGCCCGTTCGGGACGGATCGGCGGCGCCGTCGTGTTCGCCGGGACCCCGGAAGGCACGCTGGCGGTCACGACCGGGCTCCAGGAGGCCGCCCCGCTCCCCGTCCTGATCGCCGCCGACTACGAGTGGGGCACGGCGATGCGAACCGAAGGCGGGGTTCGCTTCCCGCCCGCGATGCAGGCCGGGGCGGATCCCGACCCGGCCGCCCTCGAGCGACAGGGGCGGATCGTGGCCCGCGAGGCCCGCGCCCTCGGCGTCCACCTCGTGCTCGCGCCGGTGCTCGACGTCCTGACCAGCCCCGGCAGCGCCGTGATCGGCACGCGCTCCTTCGGGGCCGATCCCGCCGTCGCGGCGTCGCTGGGAGCGGCGTTCGTGCGCGGCGTGGAGGCCGGCGGAGCGCTCGCGACCGCGAAGCACTTCCCGGGACACGGCGGAACCGACACCGACAGCCACCACGGCCTCGCCACCGTGAGCGCCTCCCGGGAGACGCTGGAGGCGATTCACCTGGCGCCGTTCCGGGCCGCCGTGGAAGCCGGGGCCTCCGCCGTCATGCCGGGCCACCTGGCGGTGCCCGCGCTCGACGGCCGCGACGATCGTCCGGCGATCCTGTCGCCGGAAATGCTGGAAGACCTCCTGCGCGCCGACATGGGATTCCGCGGGCTGGCGGTCAGCGACGCCCTCGAGATGGAAGGGGCCCGCGCCGGCCGCTCCGACGGCGAAGTGGCGGCGATGACGCTCGCCGCCGGCATGGATGTCATCCTGGTGCCCGAGGATCCGCTGGTGGCCCACGCCGCGGTCGTTCGCGCCGTCCGCGATGGCCGGCTCCCGGAAGCGCGCCTCGACGAGGCCGTCCTGCGGGTCCTCGAGGCGAAGGCGCGGCTCGGGCTGTTCGAGGATCGGGATCCCCCCCACTCACTGCATGAGGCCTTCGGATCCCCCGAGGCTGCCGACTTTGCCGAGGCCCGGTTCGCGAGGGGTCTCGTGCTTCTCGACGATCCCGAGGGGCTGCTGCCGTTCTCCACCCGGCTGGCCGGGCAGGGCTCCGAGACGCCGGATCTCCTTCTGATCGAACTCCACCGGGAGAGTCCGTACCCGGTGGACCGCCGGCCGTTCCGCGGCGAGCTTCGGAGGCGGGGGGCGCTCCGGGCGAGGCTCGCCGCCGAACGTGACGGGCTGCTCCCGGCGGCGCGGCTGGCCCGGGAGGCGGCGGCCGCCGACGCGGTGATCCTGGCCGACTTCCGCCGCACCGGACTCGAGACGCCGGCCGCGCTCGTGGAGGCGGTGACGCCGTTCGCCGAGAAGCTGGTCGCGGTCTCGTTCGGGAACCCCCACGGCGTGCTCGGGCTGCCCCCCGAGGCGGCGGTCGTGCTCGCCTGGGATTCGGCGCCCGCCGGTCAGCGGGCGGTGGCGGCGGCGCTCTTCGGGGAGGGCGCCCTCGATGGGCGTCTGCCGCTGCCGCTCGCCGGGCGCGCCGCCGGGCAGGGGACTCCGCTTCCCGCCCGCCGGCAGGAACTTCAGCCGGTGGAGCCCGGGGAGGTCGGCATGAGCGCAGCAGGAATCGAGCGGGTCCGGGAGGTGATCCGGTCCGCCATCGCGGAAGGCGTGACCCCCGGCGCCAGCGCGATCGTGGTTCGCCGCGGCGGCGTCGTGCTCCACGAGGGGTTCGGTCGCGCGACGTACGCGCCGGATGCGCCCGCCGTGACGCCGGAGACGATCTACGACCTTGCGTCGCTCACCAAGGTCGTCGGGACGACCACGCTCGTCATGATGCTCGTCGAGCAGGGGCGGCTTCACCTCGACTACCCGGTGAGCGCCTACATCCCGGAATTCGTGGAGCGGGCGCCGTCGGCGGAGGAGCGCGCCCGCCGGGAGCGGGTCACGGTGGCCGACCTCATGGCGCACTGCTCCGGGCTTCCGGCGTGGATCCAGTTCTACCTCGAGTTCGATCCCGAGGCCCGGGGCCTGCCGCTCGACGAGGCGCGGAGGATGGTGTTCGAGCGCATCCTGGCCGCGCCGTCCGATTACGAGCCGCGCGCCGACACCGTGTATTCCGACAACGGGATCCTCCTCGTCGGGGAGATTCTCGAGCGGGCGACCGGGCGGCGGCTGGACGACCTGGTCGAGGAGCGTCTTCTCGGCCCCCTCGGGATGGAGGACACCGGCTACCGGCCGGCGGCGGAGCTCCTGCCCCGGATCGCTCCCACCGAGGACAACCCGTGGCGGGGCCGGGTGGTCCACGGGCAGGTCCACGACGAGAACACGGTCGTCCTCGGCGAAGTGGCGGCGCACGCGGGTCTGTTCAGCACGACCGGGGATCTCGCCGTCTTCATCCAGATGCTCCTCAACGGCGGCTCGATGCGCGGCCGCCGCCTTCTCGAGGCCGACACGATCGCGCGGTTCACCCGGCGCGCGGGCCTCGCCCCGGGCAGCAGCCGCGCCCTCGGCTGGGACACGCCGTCGCGCTCCGCTTCCGGCGGTCCGTCGTCCGCGGGCGACCTGTTCTCGCGGATTTCGTTCGGCCACACCGGCTTCACCGGGACCTCGATCTGGGTGGATCCCGAGCGCGAGCTGTTCGCGGTGCTGCTCACGAACCGGGTCCACCCGACGCGCGAGAACTCGGGCATCGTCCGCCTCCGTCCGGCCTTCCACGACGCCGTGATCCGGGCGATCGGGGGCGAATCCGATGGTCCTCGCGGCCCGCCGTGAGCCGGCGCCACGGGTTCCCATACACTTCCGGCATTCGGTGCGCCGAGTGAGCCCCGGGATCCTCCGGGAGTCCAGCGGCGATCCTGGGAGGTTTCCTGATGAAGAACAAGCGGAAGATGGCGCTCGGGGCGCTGCTCCTCATGGCGGTGGTTGCGCTCGTCGGCTGTCAGGCGGGCGGTGGTTCGACGGATGCGGGCGGCGACGCCGCCGACATGACCGGGGCCGGTTCGGGAGTTCCGGTCGTGGATCCCGCCTGGCCCACGCTCCCGGACGACTGGCTCATGGGCGAGGTCGCCGGGATCGCGGTGGACATGAACGATCACATCTGGGTCATCCAGCGGCCGCGCAGTCTGAACGCCGACGAGGCCGGGCTGATGCAGGATCCTCCGCTGACGCAGTGCTGCATCCCGGCGCCGCCGGTGCTCAAGTTCGATGCCGACGGGAACCTTCTCGACAGTTGGGGTGACCACACCGGCTACGCCGGCGAGGGCTACGACTGGCCTTCCAGCGAGCACGGCATCTTCGTGGACCACAACATGAACGTCTGGGTCGCGGGCAACGGGCCCGATGACCACCAGGTCATCAAGTTCAGCGCCGACGGCACCTTCCTGATGCAGATCGGGACCTCCGGCCGCACCGAAGGATCGAACAACACCGAATTCCTCGGCCGTCCCGCCGACATGGAAGTGGATCCGGAGACGAACGAGCTGTACATCGCCGACGGCTACCTGAACAAGCGGGTGATCGTCTTCGACGCGGAGAGCGGCGAGTACAAGCGCCACTGGGGCGCCTACGGGAACGAGCCGTCTGACGACGACACCGGCGCGTTCGTCCCCGGCGAGGATCCGATCTCGCAGTTCCGCACCCCGGTCCACGCCGTGCGGATCGCCCGTGACGGCATGGTGTACGTGGCCGATCGCGTGAACAACCGCATCCAGGTGTTCCAGAAGGACGGAACCTATGTGGACGAGATGATCGTCGAGGGGAACACCCTCGGGAACGGCTCGACCTGGGATCTCGAGCTCTCCCCGGACGATGCCCAGTCCGAGCTCTACAACGCCGACGGGGCGAACCAGCGGATCCAGATCATCGATCGGCAGGCGCTGGAGGTGACGAACTGGTTCGGCCGCCGCGGCCGCCATTCCGGCATGTTCCACTGGGTCCACAACGTGGTCGTGGACTCCCAGGGCAACTTCTACACCGCCGAAGTGAACCAGGGCCGCCGGGCGCAGAAGTTCGTCGTCAACTAGCCTGGGATCCCGTCCCCCGGTGATCTCCCGGCCAGCGCCGGTCCGCCGCCTGGATCCCGGGGCGCCGGGGGGCCCAGCAGGTTCCCCCGGCGCCGCCGCGCCGGCTGGCGGGAATTCCCCCGGCGCGGCGGATCTCGCTGACGCGACATCGCCTCTCTCATGACGCCGGCCGCAGTTCCGCGCTTCGGCCGGCGGATCGCGGCCTTCCTCGCGGCGGCCGTGCTCGCCGCGCCCGTCGTCCAGGCCCACGACATCCCGGACGAGGTGCTCATCCCCGTCTTCCTTCGCGAGACGGACGGCGAGCTGCACCTGCTCGCCCGGATGCCGCTGCTCCTCCTCGCGGCGCTCAATGCCCCCAAGTGGGGGGCCGGCTACCTCGACCTCGAGCGCGTGGATCCGACGCTGCGGCGGGCCGCCGAGGCGTTCGGCGCCGAAGCGCCCCTCTTCGACGACGACGGCGCGCTCCTGCCCCCCCGCGTCGAGGGGTATCGGATCGCGCTGCCGTGGGACCGTTCGTTCACTTCGTGGGAGGCGGCGCGCCAGGCGGTCGCGGCCGAGCCCCTGCCGCCGGACACGCAGGTGTTCTGGAACCAGGGATTCCTGGACCTCCATCTGGTCTATCCCGCGCCGGAGACCGGGGGCGTCTCGATGGAGTGCGGCGTCGCCCCCGGGTTCGGGGACCGGGTGGCGCTCGACGTGATCCACGAGACCCGGGGCGAGGACGGGGAGTGGGACGGGGATCTCTTCCACATCAGCGTCCGGGAGGGGCGGGTCGCGCTCGATCCTTCCGCCCTCCAGGCGTTCCGCGCGTTCGCCCGCTCCGGCGTGGAGCACATCCTGACCGGCTGGGACCACCTGCTCTTCCTGCTCTGCCTGATCGCGCCGTTCGGCAGCCTCCCCCACCTGAAGCGGCTCCTCGTGATCGTGACCGGCTTCACGGTGGCGCACTCGGTGACGCTCGTCTCGGCGGCGCTCGGGCACGCCCCCGAAGCGGCGTGGTTCCCGCCGCTCGTGGAGTCCGTCGTGGCGCTCTCCATCCTGTACACGGCGGCCGAGAACCTGATCTCGGCGAGCGTGGGGCGCCGGACCGTCCTCGCCTTCGGCTTCGGCCTCGCCCACGGCTTCGGGTTCGCCTTCGCGCTGGGAGAGTCGCTCGCGTTCGCCGGGGATCACATCCCGCTGGCGCTGTTCTCGTTCAACCTAGGGGTCGAGCTGGGGCAGGCGGCGGTGGTCGTCGCGATCCTGCCGCTGCTCCATCTGCTCTCCGGCAGCGACCGGGCGCGGATGGCCGTGAACGCCGTGCTCTCGGTGTTCGCCGGGCACGCGGCGTGGCACCTGCTCGAGCCGCGCCTGGCCGAGCTGTCGCGCGCCTGGGTGCTGTCCGGCGAGGCGATGCCGTCGTGGTCCTGGCTGCTGTGGCCGCTCGGGGTCGCCGGCGCCGCCGGCTGGGTCGTCGTGACCCTTCGCTCCCGACGCTCCGGAACGCGGTCCCGCTGCTAGCATCCCCGCCGTCGTGAGCGCTCCCCCGGCCACATCGTCGGCCATCCCGATCCAGCGGGTCGCCGAGTCCCGTCTCCCCGATGTGGACCTCACCCGGGTCGTCTTCGGCTCGGTGTACAGCGACCACATGCTCTCGGCCACCTGTCGGGACGGCGCGTGGGAGACGCCCTCCATCGGTCCGTTCCGGCCGATCGCGCTCCACCCGGCGACGGCGGTCTTCCACTACGCCCAGGCGATCTTCGAGGGCATGAAGGCGCATCGCACCGACGAGGGCGTTCCGGTGCTGTTTCGTCCGCGCCAGAACTGGAAGCGGCTGAACCGGTCGGCCCGCCGGATGGTCATGGCCGACGTTCCCGAGGAGCTGTTCCTCGACGGGCTGCGGACGCTGGTGCGGCTGGACCGGGACTGGATCCCGCCGAACGCGCACGGATCGCTCTACATCCGGCCGTTCCTGATGGCGGTGGACCCCTACATCGGCGTCCGTCCCTCGCGGGAGTACCAGTTCCACATCTTCACCGCTCCGGTCGGGGCCTACTACGAAGGCTCGGTGAACCTCTACGTGACCCGGCGCTGGATCCGGGCGGCCGAGGGCGGGACCGGCGAGGCGAAGGCCGCCGGGAACTACTCCGGCTCCTACGCCGGGATGGCGGAGGCCTCGGAACACGGCTGCGACAACGTGCTGTGGCTGGACTCGAAGGAGCATCGCTACATCGAGGAGTGCGGCACGATGAACATGGTGTTCGTCCTCGGAGGCCGCGTCGTGACTCCTCCGCTCGGCGGCACGATCCTCCCCGGGATCACCCGCGACAGCGTGCTGCGCCTCTGCCGCGAGGAGATGGGGCTCGAAGTCGAGGAGCGGCCGATCTCCATCGAGGAGGTCGTCGAGGCCCACGCCGACGGAGTCCTCTCCGAGTGCTTCGGCGTCGGGACCGCAGCCGTCGTGACCCGGGTGGCGAGCCTGGTGGGCGACGGCGTCGAAGTCCGGCTGCCGGAGCCGACCGCAGTGCAGGACGAGATCCGCGACCGACTCACCACGATCCGGCTGGGACGTCGTCCGGACCCCTTCGGCTGGGTGGAGCGGCTGGACTGACCCCCGCATCCCGCGACGCCGGTCCGCTCCGGCCCTCCCCGCCGACAGCCTTCCCGCGGCCGTCGGTCCTGCTGCCGTCGGTCCTGCTGCCGTCGGTTGTGCTGCTGTCGGTTCTGGCCGGGTGCGGAGGCGACCTCTCCGAGGTCATCCTCCCCGGCCTCGACCGGATCGCCGTGGAAGGCCCCGGCGATCTGGAGGGACGACGCGTCGGCCTGATCACGAACCACACCGGGCGGACCCGGGGCGGGCGCCCCGCCGCCGCCGTGCTTCGCGAGGCGGGGATCGAAACGAGGGCGCTGTTCAGTCCCGAGCACGGGCTGGCCGGCGCCGCGGCCGCCGGCGAAGACGTGGCTTCCGGGACCGATCCGGAGAGCGGTCTTCCGGTGTTCAGCCTCTACGGAGCGGACCGGTCCCCGACGCCGGAGTCCCTCGTCGGACTCGATGCTCTCGTGTTCGACATCCAGGATGTCGGGGTTCGGTTCTACACCTACATCTCCACGATGCGGAACGCGCAGGTCGCAGCCCACCGGGCGGGAGTGGACTTCGTGGTGCTCGACCGCCCCAACCCGAACCGGGGGGACCGGGTGGAGGGCCCCATGCTGGACCCGGCGTTCCGGTCCTTCGTGGGGACCGATCGGATCCCGCTGCTCCACGGCATGACGGTGGGCGAGCTGGCGCGCCTGTTCGCGGCGCGCATGGGCGCCGAGGTCACGGTCGTCCCGGTCGCGAACCTGCGTCGCTCCACGCGCTGGGAGGACACCGATCTGCCGTGGCGGGCCCCCTCTCCCAACATCCCGTCACTCGAGACGGCGCTGGCCTATCCCGGCTTCGGTCTGTTCGAGGGGACGAACCTTTCGGAAGGGCGGGGCACCGCGGCGCCCTTCCGGCTGGTGGGCGCTCCGTGGACCGACCCGGAGGCGTGGCTGAGGCAGATCGGTGGGGCGCCCGCCGGAGTTCGGCTGACGCCCGCCCGGTTCGTCCCGCGGCCCCTGCCGGCTGCGCCCGCTCCGCGATTCGCGGAGGAGGAGGTGGCCGGGCTGCGGGTCGAATTGACGGACCCGACCCGCTTCCGGCCGGTGCGATCCGCCCTGGTGGCGATCGCGGCGGCGCGCGCCTCCCATCCCGAGTCGTTCGAATTCCGGGAGGCCGGGGGCCGCTACTGGCTGGATCTCCTCCTCGGCACGGACCGGATCCGGCAGGGCCTCGAGGCGGGCGTTCCCGTCCCCGAGCTGCTCGAGGGCGAGGAGGCGGCGCTGGAGGCGTTTCTCGAGGAACGGCGCTCCAGTCTGCTCTATCCGTGAGCGCCGCGGCTCCGGTCCTGGCCGCGCCCCGCGGCCGGGCGCTCCTCCTGCCGGTCGGGATGTTCGTCGCCACGCTGGCGAGCACGCTCTGGGTCGGGGGCGCGATGGGCATCGCGGCGTGGTCGCCGGACCTGTTCGGCGCCTCCGGCGCGGCGCTCGGTCGCGTCGAATGGGTTCTCACCTGGCTCTGGCACGGGTTGCCCTACGCGCTGTCGCTGGTGGCGATCCTGCTGTGCCACGAGATGGGGCACTGGCTCACCGCGCGGCGCTACCGGGTCGAGGCCAGCCTCCCCTACTTCCTGCCCATGCCGCTGACGATGGTCGGCACTCTCGGGGCGTTCATCCGGATCCGGTCGCCCTTCCCGAACCGGAAGGCGCTGCTCGATGTCGGACTCGCCGGACCTTTCGCCGGATTCGTGGTCTGCCTGCCGCTCCTCGCGGTGGGCGTCGCCACCTCCCGGCCGGGGCCTCCGACGCCGGGCGGTCTCGAATTCGGCGAACCGCTCGCCTTTCAGGCGTTCGCATGGGCTTTCGGCCCGGCGATTCCCGAGGGACAGCTCCTCTATCTCGGTCCCGTCGGGCTCGCGGCCTGGTTCGGTCTCCTGCTGACCGCGATCAACCTCCTTCCGATGGGACAGCTCGACGGAGGTCACGCGCTCTACGCCGTGTTCCGGAAGCGCGCGCACCGGATCTCGCGGACGGTCCACCTCTTCCTGTTCCCGCTGGCGGTCTGGTCCCCGTCCTGGCTGGTCTGGGGGCTTCTCTGCCTCGTCCTGGGCGCCCGCCGGCCCCATCCGCCGACCCTGGACGACGACGCCCCCCTCCCCGCGAGCCGGATCCGCCTCGCCTGGGCCGCGCTGGCCGTCCTGGCGCTCAGTTTCACGCCGGAGCCGGTGGTCATGGATTGGGGGCTCCTTTTCGGCTGACCCCGGAGTGCGGAAAACCGCGCTTCCCCGGGTATCATGGGGAGCCGCCGCAAAGGAGCGCCGATTTCGATGGACCGCACGACGGAAGTCAGGCATCTTCGCTGGGATGCCATGGAGAAGGAGCGGCTCAACGAGCGGCTCTCGCGCCGGATCGTGACCGGCGAGCGGGCCATGCTCACGCAGGTCTATCTGGACGAGGGAGCGATCGTTCCGATGCACTCGCACGAGAACGAGCAGATCACCTGGGTCGTGAAGGGAGCTCTCCGGTTCTGGATCGGGACCGAGGACTCCGAGCCGGTGGATGTCCGGGCCGGCGAAGTCCTCGTGCTGCCGTCCCGGGTTCCCCACAAGGCGCTCGCCCTCGAGGACACGCTCGACGTGGACATCTTCACGCCGCCCCGACAGGACTGGCTGGACGGTTCGGACGCCTATCTCAGGGATCCGGAGTCGGCATGAGCCGCACCCGCCCCCTCGTCCGCTTCTCCGCCGAGCCGGTCGGCTGATGCACCAGCGGTTCCGCATTTTTGCGGCGGGGGCGGCGCTCGCCGTCCTGGCGGTGATCCCGCTCTATGCCCTCGGCGTGGTGGCCTTCGGCCTGGTGGAGAGCGCGGCGCTCGGCGCCGTGATCGGCATCGTCGGCGCCGTCGCGGCGCTGGGGGCCAGCTTCTTCGTCCTGAACGCGGCGGGAAAGGCCGTCGCCTGGGTGGGGCGCGATTCCATCGTCGTGCTGGGCGCCACCGTCGCGAGCCTGCTGCTGCTCCGCGAATTCGTGGTCGGCTGGCCTTCGATCCTGGTTCCCGGGCTGCTGGTCGTCGTCGTCGTCGGCCCGTTCCTCGTCGGCTCCGGCGCCGCCATGTTCCTGATGCGTCCCAACCGCCTGGCGCAGCGGCTCGGCCCGCTGGTGGCGGTCGCCGGCGCCGGGTGCCTGGCGTGGGGGCTCGGCTGGGCGCTCTCGTCCGGGTCCGACCCGTTCCCCCGGTCCCCGCTGGCGCAGCCGGATCCGGTGGAGGAGGTGCGCCTCGACCCGGCCGACCGCGGAACCTACCGGGTTTCGAGCTTCACCTACGGAAGCGGGTCGGACGAGCGCCGCCCCGAGTTCGGGTCCGAGGCGAACATCACGACCTCGCCCGTGGACCTCTCCGTCGTCCTGCCGGAGTGGCGGGGATTCCGGGCCACCCACCGGGAATGGTGGTGGGGGTTCGGGATCGACGAGGCGCCCCGGAACGGCCGGGTCGAGCTGCCCGAAGTCGAAGCCGGGGATCGCCGGCCGATCGCCCTCATCGTCCACGGAAACCACCGGATGGACGACTTCTCGGACGAGGGGTACGCCTACCTGACCCGCCTCCTCGCCAGCCACGGAATCGTCGCCATCTCGGTGGACGCCAACTTCCTGAACGGAACCTGGTCGGGCGACTTCGGGGGCCGGGAGATGCCGGCGCGCGCCATCCTCCTCCTCGAGCACCTCCGTCAGCTCCGGGAGTGGAGCCGGAACCCCCGGTCCGCCTTCTACAACCGGCTCGACTTCGACCGCGTCGCGCTGCTCGGGCACTCCCGCGGGGGCGAGGCGGCCGCCATCGCGACCGCGTTCAACGACCTCGCCCGCTTTCCCGATGACGCCGGGTTCGAGTTCGATTACGGCTTCGGCATCGAGGCGGTCGTGGCCATCGCGCAGATCGATCGCCGCTATTCGCGGCGCATCGAGCTGGAGAACGTGCACTTCCTCGCCCTGCAGGGGTCCTACGACACGGACGAGCCCAGCTTCCACGGGTTGCGCCAGTTCCACCGGATCCGGTTTCGCCCGCCCGGCGCCGGCGACGCCCGGGCCCCGCGCGCGCTCCCGTTCTGGATCAAGGCGGGCCTCGTGGCGCACGGAGCGAACCACGGGCAGTTCAACTCGACCTGGGGCATGGACAGCGGCTACCCGGGCCGGTTCTGGCTGAACCGGGCGCCGCTCATGTCTTCCGCCGATCAGCGGATGATCGCCGCGGTGTATGTCTCGGCGTTCCTCCGCGCCACGCTTCTCGGGGAGGAACAGTTCGTGCCGCTGCTCCAGGACTACCGATCCGGCCGCCGGCACCTCCCCGAGACGCTCTATCAGAGCCAGTACCGCGATTCGTTCACGACGTCGCTGGCCGACTTCGAGGAGGATCTCGACGTCCACACCGCCTCCATCCCGGGGTCCATGCTGGAGATCCGCGGATTCGCGGGCTGGGGCGAGGAGGAGATCCTGTTTCGCGACGGCTCGAAGCAGGGCGCATCGGCGGTCCGACTCGAGATCGGGGGAGCCGGAACCACGGATCCGGTCGTCGAACTCCGCCTGGCGGAGGGTCTCGCTCCGCGGGCGGACAGCGCGCTCGTCCTGTCGCTCGCGTGGAATCCGCGCCCGCCGGACCCCGCCCCCGATGGAGAGTGGCCCCGGCCGCCGCTCACGATGACGGCGCGGCTCCTGTTCAGCGGAGGCGCGGAAGGCCCGGAGCTCCCGGTCGCTTCCGTCCGCTCTCCGGAGCCGCCGGTGGCCGTGCGCTTCCTCAAGTCGCGCCGGCTGAACCGGCAGCGCTACCGGCGGGACATCGAGTGGATTCCGCAGACCGTGGTGATCCCGTGGGTGAGGCTGACGCCGGCGGCGGCGCTCATCGCCGATCCGCCGGTCCCCGAGCTGATCGCGGGGGCGGCTCCGCGCCGGTTCGCTCCGGGCGGTCCTTCGGTCGAGGTCGTCGGACTCCGGTTCCGGTTCGACCGGTCCGTCGCCGGGGAGGTGCTCCTCGACGACATCGCGCTGCGCCGGATCCCCCCCGGCGAGTCCTGACGGACCCGGGGGCGCGACCGATCGGTGACGGCTCGGCTCGGGGTCCGGGTGCGCGGCCCGGACGAGCTGCTGCCGCCGCGACCGGCGCCGCCGGCGAACCGCCCGGCGATCACGGTGAGCTACGCGGAGAGTCTCGACGGGTCGCTCGCGCAGAACCCGGGGGAACCGCTGCGTCTCAGCGGTTCGGAGTCGCTCGAATTCACCCACCGGCTTCGGGCCGCCCACGACGCGATCCTCGTCGGGATCGGAACCGTTCTCGCCGACGACCCGCGCCTGAATGTCCGCCGCGCCGCCGGACAGAACCCGCTCCCGGTGGTCCTCGACAGCCGGTTGCGCATGCCGCCCGCGGTCCGGCTGCTCGATTCGGAGGGCGCCCGCGTCCTCGTCGCGGGGACCGCGGGGGCTCCGGCGAAGGCGCGCGAGACGCTCGAGGCCCGGGGCGCGACCGTGCTCGTCCTGCCTTCGGATGACGGGCGGGTGCCGCTCCGGGCGCTGTGCCGCGCCCTCCGCGCCCGAGGCGTGAAGCGCCTGCTCGTGGAGGGGGGAGGGCAGGTCCTGACCAGTTTCTTCGGCGAGCGCCTCGTGGACCACGTCGTGATCACGGTCGCCCCGACGCTGGTCGGCGGCGAGCCGGCCCTGTTTCGGATGGGGGCGCCGGTGGAGCTGGAGGGGCTCCGCTGGGCCCGTCTCGGCGACGACCTGGTGTTCTGCGGCCGTCCGCGCTTCGAGGATCCGCCGCGGACCGGGGACGGGGAGCGCTGATGCGGTCCGGCGCCATCGGATCTCCGGAGCGTCTCGCGGTCTGGTTCGAGGGCCCCGGACGGGTCGCGGTGCGGCGCGACGCCTGTCCGCCGCCCGGGAGCGGAGAAGTGCGGGTTCGGGGCCGCCTCTCCGCGATCAGCGCCGGCACCGAGCTCGCGGCCCTCGCCGGTCGTCTCGACCCGGATCTGCCCCGCGACGACACGCTGGCCGCCCTGCGGGGGGGCAGTTTCCGGTTCCCGTTCCAGTACGGCTACGCCAGCGTGGGGCAGGTCGAGGCCTGGGGGCCGGGCGTCCCCGAGGGGGCTCCCCGACCGGGGCGGCTGGTCTTCGCGTTCGCGCCCCACCAGACGGTGTTCCGGATCCCCGCCGGCGAGGCCTTGCCGGTGCCAGAAGGGATCCCCGAGGAGCGCGCCGCGCTGTTTCCCTACCTCGAAACCGCGGTGAACCTGCTTCTCGACGGCCCCCCGCGGGCGGGGGAGCGGGTCGCGGTCGTCGGGCAGGGAGCGCTGGGACTCGCGCTCACCGCGCTGCTCGCCCGGTATCCGCTCGGCGGCCTCGTGACCGTCGAGCCCCGGGCGGCTCGCCGTTCGCTCTCGCTCGAGTTCGGCGCTCCCGCGTCCCTCTCGCCCGCCGCCGGCGAAGAGGCGCTCCGGGACGCGCTCGGCGGGCGGGCCGAGCTCGTCTTCGAGGTCTCGGGCGCCGAAGCCGGGCTCGATCTGGCGATCCGGCTCGCCGCCCGGGATGGACGGGTCGTCGTCGGGTCGTGGCTCGCGGGCGGACGCGCGCGCCTTGATCTCGGCGGCTGGTTCCACCGGGGACGGGTGCGCCTGATCTCCAGCCAGGTGAGCCGACTCCCGCCTCTCGGACCCGGCTGGACGATCGCCCGGCGGCGCGCCTTCGTCTGGTCGCTGCTCCGGATGACGGCCCTCGAACAGCTCGTGGGCCTGCGGGTTCCGTTCCCGGAAGCGCCCCGCGCCTACGCCGCGCTCGCGGCGGGGGAGGCGGTGGCGGCGCTGCTCGACTCGGTCGGCGCCGCGCCATCCGCCCGCTCGTCGCGCTCCGCCAGCCACCGATAGATGGACTCCTGCGCCGGCCGACCGGGCCCCGCCGCCGACACCCGCTCGTTCAGTCCGAACGAGTCGTGCTTCCGCGCCTTGCGGTTGTCCCGCCACTGCAGGTCGAGGTAGCGCCGGAGCTGGGCCTGGATGGCCGGGTCGAGCACCGGGCAGGCGGCTTCGATGCGGCGGGAGAGGTTGCGGGGCATCCAGTCGCTCGAGGCGAGGAAGTAGAGAGGGTCGCCGCCGTTGCCGAAGACGAGGATCCGGGAGTGCTCCAGGTACCGGTCGAGGATCGAGATCGCGCGGAAGTTCCTGGCGGCGAACTCGTCCGCCGGGATGGCGAACGTGCCCCGCACGATGAGCCGGACGTCCACGCCGGCGTCCACTGCCTCGCGCAGGAGGTCCACGATCTCGGCGTCGGACAGGTGGTTCAGCTTGGCTTCCACGAGCGCCGGCTCCCCGGCGCGGGCGCGTTCGATCTCGGCCCGGATCAGCTCGCGGAGCCGGGGGCGGAGGGACCACGGGGCAACGAGCAGATGCGTCGTCTTCCGGGACTTGTAGGAACGCCGAATGACGCGGAAGAGCTGGCGGATGTCCTCGCAGATGCCCCGATGCGCCGTGAGGAGGAAATGGTCGGCGTAGATGTTCGCCGTCTTCTCGTTCAGGTTGCCGGTCCCGACGAAGGCGTAGAGGGAGCGCTTCCGGCGTTCGCTTCGCTCGATCAGACCCATCTTGGAGTGGATCTTGAGCCCCGGGGGCCCGAACACCACCGTGACCCCCTCGCGGCTCAGTTCGTCGGCGAACTCGATGTTCGAGCTCTCGTCGAAGCGCGCGGTGAGCTCGACGACCGCGGTGACGCGCTTCCCGTTCCGGACCGCGTTCACGAGAGCGCGGACGATGCCCGAGTTCTTCGCGACCCGGTAGAGCGTGACCCGGATGCGCCGGACCTTGGGATCGATCGCGGCTTCCCGAAGGAGGTCGATGATGTAGGAGAACCGCTGGTACGGCGTGTGGATCAGGAAATCCCGCCGCCGCATCGCGCGCATCACGGAGCGGCTGCGATCCAGTTCGGGAATCCCGAGGCTCGGCCATTTCTCGTACTGGAGGTTCCGGTCCGGCCGGGGAAAACTGATGAAATCCTTGAAGTTGTGGTGCCGTCCGCCGGGGACCAGGGTCCGGGGGTCACTCACCTGGAGTCCCCGGCAGACCATGGTCAGCAGGTCGTCCGGCATCGTCTCGTCGTACACGAGGCGCACCAGCCGGGCGGTGCGGCGGCGCTTGACGCTCGCCTCCACCCGCTGCATCAGGCTGTCCTTGACGTTCCCTTCGAGGGTGAGCCCGGCGTCGCGGGTCAGCTTCACGACGAACCCGGTCGCGGACTTGACCTTGAAGATGGAGAAGACCTCGCGCAGCCGGTGGCGGATCACGTCCTCGAGGAGGATGATCGTGGTTCCGTCCCGTTCGTCGGGAAGGCGCACGAAGCGGGGCGCCGAGCGGGTGGGAACATCCACCATCGCGTAGGTCGGGCGGCGGTGTTTCCTGCGCAGCACCCGGACGCCGAGATAGATGTTGCGCTCGTCCAGGCTGAGCGCGCGCTCCGCGCTGCGGAGGATGATGGGCGTCAGGTAGGGGCGGACCTTCCGATCGAAGAAGTCGGCCACGAAGGCGGACTGCTCGTCGGTGAGCTCCCGCTCGGTGATGATCCGGATGCCGCGGTCGTCGAGGCGGTCGAGCACCTCGTGGTAGGTGCGCAGGAAACTGGACTGGTCGCGCAGGATGCGGCGCTGGATCTCCGAGAGCAGCGTCGCGGCGGTCTCGCCCCGGATGCCGCGTCGCTCGCTCACCTTGCGCTGCAGATTCGCGACCCGGACCCGATAGAACTCGTCCTGGTTGCGCGAGAAGATCCCGAGGAACCGGAGCCGCTCGAGGAGCGGCACCGACTCGTCCCGCGCTTCCTGGAGCACGCGCGCATTGAACGCGAGCTGCGAAAGCTCGCGCGGAATCCGTTCGATGGAGGATCGGTACTTGGCCATGGGACGCGATGGAGAGCGAGGGAACAGGGCGCCGAACGGCCGGGCTGCGGGCGGGCGCGGGTGCTTAGACTAACCGAATGAACGGGCCGCGCGCCGGTGGCTGGGCCCTCGTAACCGGAGCCTCCACGGGAATCGGGCGCGAGATCGCGCGCCTCGCCGCCCGCGATGGATGGTCCGTGGTGGCGGTGGCGCGGACCCGTTCCCTGCTCGAGGAGCTGGCCGCCGATCTGGGAGCGCGGCGCGGGGTGGAAGTCCTTCCGATCGCCGCGGATCTGACCGAGCCCGGAGCGGCCGACCGGGTCTTCGACGAAACCAGGCGCCGCGGGATCGAAGTGGACTTTCTGGTGAACAACGCGGGCGTCGGGTTCAGCGGGTGGTTCCACGAGACCGCGTCGCGGCGCCACCGGGTCATGGTTTCGCTGAACGTGGGCGCGCTGGTGGAGCTGACCAGCCTCGTCATCCCCGGGATGGTGGAGCGGGGTCGCGGCCGGATCCTGAACGTTGGCTCGGCCGCTGGCTTCGTGCCCGGCCTCGGGTTCACGACCTACGCCGCCACGAAGAGCTTCGTCCTCTACTTCACCGAGGGGCTGGCGGCCGAGCTCCGCGGGACCGGAGTGACGGCGAGCCTGCTGGCCCCGGCCGCCGTGGCCACGCCGTTTCTCGACAAGGCGGGCATCCCCGAACCGCCGCGCTGGCAGCGCTGGTCCGTCGCCGACGCCCGCGATGTGGCCCGCGCCGGCTACCGGGGGGCGCTCCGCGGCCGCGTGCTCATCGTCCCCGGATTCGGCCTCCCGGTCGCGCTCCTGTCGCGGCTGTTCCCCCGCCGGAGCTGGCGCTGGATCGGGCGGCTGGTCGCCCGGCGTTTCCTCCGCAACCTGACCGCCCGGAAGGAGGAGTCATGACGAACCCGTCCCCCGATCTGCCCGCCCATCGCCACCTCGACGCCCTCGGCCTTCCGTGGAAGCGTCGCGTGTTCCCGGCCTCGACCCCGAAGGGCGCGGCGTCCGTCGCGCGGGCGCTCGGGTTCCGGGAGCGCCAGATGGTGAAGACGCTCATCTTCCAGTCCGGAACCGGGGAGCGCGCCCTCGTCGCCGTCGGCGGGGATCAGAACGTCGTGTCGGGGCTCCTCAAGAAAGCCATGGGGAACCGCAACATCCGCCTCGCCGCGCCCGATGCGGTGCTGGAGTTCACCGGCTACCGGATCGGCTCGATCCCCCCGTTCTCGTGGCAGCCGCCGGGCGCGAGAACCTTCCTCGACGCGGCGCTCCTCGACGAACCCGTTCTCGGGGTGGGCGCGGGGGTCTGGGGCGAGGAGATCCTGATCGCGCCCGCGGACCTGGTGCGCGCCGCTTCCGCGATCGTGGTGAACCTCACCCGCCGCCCCGGCCGCTGACGGGTCCGGATTGCGCCCGCCGCCGGACGCGGGTGTCTCGCTCCTTCTCGCCGACCTCGCTGCGAGGCAGGACGAACCCGGCCGGTAGAGCGCGCTACCGCTCTCGGAGGGCTCGCCCGAGAAGAGCGCCTTCGGCGAGACCGCTACCCGGAAGTGAGGCTCTCTGCTCGATGGGATCTCTGATACCTTCGCTCAGGTAGTCCGTATTTTCTCGTCCCCCCCCCCAATTCCTGGAACTAGGAGTATGCGCGACAGGAGTGGCCTACATCCGGCGTGAACCGAGCCGGGATCCCTATTTGGCCCCTACAGTACACGGTT
>JAJEAO010000107.1 GCA_022822745.1 Acidobacteriota bacterium
GGTCCACTTCCGGGTCTCCTCGCCCCCGACGACCGGTCCCTGCCACTACGGGATCGACACTCCGCTGCGATCCGAGCTGATCGCGGCGCGAAAGTCGGTCGAGGAGATCCGGGCGTTCATCGAGGCCGACAGCCTCGCCTACCTCCCGCTGGAGGCGCTCGAGGATTCCGTCGAGGAGGAGCGGGACCGCTACTGCACCGCCTGCTTCTCGGGAAACTACCCGC
Source organism: Acidobacteriota bacterium (assembly GCA_022822745.1). Taxonomy (GTDB): domain Bacteria; phylum Acidobacteriota; class Vicinamibacteria; order Marinacidobacterales; family Marinacidobacteraceae; genus JAJEAO01. The sequence continues at coordinate 225 of JAJEAO010000107.1, forward strand.
TCCCGGTCCCCGAGCTGGATTCCATGCAGAGCCTCTTCGGCCGCGACCGCCGCTGAAGCGCGGCGCGTCCGTTTGCGAGAGGCTGCCGGCATGGGTGCTGATGTCAGGCATCCATCTGGCGCGCGAAACGCGGGCGTCGCGCTCCACGGGCGCCTGGAATCGGGGCGCCGGGAACCGGTCGTCCCGGCGGCCCCGGCGTCGCGTCAGTTCTCGGCGCGTTCGTACTTCGTGAGTCCGCCCCCGGCGAAGGGACGCGAGGCCGGTCCCTCGGCCACGAACACGTTGCCGTCCTCGTCCACCGCGACCCCTTCGCCGGCGAGGCCCTGGAGCACGCGGCCCTCGGAGGGGAAGTGCGGCGGGATGAAGTGGGTCACCCGGTCCTCGCTCGCGGGGCCGATCCGGACGCCGTTCAGCCAGCCGTAGTGGTTCGTCTCGGTGGACTCCGAGTCGATCGCGTAGAGCATGTCGTCATCGGTGATGTACAGCCCGCTGATCCGCCCCTGCTGGTAGTAGATGTCGAGCAGTTCGCCTTCCTGGTCGAAGATCTGGATCCGGTGGTTCCCCCGGTCGGCCACGAACAGCCTCCCCCGGGAATCCATCTCCAGCGCGTGCGGGGTGCGGAACTGTCCCGGCCGGAATCCGATGATCCCCCACTCCTTGATGAAGTTGCCTTCGCTGTCGTACTTGAGGATCCGGCCGGTGCGACCTTCCGGCGGGTCGGGACTCTGGCCGCTGTGGCCGTCGGAGACGAAGATGTCGCCGTTCGGCGCGGTGATCACGTCGCAGGGCTCATGGAGCTGACCGGGACCGGTCCCGGGCTGCCCGGCGACGCCCAGCCGCATCAGGATCTCTCCCTCGGGAGTGAACTTGATGACCTGGTGGCCCTTGGTCCCGGCTTCGTTGCCCTGGGAGTCCGTCACCCAGACGTTGCCGTCGTCATCCACATGGAGCCCGTGGGGGAGCACGAAGAGTCCGGCGCCGAACTCGGCGAGGACCTCCCCGGTGTGCCGGTCGAACTTCAGGACCGGGTTCACGTCCGGGTTCTCCTCGCACCCGCCGGCCAGGGCGTTCGCGCCGCAGCGGTCGTAGGCCCACACGTGCCCGTCCGGGCCGATGTCCACGCCTGCGGTGGAGCCCCAGGTCCGGCCATCCGGGAGGTCCGCCCACTGGGTGATGACGACCGGGTTCGGATTCGGCAGCATGCGCGCGACGAGGTCCGCGCTGCCTCCGGCCGGTTCGTCGGAGTCGGCTGGGGGCGCTCCCGCGCAGGCCGCGAGAGCCGCCGTCAGGCTGGCCGCAAGCCACAGGGTCAACCGGTCGCGCATCGTCGTTCCTCCTCGTCCGGACAGCCGGCCGGCCGACCCGCTGGGGTCGTTCCTCGTCCGATCCGTCGCCGCCGCTGCCCCGTCGACGGCGAGTGTATCCGGCCCCGTGGATCCCGTCCGGCGCCGGAGCCTCCCCGTGTCCGGCCACTGGAGGTTCTGGTCGCGACGTACGACCGACGGCTCACGGGCGCCGCGGGGAGAGCTGGTCTCGCGGTGACGCGGCCGCAGTGACGCGCAGGTCGGCTGTCAGCCGGCGCCGCGGATCTCGATTCCGAAGCCGACGACTTCGGCCGCGATCCGGATTCCGGTCCCGTCGTCCTCGTCGAGCGGGACGCGACCAGCCAGAGCGCGGCGGTCCGCGTCGGGGTCGGCGCTCTCGAACACGAGCGTCCGAAGGCCGGGCGTCCCCCGCCGGAACCGCAGGGCGCAGCCGTTCCGGAAGGGGACGAGCACATCTCCGGCGGCCTCCGACTCGAACGGGACATCGAAGAGCCGCTCGAAGCGCCGTCCCGCCGTCTCCGGGTCGGGAACTCCCGCCACGACTTCAGCGAGGCGCCGGATCTCGAGCAGCGGGCTGACCCGAGCCGGAGGTGGATCGGGCCAGTTCCAGCTCGTCGGGTGCGGCTGGATCAGCTCCACCGTGAACCCGCAGGCGTCCTCCGGGAACACGAACGCCTCGCAGCCGTCGGCGGCTTCCCGCAGGATCCGGTCTTCCCAGATCGGGGCGGTTTCCTTCACCCGGGCGACCGCGGCCTCGATGTCGTCGGTCTCGAGGGCGATGTGTTCGAGCCCTTCGCCGTTCGCCTCGAGGTAGCGGCAGACCCGCGCCTCCGGGTTCCAGTTGTGGACCACATGGAGCCAGCATTCGTTGCCGAGCAGCTTGCGGGAGTCGTGCTGGAAGCCCCGCCCCTGGTCGGTGCGCAGCTCGGCAGGCTCGAGGCCCACCCGCTTCAGCCTCGAGGCGGCGGAGGCGTGGCTTCCGAAGGCGGTGCCGATGTGCTGGAGGCGGAGGATCATGAGTGGGCCGGAGTGTACGGGGGAATCCCGCCGTGGCGACGCGCCCCGGCCTGCTAGGCTGCAACCATGCTCGGGGACGGACAGCCTGCGCGCAATCCCTTCCGGCCCGGGGCGGGAGCGAAGCCCCCTCTGCTCGCCGGCCGCGACGCGGAAACGGCGCTGGTGACGGAGGCTCTCCGAGAGCTGGAGGCGGGCGGCTGGCCCCGGCAGGGAATTCTCTTCTACGGGCCGCGCGGCACCGGAAAGACCGCTCTCCTGACCCTCGCCCGCGAGGAAGGGCAGCGCCTCGAGCTGCGGACAGAGGCGCTGCCGCCGAGCGCTCTCCGGCGTCTCGATCGTCTGACCGAGGCTCTGCGTCGTCATGCCGGTCTCCTGGGCGGGCGACTCACGGGATTGCAGTTCGGTCCCCTGGGAGGCTCGGGAGAGCCAGCGCCGATTCCGGCGGACTGCGAGTCGCTGCTGGATGTCTGGATCGAGCGGGATCCGAGGCCGCTCGTGATCCTCATGGACGAGATCCACACTCTGGATCCCGAGGTGGGCCGTGAATTCTTCGAAGCCGTCCAGATGGCCACTGCCGCCGGCAAGTCCTGCCTGCTCCTGGCGGCGGGCACGCCCGAAGCTCCGCGCCGAGTACGGGACGCAGGCAGTTTCACCGAGCGGATGTTCGAACCCGTTCCGGTGGGACGACTGAGCCGGGTCGCCGCGCGAGACGCCTTGGCGAAACCGGCGGCGGACAGCGGCAGACCGTTCACCGCCGAAGCTCTCGTGGCTGCGGCGGAGGCGTCGGAGGCGTACCCGTTCTTCATCCAGCTCGTCGGCAGCGCCGCCTGGCGGAACGCGGGGAGCGGAGAGATCGAGCTTCCCGCGGTGAAGCAGGGCATCGAGGAGACACGGCCGACGACCGAGCGGTTCTACGCTCAGAGGTACCTGGAGGCGGAACGTCGCCGGGTGGCCGATGCGCTGGTTCCTCTGGCCGAGGTTCTCGTCCCGCCGGGCGCCTCCCTGTCGGATGCAGGCCTGGCCGGTGTGCTCCGCGAGGTGGCGGCCGGGTCGGGTCGCGACCCGGTGGATCTCCGGACCGATCTGCTCGACCTGGGCGTGCTATGGGAAGCGGATCTCGGGAGGTGGGAGATGGGCATCCCCAGCTTCGCCGACCATGTCCTGCGGCGGGCGCGGGCGGGAGCGCGGCGTTCGCTTCCCTCGTAGCCGCGGCGCGGGGCCCCGGGCGCAGGTTCAGCGCCCGTCGTCCGGAAGGGAACCCACCCACGGCCGGCCGGCCCGGTAGAGCGCGAGCCGCTCGCCGATGGCGGTCGCCTGGTTCGGCTCTCCGGCGCCGGCGGCGAGCCCGGCGGCCCGTTCGGCGGCCCGGATCGCGTTCGGGAAGTCGCCCGTCGCGGCGTAGGCGGCCCCGAGGAGGTCGAGGGACCGGGGTTCGCCGAACGAGAACCGGGCGGCGAGCCCCTCGGCGAGGCGCAGCGCTGTCGGCGGGTCGCGGAGCTCGCGCCTGGGATGCGCCGCGAGGATCCCGATGAGCGGGCCGAGGGCGGCGGGGGCCTCGGGCTCGATGGCCAGAGCCTCCTCGAAGGCGAGGACGGCCTCCTCGGGACGGCCCGCGCCGAGCAGGGCCCCGCCGAGGGCCGAGCGCACGCCGGCCGAGTCCGGGCTCAGTCGGGCCGCCGTCGTCAGCGGTTCGATGGCGGCGGCGAAGTCCCTTCGCTCCAGCAGGAGATCCCCCATCTCGAAGAAGGCGTGGGGTTTCTCCGGGCGCTGGGCCGCCCCGTCCCGGAACGCTGCGAGCGCCTCCACCTCCCGGCCGCCGTCCCGGAGCAGGGCCCCGGCCTTGACCCGGGTCTCGTAGTCGGGACTTCCGGCGAGAGCTTCCAGGAGAAGCCGCTGCGAGCGCTCCCGGACGCCGCGCAGGTGGAGGAGTTCGGCGAGCCCGACGCGCAGCCGGGCGGTCTTCTCGGGAGGGTGCGGTTCGGTGACGCGGGCCTCGTAGAGCGCTTCGAGCCAGGCGAGATCGCCGCGGCCTCGCGAAGAGGCGGGCGTCGGGGGCGGCTCTCGCGGCCGCCGGATCCAGTGGTCGGTGAACGGCGTCCCGTGGAAGGCCTCCCGCTCGGTGGGCAGGTGGCAGGAGGCGCAGTCCCCCCCGTCCTCGGGAATCCCGCCGGCCGCCGCGTGGAGCGTCTCGGGCTGCTGGTGGCAGCGCAGGCAGACGACGCGGGCGCGAGCAGGCGTGGCGGGATCCGGCCGGTGAGGATCGTGGCACTCGGTGCAGGTGATGGCGCGCTCCGGCGGCGATTCGCGGAAGCAGGCGCTCATCATCAGGCTGGCGCCAGCGTGGCGGGCGAGGCCGGGTTCGCGAGCGAGGATCTGTCGCGGCTCGAAGTCGGTCGGCTGCCGGTGGCACTGCCCGCAGAACGCCACCTGCTCCGGGGGCGGCAGGCGGCCCGGATGGAAGATCCCGCCGCTCGCTCCCGCCGACTGCGCCTCCACATGCGCCGCCCCGGCGCCGTGACAGCGCTCGCAGGTGACGCCGAGCACGGCCCGGTGGGGGTCGAACCGATCCTCCGCGTCCCACGCGAGCGCGGTGGCGTGGCACCCGAGGCAGTTGGCCGAGGCCTCGGCGCTGTCGAGATCGCCCAGCGGGTCGGGGTCGTCCTCCCCGCCGGGCGTCGGGAACCAGCCGTCCCGGGCCCGGGAAAACGAGAGCCGCAGCTCCCGCAGTCGCCGGTCGGGCGCGAAGGCGACCGGAGTCAGGCCGCGCAGTCCGGAGCCGAAGACCGCTTCGACTGCAACCGAAGACGGGTCGGCTCCCGGCGCCTCGAAGCGCACCGCCTCGCCCCCGGTCCGGTACGCCGGTCGGGATCCGAGCGCCTCGGGCCAGTGGACTGCCCGGGCCAGCATCTCGTCCGAGAACCAGCGGTCGCGGGTCGCTTCGGAAACAGCGGTCGCGGTGCGGGCCATCGGATGCTCCGCCTGGGTCGCGGCGATGTCGGCGTGGCAGGCGGCGCAGGTGTCCGCGCCCACGGCTTCGGCGGGGTCGTCGAGCGGGTGCGACGGGATCGTCAGCCGTTCCGGCGAGGCCTCCGGCGCATCCGCGGAGGGATTTCCCGCCCCGCAGGCGGTCCAGAACCCGAGCAGCACGCCGATCCCGGCCCTCCGGGCGGGGTCGAAGGGGGTTCCGCCGCGCATGGCCGGGAAGCAGCATAATCGCCGCGCTCCGCCGGACGGGCGCGTCCAGAGGCTGTCCGACGGCCCTCCGGCGGATCCCCATCTCCGGGGCCGGGCTGGGGCCTGCGGGGAGGACACCACGCGATGCGCGTGACGATGAGCGAGGCGAAGAGCCCGATGGGGAGGATCGAGGATTCTCGCACTTTCCCCGACGAAACGAACCGCGGCGCGCGGTCGCGGGGCGTGGACGAGCGCCGTCCCCTCAGCGGGGACGAGGAGCGCGCGCGGCGCACTCGGGCGATGGACCGCTTCGAGCGTTCTCTGGCGCGCCAGAAGCCGATTCCCATGACGCTGCGGGAGATGCTGGCCGCTCGGCGAGAAGGACTGCTCTGACTCCGCTCGTCGTGGACGCCTCGGCTGTCTGCTCCTCGTTTCTCCAAGCACGGCCCGTTGCACCCGGCGTTCGGGATCGCATTCGAAGTCGCTCGGCGTTCAACCGGGCGACCGCGCTCCGCGGGCGGTCGCCTGGTCGAGCATCCGCAGGAAGTCGTCCGGCAGGGGGGCGCCGAGTCGCGAACCCTCCTCCGCGACCCGCCGGGCCTCCTCGAAGTCGCCGGTCGAGGCGAGCGAGGCGGCGAGCCCGAGTCGGTAGTCGCTGCGGAACGGCTCCGCCGCCACCGCGATCCGGAAGTGACGGATGGCGTCGGCGAAGCGGCGCTCGGCGGCGAACACCTGGGCAATGGAATCGTGCGTGCCCGCCCGCTCCGGCTCCTGCTGCAGCGCCCGCTCGAACCAGCGGAGCGCCTCCGTCCGCCGGCCTCCGAGCGCGGCGATGCTGCCCAGGCTGGAGAGCGCTCCCGGATGGTCCGGCTGGAGATCCAGCACCCGTCGGCAGCGGCGCTCGGCCTCCGCGAGTTCGCCGGCCTGGGCCAGCACGATGGCCGAGTTCACGAGCGCCGGGATGTGGTCCGGGTTTCGGTCGAGGGCGCTGGCCCAGGCGGCGAGCGCCTCGTCGTTGCGGCCCTGACGCGAGAGGTTGTTCCCGAGGTTGTAGTAGAGATCGGCCGACTCCGGGCGCGCTTCGATCATCTCCTCGAGGAGCCGCTCCGCCACTTCCGGGTGGCCCGCTTCCTCGGCGGCGAAGGCCCGCTTCTCCAGGCCCACGACCGATTGCGCCAGGTTGTTCACCTGGTCCATGAGCGGATCGGAGATCAGGAGGTCGTGTTCGAGGCCCCGGGCCCGCTCGGCGGCGGCGCGGGCCTTCGCTCCGTCCCCGGCGCGGCGGTACATCCGCGCCAGCGCCGAGGCGAGGGCGCCCGACTGGGGAGCGAGCTCCGCCGCCCGTTCGAGCAGCGGGAGAGCCGCATCGAGATCCCCATCGGCGGCGAGCAGGCGCCCCAGCCGGAACCGGGCGGCGGCCTCGTTCGGCGGCGCGGGGCGCCGGCCGCCGGCCGGGTCCAGCAGCTCCCGGTAGAGCGCCATGGCGGCGGCCGGGTCGCCCCGGTCCTCGGCGAGCTGGCCGGCGAGGAGGAGCGCGGGCGCGTAGCCGGCGTCCCGCTCCGCCGCGCGCCGCGCCGAAGCCTCCGCGGCCTCCCGATCGAACGCCCACTGCGCCCGCGCGGCGAGATAGGGGAACGCGCCGTTCGCGGAGTCCAGCGCCTCCGCCGCCAGGTAGGCGGTGGCGGCTTCCTCGTGGAACTCGTGGGCGAGCAGCGTCGCTCCGTAGGCGGCCCAGCGGCCGGCGGCCTCCGCTTCCGCGAGGAGATCCTCTCTCGCGGCGCCGAGCGCCTCCCGGACCCCGGCCTCCACGAGCGTCAGGTCCGGATCGGGCGGATCGGGGAGGTCGGGGGCGATCAGCCGCGGGACGAGGATCACCGCGGCCGCGGTGAGACCCACGGCGCCGGCTGCGAGGGCGACCCGCAGCCCGACCGGCCGCTCGATCGGCTCCGCTGCGGAGACCGGGCGCGGCGGGGGTCCGGGCCGGCCTCTTCTTCCGGGCGCGGGCGGGGCGGGAGTCCGGGCCGGCCTCTTCCTCTTCTTCCGGGCGCGGGGCCGAGGCCGGCGGGAGCGCGCCATCAGCGGGGCGTTCCCTCGCCCCGACGCAGCGTCACTCTCGCCGCATCGGTCCCCGGAAACTCCTCCCGGGCCCCGTCGGGCCAGACCGCGACCAGCCGGGTCGCTTCCATCCCGGCCGGAATCGCGAAGAACGCCCGCGGGTCGTTCGTGGCCAGGTAGCTGCCTCCGGGGTCGGCCCGGCGCACGATGTCCCGTCCATCGTCGAGCGTCGCGATGACTCGCGTCGGGAACGCGGGGCGTCCGTTCTCGTCGAGCGGAGTCACGACCAGCGGCGCTCCCCGGCGGTCGAAGTCGTTGCGGTAGAGCCGGGCGGGCCCCTCCGCATTCGCCACCAGCACGTCCAGGTCGCCGTCCTCGTCGTAGTCCCCGAACGCGAGACCCCGGCTCACCTCGATCGCGGCGGCGAAGTCGCCGGCGCCGTCGAAGTCGGAGAACAGGGCGTCGCCGCCGTCCACGCCGGTGTTCCGGAATGCCTGGTTGGGCTCGGCGAAGACGCTCCAGAAGGCGTCGCCGGCCGCGCCGGGGAGGGCCGGCTTGCGCTGGACCCGGCCGTTCGCCACCAGCAGATCGAGGGCGCCATCGAGGTCGAGATCCACGAAGGCGACCCCGAAGCCGGTCATCGCCATGCTGGGCGGACCGAGCCCCGAGGGGCCGGTGCGGTCGGCGAACGTCAGCCCCATCCCGCCGTCGTCGAAGCGGTAGAGCGTGTTCGTCTCGTCGGCCACGTGGGTGATGAAGAGATCCAGATCCAGATCTTCGTCGAGGTCGCCGAGGGCGATGCCCATCCCCGCTTCCGGACGGCCGGCGTCGTTCAGAGCGACCCCGGCGAGGAAGGCGTCGTCCACGAAGGCCCCGTCTCCCTGGTTCAGCCACAACTGGTTCGCCTCGCCGTCGTTCGCCACGTAGAAGTCGAGCCGGCCGTCTCCGTCGAAGTCGGAGCAGACGACGCCGAGTCCGGGGGCGTGAACGGTCCGGAGTCCGGCGGCGAGAGAGACCTCCTCGAAGCGGCCCCCCCCGAGATTCCGGTAGAGAAGGTCGTGGGTTCCCGGGAAGACCTGCGGGCTGCAGTAGTCGCGGCTCCCGTCCTGCTGCGTGCACGCCTTCGCCGGATCGTTCGCCACGTAGCGGGTCACGTAGAGGTCGAGCCTGCCGTCCGCGTCGTAGTCGCAGAAGGCCGCCGACGAGGACCAGCCGGACCCGCCGACGCCGGCGGTCCCGGTCCGGTCCTCGAAGCGGCCCGCGCCGAGGTTGCGGAAGAGTCGGTCCGGCCCGTAGTTCGTGACGAACAGGTCGGTCCGCCCGTCTCCGTCGTAGTCGGCGGCGGCGAGGCCCATGCCGTAGCCGGTGTCGGCCGTGCCGGAGCCGGCGCTCGCGTCGGTGAATCGCCCATCGGACCCCTGGAGATAGAGGATGTTGCCCGGCGCCTCCGGCCGGGGACCGGGGGGGTCGGCGGGGCGTCCGCCCTGAAGGAGGTAGATGTCGAGGTCGCCGTCCCCGTCGGCGTCGAAGAATCCGCCTCCCGAGCCGGTGATCTCGGGCAGCGACAGGTTGCCTTCGTCGCCGGCGTCGTGGAGGAAGCGGATCCCGACCTCGGCGGTCACGTCGCGGAGGCCCTGGGCAGACGCGGCGGAGGACAGGAGCGTCAGAAGGAGCGCGGCGAAGGGCAGGGCCGTCGTCAAGAGGAGCGCAGGGGCTGGAAGGGGCGTCGTCGGAGGGAGCCGAGGGGCTGGCAGCGCCGGTGGCTTCGAGGGGTGCAAGGCGGTTTCAGTATAGGAAGACAGACGCGCCGCGCCCGGACCGTATCCTCCCGCCCCGAATCCCTCCCCTCATGTCTCCGGTTCGGCGAAGGCGCCCTCGCATCACGGCGGAGTTCGCCGGGGCGGCCTCCCCGCCCGGGAGCCGAGTGCGGTTCCGGGGCCGGGGCCGGAGCCGAAGCATCGAGGGCGCCGTGACCGAACTCGGCCTGCACCGGGCCATGGTGGCGGCGGGAGACGACGGAGTCTGGCAGGTTCCCTACGCCGGGCTCGAAGTCCTGGAGCGGGCGTCGTCCGGGGAGTGCGACCTTCCCGAAGTCGAGTCGCTGGCGGGCGCTCTGATCGAGCGCCACCAGGCGGTGAGCGGACTCGACCGGCGGTGGCGTTTCAGGTTCTCCCTGGCGAAGGCGCGCGCCGGCGCGTGCGACGAGAGGGCGCGGCGCATCGAGCTGTCCGTGAGCTACTGCCTTCGAGCGACGCGCGCCGAGATCCGCGACACGCTGCTCCACGAGATCGCGCACGCCATCGTGGGGGCGTCCCACCAGCACGACGCCGTGTGGAAGGCGAAGGCGCGGGAGATCGGGTGCAGCGGCGACCGGTGTCACCGGGTGCGGCACACGGTTGCCCGCTGGATCGGCGTCTGCGGCTGCATGCGGCATTTCCGGCAGCGTCTCCACCGCCGGATGCGCCGGGCGATCTGCGCGAAGTGTCGAGGCCGCATCGAGTGGAGACTGAACGCCGAGGGAGAGAGCTGATCGTCGGGCTCGCAGCGGGGCGCTTTCTCGCCGGGGCGCAGGAGCGGGTCGGAACGAGGGGCTGGTCCTCGGCGGGCGCCGGCAGGATCCGCCCAGCGGCGGGAACCGCCGACAGAAGCCGCCGGCCGCGGGAACCGCCGACCGAACCCGCCAGCCGCGGGAACTGCCGACTTCGGGGGGCCGTTCCTTCAGGCATGGGCCCGACGGCCCCCAAAGGAGAGCACTCGCATGACCCAGCAGAATCGGAGGAACGGCGCCCCGACCGCCGCGGCGGGGATTGCGCTCGCGGCGGGACTCGTCCTGGCGGGCTGTGTGCTGCATGTGGATGGCGACGGCGGCTGGCAGGAGGATTCCCACGGAGAGCGGAACGGCGGGCAGGGGGACTCCCGCGGCGAGTCGAATGGCTGGCGGGACCGGTGCGAAGTCCGCGACACGGTGGAGCTGTCCTCCGCCGCCACCGAGACGCTCGCGGTGCACAGCGGCCCCGGCGGCGTGGACATCCGCGGGGATGCCGAGGTCTCGGAAATCCTCGTCTCGGCCACCCTCTGCGCTTCCAGCCGGGAACTCCTCGAAGACATGGCGGTGACGCTGGAGGGCGGCCGGCTCGAGGCCAGGACGCCGCGCCGGCCGTGGGGTTCCTGGGGTCGGCGCTACGCGCGGGTCTCCCTCGACGTGCGGGTCCCGCCGACGACCGCGATCCGGCTGGACGACCAGTCGGGCTCGGCGCGGCTCTCCGATGTGGGCGATGTTCGCGTCGAGGACGGCTCCGGGTCGCTCCGGCTGGAGCGCACCGGCGAGGTGCGGATCGAGGACGGCTCGGGGAGCATCGAGATCGCCGGGGCCGCCGGTGACGTCGTGGTCGAGGATGGCTCGGGCTCCCTTCGCATCCGCAACGTGGAGGGCAATCTGACCGTGGAGGACGGCTCCGGCAGCGTCAGGATCGCCGCGATCGAGGGTGATGTGCGCCTCGATGACAACTCGGGCAGCGTGAGCATCCGCGGCGTCGGGGGAAGCGTGCTCGTGGGAGACGAGGGCGCGGGCAGCATCAGCATCGAGCAGGTCGGCGGCGAAGTCCGGATTGAGGACGCCGGATCGGGCCGAGTCGCCGTGCGGGACGTGGAGGGAGACCTCACCGTGCGCGGAACCCGCCGTTCCCGGGTCCGCTACGAGGACGTGCGCGGCGAAGTGGACCTGCCGCCGGCCCGTCGCTGAGGGGAGGGCCCCGCTTCAGCGACGGCGGCAGGCCGCGCCGGTGGCGGCGTCGGCCAGCGGCGCCGCGAGCGCTTCGAGGTCTTCCGGAGCGCATCCGGCCTGGACGCGGGGAAAGAACTCCCGCTCCTCGGCCCGGATGTGGGCTCTCAGGAGTTCGCCGAACGCCCGCAGCTGCTCCCGGGTGACGCCGGACGGGCCGCTCTCGATCTCGCGGACCATGCGCCGCATGCGGGCGTGGTCGCGCACCAGGGCGGCCGTCCTCGCTTCGCCGTCGGCGAGGGCCCGCGCCGCGAGCGGGAAGAGGTGCGTTTCCTCGGCCTCGAAGTGGGGTTCGAGATCGCTGGCGAAGAACTCGAGGAGCCGAGCCGCCTGCTCCGCCGGGCTCTCCGGCCAGTCCGCGTCGGGGTTCGCGGCTCGCCCTCGGACGAGCCGCTCGGCGAGCACGAGCCCGTGGTGGTGATCGTGCGAGAGCGGGATCAGGCTGGGATGACGCTTCAGCGGCTTGTGCTTCATGGTGCGTGGCCCTCCGGGGACGAGGTCCGTCGAGATCCGACGGACGCCGTGTCTCGCAGCGCGCCGAGGACCGCTCCGCGGCGCGTCGCCGCCGGGCTCGTGGAAGTGCCGCATCCCACGTCATCGCAGAAGAGGTGCACCGGGTCGCAGCCGGGCGCCTCGGCGCGGAGATGGACTGGATCGAACCAGCCGAGCGTCATCGTCTGCTCGAGCCCGGCGGTCGTTTCCCGAAACCCGAGCGAGAACGCGAAGGTCGTCGGGTAGGGGTTGTAGCGGACGCGCGCCCGATCCGAGTCGGGATCCAGATCCGCATAGGGCATCCGGTACCAGGAGAGCATGGTGAGCGACGTCTCGGGATGGTCGCTGCGGAGGGTGACCGTTGCGGTGCGGTAGTCCTCCGCCAGGCTCCCGAACGTCAGCAGCGCGCGAACCCCGCCGTCCCTGGTCCCTGAGACGACCCTGCCCGTCAGCTCCAGGTGCGCGCAGGGCGGCGGCGCCGGCTCGGCTGCGGCGATCGTGACCCGGAGCCGCCGCTCGTCCAGGTCGAGTCCCCAACCCGCCGCCCACCGCTGGTCGGGATGCTCGGCCAACCAGAGCGACCAGATCTCGGCCGGTCTGCCGGCCGCGCTTTCCGGGACATGGATCTCGACCAGCCCGGGTTCCCCGGCGCCCGTCACGGCCACCTCCTCGCTCACCGTCAGGGCCGTTGGCGGGGCGTCGGTGAGGACCCGGACCAGCACTCCCGGGATCCCGCCGGCGCTCCCGAAGTCGGGAATCGTCGTCATGACCGGAACCCGGATCCGCATGCCCGGCTCGAGCCGCAGGGGAACCTCCGGCTGAAACAGCGGCCCGCCGAAACCCATCGGCGCCAGGCGAGTCTCACCGGGTCCGGGTCCGGGTTCCGCTGGCGGTGGAAGGCCCGGAGCGGACGGAGCGTCGCCGGTCCCGCAACCCGCCGCCAGCAGGGCCAGGAAGGCGAGCCCCCGCGCCGGCAGTTTCACGGCTCCCACGCCCGGCCGCGCTCGACCACGATGTCGGGAACGAGGGTGGCCTGCCCGGCGCGCACCCGAAACCAGCGGTGCCGGTCCGGAAAGTCGAGAGACCCCGCCTCCATCGCGAGCTCCAGGTCGCCGTGCGCCCGCGAAGCGATGACCGGGCGCACCACGAGGTGCAGGGGCCCGGGGCGCAACCCCTCGAGCATGAACTGGCCGCGCCGGTCGGTGAAGGCGCCGGGGCCGAAAGCGGCGGCGTCTCCGGTGTAGTCCACCGTCTGGACGTACGCGAGCGGCGCCGGGCTGCCGTCCGGAAAGACGACCCGTCCGCCGAGGGCGCCCCGCGCTTCGCGGAATCCGGGCGCCGGATAGGCCAGCGAGATGGCGTGGATGTCATCGGGCGTCAACGCGGGCGCGCCGAGGCTGGATCCGTAGGACATGATCGGGTGCGGCTGGAAGCTGGCGATCCCCTCCGGCAGGGTCCCTGGTTCCAGGTGCGGTGGTCCCGGCTGAGCGAGCCACATGGGATTCATGGCGGTATGGGCGAGCCCGAGACAGTGGCCCATTTCGTGGATCATGATGCCGTGGAGGTCGCGCACGAGGCGCCGCTCCTGTTCCGGGTCATCCACCGGGCTGCGGTCGAAGTACCAGGGGCTGATCTCGATGTCGCAGCCGACGCTCTCGCCGTCCATCCAGACCCAGCGCGCGAACCCGGAGAACCAGCCGTCCACGAAGGCTTCGTGGGAGGAGAACCCGATCGTGCTGATCCCGTCGGCGTCGCTCGCCTGATCGGCGATCACCGGCGCTTCCTCGAGTAGCGCGGTGACCGCGGACGTCGGCACATCCACCCAGGCCGCGACGGCCTCCTGGTTGATCTCGCGCCACCGAGCGGCGTCCAGCCCCTCGCCTTCGGGGAGGTTGTCGTTCTCGAGGAGTCGGAAGCGCAGCGGAAGATCGGCTGCGTCCCAGACGGGAGCGCTCGCCGCCGCGGTGATCTCGTTCCAGTCCCCGACCGAGGAGAAGAACCGGTAGGTCTCCGCGGGAGGCGCCGGCAGGAGGGCGCCGGTCAGGACCGCGGCCCCGAGGAGCCGGCGCCGCCGCGCTCTCCTGTCCCCGTGTGCGAGCATGGGCGCATTATGCCGAACCCGGAGGCGCGGGAGCGGTGGCCACGGTTCTTCCGAGGGGGCGTGGCCGGACCGGCGGTTCCCGCCGCTCGGCGGCTGTCAGCCGGGGTGCGCCGGGCGGGTGGCCGGCGCGGGGCCGGCCACCCGGGTCGAAGTCGTCAGAAGGTCATGCGGAGGCCCACCTTGGCGGCGCGGGGGTCGAGCGCCGCGATGACGTCGTAGTAGTTCGCTCCGGTGCGGAGGTTGAAGTTCGTGACCGCGTTCGAGTTCAGGGCGTTGTAGATGTCCACCATCGCGGTGAGCTGCGCCCCCTCGAAGGCGAACGACTTCTCGAGCCGCAGGTCGAGCAGGGTCGTGTCTTCCGAACGGTTCTCGTCCAGATCGGACAGGAACACCCGCTGCGTTCCCGAACCCGGGACCGCGACGGTCTGGATCGGCGCCCACGGCCAGCCGCTCTGGTAGCGCAGGTTCGCCGAGACCGCCGCCCCCCAGTCGAGGGCGTAGCGCGCCAGCAGGCGGCCGTTCCAGTTCGTGGTCTGCTGCCGGAAGTCCACTTCGAGGCTGTGGTTCTGCCAGACCGCGCCGTGCCCGTCCGAGCCGACGTCGATCGGATCCGCGGTGAGCGGACTGGTGGATTCCCCGGCCGCGGCGCGGAACTCGTCCCGCCACTGGTAGTCGAAGCTGGCCTGCAGGAAGAAGCCGCCGGCGAAGCGCCGATCCGCGGCGATCTGGATCGTGTCGTAGCGCGCCTCCATGCCCGGGAAGGTGTCGGTTCCGATGTCCACGACATCGGCCACCGAGTCCGGAACCCGCTGGATCCGGATCGGTTCGCCGGTCAGCGCGTTCGTCGGGCAAGCGAAGTCGGTCCCGCAGGGGATGCCCGCGCCGTCGAGCAGGGCGAGCTGCTGGGGGAAGTTCCACTGGCCGCTGTCGGCGTTCAGCCGCTTCTGGACCCACGAGGCCCTGAGCGCGGTGTCCTCGAACAGCTCGTGCTCCAGCGTGACGCTGAACTCGTCCACGTACTCCGGTTCGAGATCCGGGTTCACCGGCGTCCCGATCGCAGTCAGCTCGGTCCCGGTGGCGCCGGATGTCGCCCGGACCGTCCCCAGCTCGTCGGATCCGTCGTAGAGGCCGTTCCCGTTCGGGTCGAGGAAGTCGAAGCGGATCCAGGCCACGTTCGCCGGGTCGGCGCGCCGGTGGGCATCGGCCAGGTTCACGAAGTAGCGGCCGAAGTGGGCCTTCACGACGCTGCCCGCGGCGATTTCCCAGGTGGCGCCGAGGCGCGGCGCCCAGGTGTCCCACACGACGAGCGTCTGCTCCTCGGTGGCCCCGGTGGGGAAGAAGTCGGCGAACCGCGGGTTCGACTCCGACGCGAGGAAGTGCGTCCGCTGCCGGCCGTACCGGAGTCCCAGGTTCAGGGTCAGACGGGCGTGCGGACGCCAGGTGTCCTGCGCGAAGAGGTCGTGGTGGGTGTTCCGCGAGTCGGCCTCGATCTGCCCGTCGGCGGGCATGCTGAACAGCGCGATCTGGTCCACTCCGTGGGGTCGGCCCTGCGAGCTGTCGTCGAGGTAGCGGAGGTGCCCCGAGTTGGAGTTCGCCCCGAACCGGCGGCTGTCGGTCTGGAACTCGTAGCCGACCTTGAAGTCGTGGCTGCCGCCGAAGTCGGGCACGTAGTGGTTCGCGGTGGCGGTGACCTGGGGCTTCCACCGCTCGAAGGTGAACGGCGGGGCGCCGTTCACGCCGCTGAACCAGCCGGCGCCGGTGAGGATGCTGGTCGCCTGGTCGTAGCGGGGCGGATTCGACTCGGGATCCACCTGCGGCACCATGGGCCAGCCGAAGCCGAAGTGCTTCACGGCGACGGTCGTGAAGGTCCGCTCGTCCCAGACCCGTTGCCACTCGGCCTTGTGGGCCCAGCTCCAACTGTCCTGCGCGAGGACCGAATCCGGCCCGATCGTGTTCGAGAGGCCCCGCTTGGGCTTCTGCTTCAACTGGTAGTTCGTGTAGAGGAGGATCTGGTCGCGGCTGGTGGGGGCGGCGGTGATCTTCCCGCCGAACTGGTCGAAGTCGCCGAGATCGGTCGCCACGTCGGGGTCCACGCCGGAGACCTGCTTGTCGATGCGGAAGTGGTTGTAGAAGCCGTAGAACCACGCCTTGTCCCGAAGGATCGGGCCACCCACATCCGCGTGGGCCTCCCAGAACAGCAGGTTGGGATTCCCGCTGAAGTTCCTCGCCTCGAGGTCGCTGTCCAGGTTGTCGCCGACGAACGCACCGGGCTCGTAGTCGCCGTGGATCAGGCTGCTGAACTCGTTTCCGCCGCTCTTCATCGTCATCACGATCATGGAGCCCGGTCCGGTCATCTCGACGTCCGCGCCGGCCGCGGCGGTGGTGAACTCCTCGATCGAGTAGTAGTCGAAATAGAACCCGGTGCCGCCTTCGCCTTCGGTCGTGTCCACGCCGTCGGCGAGCACGCGGTTCTGGCGGCGGATGCCGAAGCTCTCGTAGGCGGTCTGCTGGCTCTTGTGGGAGCCGCCGACGTCGTAGCCGCGCATCCGTACGCCGGGCGTCTGGGCGAGCACGGCCCAGACGTCGGTGGCCGAGGGGACATCGTGGAGCTCCTCGGCGCCGAAGTCGTTCGAGATCGCAGTGGTCCGGACATCCACGACCGGCGCCTCGCCGGTGACGGTCACGGTCTCGGCGACGGTCGCCACCGAGAGGGTCACCGGGATCGTGATCGTGCGCGCTCCCTCGACGAGGACGCCCTCGCGGACGAAGCTCGAGAAGCCGGAGATCCGGACCTGGATGTCGTAGGCGCCGCGTCGCAGCGAGCGGAAGCGGTAGGAGCCGTCGCTGAGGGTGACGGCGGTCTGGGGGACGACGAGCGCTTCACCGGAGAGGGTCACGGCGGCGCCCGGGATCGCAAGGCCCTGCGAGTCGGTGACCCGGCCCTCGATCTCGCCGGAGGTCTGCGCGAGCGCGGGCATCCCGGCGAGGACGCACGCGGCCAGCGCGGCTCCGAGAAGACCGGCGAGCCCGCGGGTGGTTCGGAAGTTGGGTTGCATGGGATTCGTCGCTCCTTGGCGCGATGGGTGGGAAGGAGGCGGCCCCGCGCCGGACCGGGATCGCGATTCCTGAATTTCGGCGGGAATCGAGAGTCCGGAGCGGCCCGGCGCGAAGCCGTGGATCTCCTCCTTCCGGCGCAAGGGGCGCGCCCCGTCGGCGGGAGGGGCGGGCCGGCCGGAAGTTCGCCGGGGCGCGGGGTTTCCGGGCCGACCCGGCGCTTCCGACCCGGACGCGCGTCACTTCGTTGCCCGGGATCCCGGATCCGACGGGCCGTCGGGGTTCAGCGGTCCCCGCCCGGCATTCAATTCGTGGAAGGCCGGAGCGGGGTTGTGTGGATCCGGTGGTCGGTCGCCGCGACGACCCGGCGGCGCGCCGGCAAGTAAACTTGCGGGCGATGTCCCTGCCCCCGCCGCCCGACGGAATCCGCATTCGCGCCGAGCCGCGCGACTCCGACACCTGCCGCTTCGTGGTGGATCGCCCGGTCTTCCCCGAGGGCTCCATGTTCTTCGACTCGGTGGAGCGCGCCGACCGCTCGGCGCTGGCGCGGGAAATCCTCGCGATTCCCGGCGTTTCCGGCGTCCTGGTGCAGGACAACCTGGTCACCGTGAGCGCGGAGACCGGGGGCAACTGGATGCCGATCGGCCGCGAGGTCGGGAAGCGGATCCGGGGCGTTCTGGCCGGGGCCGAGCCGGCCGTGGACCCGTCGGTGCTCGACGACCTTCCCCCCGAGGAGGACATCCGGATCGGCGTCGAAGCCGTCCTCCGGGATCAGATCAACCCGGCGGTGGCTTCCCACGGCGGGTGGATCGACCTCGTGGGCGTGGACCGCAACCAGGTGTTCCTCCGGATGGGGGGCGGGTGCCAGGGGTGCGGCATGGCCACCGCGACCCTCCGGCAGGGCGTCGAGCGCACTCTTCGCCAGGAGGTTCCCGGGATCGGCGCCATCCTCGACACCACCGATCACGCCGCCGGTACGAACCCCTACTACGAAGCGGCCCGGTAGGAGACCCCGGCCGGGAGAGGCCGCGTTCCCGGTGCGTCTCCTCCGGCGAGACTCCGCCCTCTCCTTGATCGCGGCGGGGCTCCTTCTCGGGGCTGTCCCGCCCCACGCCGCGGCCCAGCGGCGGGGGCAGCGCGAGGCCGAGCCGCCGGTCGCGTGGCAGCACGATCGTCCTCCCGCCGGGACGATGATCACGCGAGCCGAGTCGGTGGAGCGGGATGGTTCCCGGGTCGTGCTCGAGGGCTACGCGCAGATGGCCTACCGCGACATTCGGGTGCAGGCGGAGCGGATCGAGATCGACGAGGAAGCCGAGACCCTGACCGCGTCCGGCGATGTCGTGTTCGAGCGAGGGAACGAAAAGGTCGTGGCGGCCTCCATGAGCGCCGATCTCGCCGCCGGGACCGCCTCCTTCGAGGGCGCCCGCGGCATCGTGGGGCAGGACTTCCACTTCGTCGCGGAGCGATTCGAGGAGCGGGGGGACGGCGCCTACGAGATCACGAACGGCGCGTTCACGACCTGCGCCCAGCCCACGCCCCGCTGGAACTTCACCGCCGCCACCGCGGTGGTCCGGCCCGGAAAGCACGTCTGGCTCCGGAACGTCACGCTCCAGGTCCAGGGAGCGCCGCTCCTGTTCCTCCCCGGGATGTACTACCCGATCGAGGAGACCGGACGACAGAGCGGGTTCCTGCTCCCGCGCTACAGCCGCTCCGACACCCGCGGCCATCTCATCAGCCAGGCCTACTACTGGGCGATCGGCCGCACGATGGACGCCACCGTGAGCGTGGACCACTTCACCGTGTCGGGCACCGGACTCGGCCTCGAATACCGCTACCGCGGCGCCCAGGGGTCGCGCGGGGAACTCGACGGTTTCGTGATCAACGACAAGACTACGGAGAACCGGGAGTACTCGCTCCGCTACAACCTGGCTCAACGGCTGCCCGGCCGGTTCCGGCTCAGCGCCACCGGAGACACGTACTCCAGCTTCGACTTCGGCCGCCGGTTCCAGGACTCGTTCTCGCGCTCTACGCAGCGCTTCAAGCGGACCAAGTTCGATCTCAGCGGGCAGTTGTTCGGCCACCGGCTCAAGTTCAAGGCGGACCGGAGGGACACCCAGTACACGACGCGCAGCAGCGTCCGCCAGACCTGGCCGCAGATCTCGCTGCAGAAGCGGAATCTGAACCTCGCCGGGCGCTATGTCCAGCTCTCCTACGACACGGACTACGTTCGTTCGGGCCGGTCGCGACGCGATGACTTCGAGGAGTGGAGCCGGCTGGTCTTCGCGCCGACGCTCGGCTTCTCGCTGCCCGAGATCCCGTTCCTCGACCTTCGCGCCGAGGTCGAGGGCGGGTACATGCGCTACACCGGCTCCGAGGATCCGGAGACCGGCGACTTCGAGCCCGAACTGGGGGTCGCCCGCCGGTTCTACGGGGGCAACGCGCAGGTCGTGGGGCCCAAGCTGGAGCGGATCTTCGACACCCCGAACAACTTCTACGCCGCCCGACTGAAGCACCTGGTGGAGCCCGAAGTGCGCTGGACGTACCTGACCGGCGGCGAGGGGGCGGACCTGGTGCGGCGATTCGACCGCTACGACTCGTCGTCGCAGCGCAACGAGGTGAGCTTCGGACTGGCGAACCGGGTGCTGGCGAAGCGCTACCGCGACGGGATCGAGGAGTCGAGCGCGACCGACCTGATCACCTGGCGGATCCACCAGACCTGGTACTTCAACGAGGAGTCCGGCGCGTTCGACTCGAACTACGTGTCCTCCTCGTTCGAAGAGGAGGAGAGCACCGTCGAGAAGTCTCCGATCCGGTCCGAGTTCCGGTTCACGCCCGACCAGGCGGTGAACGGGGACTGGACGATGGAGTGGGATCCGGACGACCGACTGTTCACCTCGATTCGGGCGGGGCTGCGGATCGGGGACCGGCTCGCCGACCAGCGGTTCAACTTCACCTGGTCGCGGCGGTCCCGACGCATCGGCGGGGAGGACAGCGAGGAAGTGGACACGAGCAGCTACCTCCGCGCCGGGACCGACTTCTTCCTCGGCGAGGGGTTCCGGGGCGGGACCGACATCAACTTCGACATCACCGAGCGGCGACTCTCGAACCTGCGCGTCCGCGCCGACTTCCTGCTCCAGTGCTGCGGGGTCAACGTGGAGTGGATCCGGTACAACCTTCCGAACCGGGCCGAGAACATGTTCCACTTCGGGATCACGCTGGGCGGCCTGGCGAGCTTCCGGTTCGGCTCCGGAGAGCGGGACCGCTACTACTGAGGAACGCCTTCGACCGCAAGGAAATCGCTCCATGAAGTACTGGGTCAACGAGGACAAGCCCACGAACCGAGTCAGGGTCCACAAGGAGACGTGTCCGCACGGTGTGGACCAGGAGAAGAATCCCAAGCATGGCGGGTGGTCTTCTTTCGCCACCAGGGAGCAGGCGGACGCGCACGCGGCATCTACCGATCGACGGGATGCGGCCGACTGCGCGACTTGCTTCCCGGAGACTCCCGTGTCCGTGATGAAGCCCGCTCCGCGGCGCGGAAAGTAGCCCGGGTTGCTGCTCCACGGGCTGAACGCGGCTCTCGCGTTCCTGGGCTGGCGGCTCGGGACCGTGGACCGGGGCGGCGCGCTCGCCGGGTTCGCCGTGGGGGCCGGGGTGGCCGCGGGGCTCGCGTGGCCCGGCTACCTGCTCCTCCTCGCCTACTTCGCCGCCGGCGTTGCCGCGACGCGGATCGGCTGGCGGCGGAAGGCGGAGCTCGGGATCGCGGAGGCGCGGGGCGGCGCCCGCGGGGCGCGGCAGGCGCTCGCGAACGGCGCGCCGATCCTGGGCTTCGGGGCGGCCGCCGGCCTG
>JAJEAO010000041.1 GCA_022822745.1 Acidobacteriota bacterium
CGTCCACGAATACTGCCCGCCCGAGCAGGTCCGCTCCGAGCTGGACCGGCTCCTGGAGTTCCACCGCTCCCACGCCGAGCGGGATCTGCCGACCGAGGTGGAGGCGGCCTGGCTCCACCACGAGTTCGTGCGCATCCATCCCTTCCAGGACGGCAACGGCCGGATGTCGCGCCTGCTCGTCGCCTACATCTTCGTCCGGAACGGCGAGTTCCCGCCGGTCATCACGGCGCGAGGGAAAGACGACTACATCACCATGCTCGAGGTAGCCGACGAGGGAGACCTGCGCCCGTTCATCGCCTACCTGGCCGACCGTTCACAGACAGCTACGCGCCGGGCCACCCTGCTCGCCAGCCAGATCCTCCGGGGCCGCAACCGGATGCGCCACGGGAACGGCGGCCTGACGGCGAACGGTCGCTACTACCCGCCGGATCCTCTGGGCGAAGACGGGTAACTCGCCGCGGCGACCCGATCTACAGGCTCGGGTGGCGGGTGTGGAAGTCCGTCGCGTCCTGGAGGGCCTTCGCCGCGAGCAGGAGCCGCTCCTCGCCGTAGATCTGACCCACCAGCGAGATGCCGGTCGGCGTGCCGTCCTCCTCGAACCCGTTCGGCACCGTGACGACCGGATGGCCGGTCATGCTGGTCACCGGGTTGATCGCCCGCCACGGCGAGACGATCACGTCGAGGTCGTCGAAGACCGCGGCCATCTCATCCATGTTGAGCCGTCGGATCCGGTTCGCCTGGAGGTACTCGACCCCGGGAACGAGGTGCGAGGCGCGCAGCTCGCCCCGATGCCGCTGCCGACGGAGCCCGGCGTCCTGCCGGGTGCGCTTGAACTCGTCGAAGCCGGCGGCCCGCTCCACGTACTCGATGAAGTAGGTGAGCCGGTTCTCCGGAAGATCCACCGGTCTCGGGTCGTAGCCGAGCGAGCGCAGCGTCTCGAGAGTCCGGCGGGCGTGGGCCATCGTCGCCTCGCCTTCGGGTGAATCGGCCTCCTCGAACGCGGAGGCGAAGTAGCCGATCCGGAGCCCGGCGGCGTCCCCTGCCCCGTCCCAGTGGAAGGGAACATCGCGGACGACGGCGAGATCACGATCGTCAGGTCCGGCGATCGCGTGGAGCACGACGGCGTTGTCCTCGACCGTGCGGGTCATGGGGCCGATCTTGTCCAGCGAATAGCCCGCCGCCATGACCCCGTAGCGGCTGACGCGCCCGAACGTGGGGCGAAGCCCCACCACGCCGCACCGCACCGAAGGCGAGAGGATCGAGCCCCCGGTGTCGGTGCCGATGGCGAAACCGACGAGGCCTGCTGCCGGAGCGCAGCCCGAACCCGCCGATGAACCGCTCGAACCCTCCTCGGGGTTCCACGGGTTGTTCGTGCGGCCGCCGAACCACTGGTCCCCGAAGGCCAGCTCTCCGGTCGTGAGCTTGGCGACCAGCACCGCCCCGGCGGCGTCGAGCCGCTCCACGACGGCGGCGTCCAGGTCCAGCACCTGGTCCTCGAACGGCTGAGCCCCCCAGGTCGTGCGGTAGCCGCTCACCGCGATGATGTCCTTCGCGCCCCACGGAATGCCGTGGAGAGGCCCCCGGTAGCGACCCGCGGCGATCTCCTCGTCGGCTTCCCGGGCCTTCGCGAGCGCCCGCTCCGGCGTGAGCGTCACGACGCAGTTGAGCACCGGGTTGAGCCGTTCCAGGCGTTCCAGGTACATCTCGGTCAGCTCGACCGAGCGCACCGCGCGGGTCTCGACCAGCCGGGCGAGGTGCGTCACCGGCCAGAAGGCGACCTCCTCGAGGTCCGACGGGCGCGTCACGTCCGGGGTCCCGCTCAACCGGAAGGGCCTCTCGCTCCGGTCGAAGCGCATCCCCGGAACCACCGGGTCGAAGTAGAGCGGCGGCGCGACCGAATTGTCGAGCGAGATCTCGCGCATCTCCTGGTAGTGGGCGAAGTTCTTGTTGGCCTCGTCCACCATGAGGTCGTATTCCTCGTCGGTGAACTCGAGCCCGGCGAGCGCGGCGGCGTCCCGCATCATCGCCGGGTCCACCTCGGAGGCGCCGCTGTCCTGCATGCGCGCCCACAGACAACCGGGCAACAGCGTCGCGCCGAGCCCCATGCCGGAGAAACAGGCGAGAAAGCCCCTCCGCCCACCAGCATCGGCGCGCGGCCCCGCTTTCCGGTCGGCCCTTCCCGATACAGCGGCCGCCGTGCTCGCGCCGTCGAGGCGCGGAGACCCGCGTTCCATGCTCTCGGTCATCCTCTTGTCGCCTCCCTCGGATTGGCGCCCGAGTCTATCGGGCGCTCGGTGGGGAGCCCCGGAAGGCGAGCCGGGACTCCCCGCGAGGGGGGCGGATCAGTACTCGATGCGGAAGGCGAACTGAGCCGCCCGCGGACCGTAGGCGGTCGAGGTCACCTGACGCGGCTCGCCGAACGAGCTGGAGTCGATCGTTCCGTTGTAGGCGCCGTAGTTCTCGTGGTTCAGCAGGTTGAAGACCTCGGCGATGGCCGAAACGCGGACGCCGCCTAGCACGAGCGATTTCGTCAGGCGCACATCCACCTTGTGAAGCGCCTCTCCCATCAGGGCGTTCCGCGGAGCCTCGTTCCCGGGGCCAGAGCCGATCGTCGAGGGGCCGTCGAAGCGCGACAGCATGTCGGGATTGACTTCGATGGGATCTCCCAGGTTCAGCCGGTTCGTGCTCGCGGTCTTGCCGTAGGGACGTCCACCCACGGAGGTCGCGAAACGGTTGCCGGACCCGTAGAAGTAGGCCCCCGAAATCGTGAAGTCGAAAGGAAGCCGATAGACGCCATTGATGCGGAACGTGTTCCGCTGGAAGTCCAGCGATGTGCCCCACTCGGCATCGGGGTCGAAGGTGTTGTTCGGAAAGTTGAACCACCCCGTCGTGTCGTCGCGCTTGAAGAACATGACGGTATGGGTCATGTTGATCTGAAAGTTGTCTCCAAAGCGTCGGCGAAGACCGCTGGAGAGCGCCATGTACTCCTGTTGTCCGGTACTCTCGATGTAACGGATCCGGGTGAAGTTCGGGTCAAGCCTGCCGAACGAGCCGATGTCGAGGTTGTACCCCGTGACCGGATCGTGGATCTGGTTCGGATCGGTCGCACGCGGCGTGTTGTACTCCTTCCAGTAGAGGAGATCGGTCTCGAACCCCCAGAGCAGACCGAGCTGCTTCTGGAAACCGAGTGAGGTTTGCCATGTGTATGGCATCTCGAAGTCGTGGGCGATCGTCCGCGGCGCCTGTGGCGGGACCGGCACCTCGCCGTTCAGGATCTGCTGGGGGGTCACGCCACGAGTGGGATCCTCGAGGAAGCCGGGCATCCCGTCGTTCGGGAAGGAGTTCACCAGGATCCGCTGCCCGTTGAACGACTGTTGGCTGAACGTCACGTTGGAGACGCTGATCGTGTGGTAGATGCCCGATCCGCCCCGAATCACCAGGTCTCCGTTGCCGCCCACGTCATAGGCGAAGCCGCCCCGCGGAGCGAAGTTGTTCGTGTCGCGGATGTCCCACTTGTAGAGCGAGTCCCCCGCGCTCCGACCGGTGCTCGCGCCGGCGAACGGAGTCATGATGTCGTTTCCCGGAGGCGCCAGCGCGCCCCAGTCCAGGTCGTAGCGAAGCCCGAAGTTCACGACCAGACGATCCGAGGTCCTCCAGGTGTCGCCCACCCAGAACGCCACCGTCGGTCGCGGGATGTCAATGATCCAGTTGCCCACGTTCTGGCTGAAGCGGGCCACGGTGTGATCCAGCCCGCTCACATCCCAGCAGCTCGGATTCGTGGCGCATTCCTGCGGGAAGCGACGCTCGAGGTCGTCCGGGCGCTCGTTGAAGATGAACTCGCCGCGCTCCAGAAGGTGCCACTCGCCGCCGTCCACCCAACCGAGGAACTCACCGCCGATCTTCCAGTCGTGCTGGTCGCGCGTCCAGTTCAACTGGAAACGCGCGGAACCGAGATCCTGGGTGAAGAGCTGCGGGAAGTTCCTCGGTCCGCCGAACGTGATGCCCGGGAAGACGTAGTTGGGGAGGCACTCGGTCTGATTGCTCTGGCCGCCGAACGACTGGTCACAGCCACCGATCGAAGTGTCCGCGAGCAGGTTGGACCACTCGAAGCCGTTGTAGCCGAGCTTCAGTTCGGTGAAGACATCCTCGCTCCACCGGCGGGTCCAGGTCCCGAGGACGTTCAGCGAGTCCTGCGTGCGGGCGCGGGCGTTCGACGGGTGCTGCGTGCTCGTCATGTCGAACGCGGTCTCGAAGTTCCAGTAGGATAGCCGGTAGGACAGGTGGTCGTTGTCCGAGACGGTCTGGTCCACGCGGGCGGTGAAGCTGTTCTGGTACTGGGGCGTCTCGAAGACCCACGACTGATTCGGGAGCCGGGGCGGCTCCACGAACACGCTGCCCGGCTGCCGCTCGTACTCGTAGGAGAGGAAGTAGTGGATTCGGTCCTCCACGATCGGTCCGCCGATCACGCCCCCGATCTGCTGGTTTTCGAACGGCAGAACGCGCTCGGCAACGTGGTCCTCGGCGTTGAACCGGTCGTCACGGAAGTAGCCGTAGGCGCTCATCGTGAAGTCGTTCGTGCCGGCTCGCGTGATCGCGTTCACCTGCCCCCCGGAAGAGCGCCCCTGCGTGATATCGAACTGGTTCGTCACGATCTGGAATTCGGCGATCGCCTCGCGGCTGAACTTCGGCTGGCCGAAGAACGAGCTGGCCACCTGCTGGGTGATCTGCTGGCCGTCGAGGTTGAGCTGGAAGCTCTCGTCGCGGGCGATGCCGGGGCGGTTGTTGTTCGTGTCGTTGCCGGTGACGCCTCGCACGAGGAGCGCCAGCTCCATCCAGTTCCGCCCCTGGACCGGCAGCTCCTCCATCATCCGGCGGTCCACGTTCCCGGCCACCTCCGACGAGAACAGGTCCACCAGAGGGGACTCCGCGGTGACAGTGATCGTCTCCTCGACGCCCGCGAGCGCCATCTGGATCGTGATGGAGGCGTTTTGTCCCACCAGGAGCTCGATCTCGGGCAGCACCATGTTGGCGAAGCCAGAGAGCGTCGCCTCGACCCGGTAGAGCCCGGGCGGCAGGGCGGCGACCCGGAACCCGCCGGCGGCGTCGGTCACGACGACATCCTGACGGCCGGTGTTGTTGTCGGTCACCGCCACCGAGACGCCGGGAAGCGCCCCGCCCGAGGTGTCCTCGACCTGACCCGCGAGGGTCGCGGTCTCCTGCGCCATGGCGGCGCCCCCGACCAGAAGTGTGATGAGCGCCAGAAGGCTCGAAAACCGCTTCATGAAAATGACTCTCCTTCGAGCCATCCGATCGCGGCGGACCACGATCGCCGACCCATCAGCGTTTATACCCGACCGGCTCGGCGAACCGCAAAGGGGATGTGGCGCGCCCCGTTGACCGTCTCGCGGCGCGGCTGCTACCTTCCGCGAAGGGAGACGGCGATTGCGAATCGGAGCGGCGAGGGCGTTCGCCGCGCTGTGTGTTCTGGGCGGAGCGGCCGCCTGGGGACAGGACCTCGGCGCTGATCACCGGCGATGGCTGGAGGAAGAGGTTCCCTACATCATCACCGAGCGTGAGGCGGAGGTGTTCGCCTCGCTCGGGAACGCCCTCGAGCGGGAACGCTTCGTCGCGGCCTTCTGGCGGAAGCGTGACCCCGTCCCGGGAACTCCGATCAACGAGTTCCGGGAGGAGCACTACCGGCGTCTCGACTACGCGAACCGGGAACTCCGCGGAGCGGCGTTCACCCCTGGCTGGAGGACTGACCGGGGCCGGATGTACATCCTGCTCGGCCCGCCTCGGGGCATCGAGACCTTCGAGTTCCACAACAACCTCCACGACACCCAGTTGTGGTTCTATCAGGGCGATCGACGCCGCGATCTCCCGTCCTTCTTCCATCTGATCTTCTTCCGCCGGCAGGAGGCGGCGCAGTACCGGCTGTTCGTCCCCGGCGCGGATGTGCCCGGAGATCTGCTCCGGGGGCCAGCCCGCTCCTTCCCCGCCCGCGACATGGAACAGCTCCTCCAGATCTCGCCGGAGCTCGCCCGGGCGGCTCTCGCGGTGGACGCTTCGGAGCCGGTGGACCTCGTGGGCGGGTCCGCGGGGCTCGGATCGGAGGCGGTGCTGGCGCGGATCGAGTCCTCTCCGACTCTCGCCATCCGCAACGACGACCTCGACGCCTGGGAGCGTTACCGGGACCGGGTCTCGGCGGAGTACTCCTTCAACTTCGTCCCCAGCGAGGCCGCGTTCGCGGTCCTCCACGGCCCGGACACGACGCCCTTTCTGCACTTCAGCGTGGAGCTCGACCTCGCGGACCTCTCCATGGACCGCAGCAGCGATGGCGCCCGAGCCTTCACCACTCTGGATTCAACCCTCGAAGTCACCGACGCCGAGGGCCGCCTGATCCTGAGCGATGCGCGGGAATCGTTCCTCCGGCTCACTGCCACTCAGCTCGAAAGCGTCCACGGCTCCACGCTCGCCTACCAGGACGGTGTGCCGCTCGTCCCCGGCCGCTATCAGGTGATGCTCATTCTCCGCAACCGCGTGTCCTCGCAGTACACGGTCGCCGAGGTCTCGGTCCCCGTGCCCGACGTCTCTCCTGACAGCCCGGCGCTGAGCGATGTTGTCATCGGTTTCCGCACCGAGGCGATGGCCGACGCTCCGCCCGGAGTTTTCCGCACCTTCCAGACCGGCTCCACCCGGATCCACCCGGCGCCCGGCGCGGTGTTCCCGATCGGAGGGATCGCGCACCCGGCCTTCCAGGTGCTCTCCCCGGCGCCCTCGCACCTGGTCCGTCGCGCGCTCCTCGATGAGAACGACGCCGTGGTCCTCGAGGACTCCCATCCGGCCCCGAAGAGCGGCCGATCCCTCGTCGTGGAGCCCTTCCATCTCGAGGGCGCGGATCCGGGCCGCTACCGGCTCCGGGTCGAGCTGCGCGACCTCGCCGGAGCCCTCCTGGCGGTCACCGAGGCCCCGATCACCGTCTCCCCTCGCGCCGTCATCCGGCGGGCCGGCGTCTTCGTCCGACGAAGTTTCGACGCGAAACGCCCGGCGCTCCTCGCCACTGCGCTCGGCGACCAGTACTGGGCGATGGGTCGCCTCGAGGAAGCCGAAGCGCTGTTCCGCCGGGCCGTGGCAGCCGACGATCCTGCGGTCCCGCAGGCGCGGTGGAAACTCGCCGCCGCCCACCTGCGCGCCGGGCGGGTCGAGGCGGCGCTCGGCCTCCTGCTGCCCCTCCAGTACACCCATCCGGACCAGTACGAGGTCGCCGTCGGCCTCGGGCTCGGTTTCTATCTGAAGCGCAACTTCCGCGCTGCGGTCGTCCACCTGGAGAGAGCCGCCGCGCTCGGTCCCGCGCCGCCGGGGGTGCTGAATGCCCTCGGTGAGTCCTGGGCCTCGCTGCAGCAACCGGACAAGGCCGTCCGGGCGTTTCGGCGGTCGGTCGAGATCGACCCCGAACAACCCCAGATCCGCGAGCGTCTCCGCTCGCTCGAATCAGGAACTCCACATGAACCATGAATCCCCCGCACGTCTGCTGCGCCTCTTCCTCCCGTTCCTCGCCGCCGCTCTGCTGCTGGCCGCCCCGCTTGCCGCCCAGCCGCGCGGCGGCGCCTACCCGGCGGCGCGTCACGGCGGGAACTACATGCACAACTTCTACTTCCCGCCGGCCCCGAGCAGCACCCCGTGGGCGCCGGAGTGGTCCCCGGACGGCGAGAGCATCGCGGTCGCCATGTCCGGCTCGATCTGGCGGGTGGACCCGGCAACCGGATTCGCGGAGGAGCTGACCGCGGGGCCGGGATACCACTCGATGCCCACATGGTCGCCGGACGGGCGGTTCATCGTGTACACCGTGGACGACCACCACCGGCACATCAGCCTCGGCGTGCTCGATCTGGAGAGCGGCGAGAGCCGGATGCTGCTCGACGACGAGTTCCTCTACACCGACCCGGCATTCTCACCCGACGGGCGGCGGCTCGCGTACGTCTCGACGAAGCCGTCGGGCTACTTCAACGTGTATGTCCGCGAGTTCTCGAACGGCGCCTTCACCGGCGAGGAGATCGCCCTCACCCGGGACGAGAACTACGGCAAGGACCGTCTCTACTTCGGCCCGTGGGACATGCATATCTCCCCGGCGTGGATGCCCGACTCGCGGGAACTGCTCCTCGTCTCGAACCACGAAGTGCCGCTCGGTTCGGGAAACGTGGTGCGGGCGCCGCTCCTCACCCAGGGCTTCGACGAAGCGATCACGGTGCTGGCGGAGCAGTCGCTCTACCGCACCCGGCCCGATGTCTCGATCGACGGAAAGCGGTTCATCTACTCCTCCACCGCAGGCGCTGCGGACCAGTACCAGAATCTCTACGTGCAGCCCACCGACGGCGGCTCCCCCTACAAGATGACCTTCTTCGAGCACGACGCCTTCCATCCCCGCTGGTCGCCGGACGGCGAGTGGATCGCGTACATCACGAACGAGGACGGGCTCCCGCAGCTCGAACTGCTCGAGACCTACGGGGGCAAGAAGGTGCGGGTCGAGATCACCCGGCGTCGGTGGAAGCGGCCCGTGGGGGTGCTCGCGGTCCGCACCGTGGATGACGCGACCGGGGAGGAGATGGCCGCGCGGATCCATCTCACCGCCTCCGACGGCCGCTTCTACGCTCCACCGAACGAGTACGCCCGGGTCGCCGGGACCGGTGACAACCTGTTCCACCAACCGGGGAGCTTCCGGTTGGAACTGCCGGTCGGGTCCGTGGAGCTGGAAGCGGTCCGTGGGTTCGAGTTCGAGCCCGTCCAGACCTCTGTCCAGATCGAGGAAGGCGAGGTCGCCGCTCTCACGCTGCGCCTGAAACCGATCACCGACATGGCGTCGCGGGGCTGGTGGAGCGGCTCCACCCACGTCCACATGAACTACGGAGGCAACCTGCACAACACACTCGAGAACCTGATGTTCATGTCGTACGCCGAGGACCAGGACATCGTCCTCGAGCAGGTCGCGAACAAGGACAACCGGATCCTCGACCACCACGTCTTCGTCCCCGGAGGCGGCGCCCATCCGATATCGAAGCCGGACATGCTGGTGATCGTCGGCCAGGAGTACCGCCCGCCGTTCTACGGCCACGTCTTCTATTTCGACCTCGAAGAGCACCTGATCTCTCCGTTCACCACTGGCTACGAGGGCACCGGCATCGAGAGCCTCTACCCCTCGAATACCGACATGTTCCGCAAGGCGAAGGCCCAGGGCGCAACGGTGGCCTACGTCCACGCGTGGTTCGGCGAGAACGATCCGCTGGTGGGCGCCGACGGGGCGCCCGGCAACCTCGGTGGCGCGAAGGGCTACATGGTGGACGCCGCACTGGGCGAGACCGACGCGGTGGAGTGGTCCGACGCCGGGCGGGCCAGCTTCTACCCGTGGTACGCCACATTGAACAACGGGCTCCGGATCACGGCCGTCGGAGGCGAGGACTCGATCAGCAGCATGCAGCGCAGCAAGCTGGTGGGCGGCGTGCGCACCTACATCCAGACTGGCGAACAGGGGCTCGACATGGATGCCTGGCTCGCCGGCCTCCGTGCGGGCAACGCCTTCGTGAGCTGCGGACCCCTGCTCGACTTCCGCGTCGAGAACCGCGTCCCCGGCGAGGAGGTGCGACTTCGGGATGGAGGCGGCGAAGTGAACTGGACGGCGCGGGTGCAATCCGTGACCTCGATGACCCGCGTGTGGCTCGTGGCGGGCGGGGAGGATGTGGCCGAGATCCCGCTCGATGACGGCCGAAAGACCGCGACGGGCTCCGGGACGCTCCAGATCCCGCGGAGCACCTGGGTCCACCTGCGCGCCGAAGGCGTCCCCGAGGACCGACGGCCGCTCGACTGCCGCTACCCCCAGGCCTTCACGAATCCGGTCTGGGTGCTCACCGGCGACGAGCCGGTGCGCAGCGTCTCCGCCGCCGAGTACTCGATCCGCTGGATCGATCGGCTCCGGGAGATGGCGGAGGCGTGGGAGTACTGGCGGTCGCAGGCCGAGCAGGACCACGTGTACGCGCAGTTCGACGAGGCCCGCGCCATCTACGAGGGCTTCCTCGCCGAAGCCCGCGCCCTCGGCCGTCCGTAGGACCGAGGGCGCGTCGGTTCGGGCCGGACGCATCCGAAGCGTCCGGCGGGTCGCTTCCGAACGGCGAGGCCAGCCACTGGTCTTCCCTTCGGGAGCCGATCACGGGGCCAGTCCGGCATGCTTCGCGGACCCGGGATCCGACGGAACACCGGGATGCGCCAGCGCCGAGCCCTCCGCCATGCTGCCGGGGAACAGCCGATGACCCAGGACGATCGCGCCACTCGACCCCGTCGCCCGTCGCCGCGCGGGAGAACGGACCGGACCGTGATCGGTGTCGGGATCGCCCTCGCTGCGCTCATCTACACAGGTCAGAGCAGCGCCGCGGCCGATCGAGACTCGATCCGCGACGAGGTCCGCGAGCTTCGTCACGACCATCGAGAGGACATGCTCGCCGTCCGCGGCGAGATCCGGGAACTCCGCCACGAACTCCACGCGGAAGTCGGCAAGCTGCGTCAGGAAGTCCACGGGGAAACCGGACCGCTCCGCGGAGAAGTCGGAGAGCTCCGCGAAGAAGTCCGCGACTTGCGGCAAGCGTTCGCCCGCATCGAGGCGGCGCTTGCTCATGTGCTCCCCGAAAGGTCCGGCCCCGAGAGCGGTGGGGACTCGGCCCGCCCGCCGAACTGACTCCGCATTCATGGCTCGCGTCCCCCGTCGGGGCTGCGGGAAACGTGGCCCGGGCTTCGGTACTCTGAGGTGATGCGAAGCCTCCCGCCCCACCCGCAGGGAACGGACGGAACCCGGCGATCGAGCGCCTCTGGTGGACCGTGATGGACTTCCGATCCCGCGCGTTCTGGCTCGGTCTGGCTCTCGCGGCCATCGTCGCCGTGAGTGCGACGGTCGGCTCGGACGCGATCGGCTCGCTGCTGTTCGGTTCGTCTCGCAGCCCGGTGAGCCCCATCCTGCTCGCGATCGTCCTCGGCATGGTCGTGACCAACACGACGGGGGCGGCGCGGGCCGGGGCCGCGGGACTGCGGTTCTGCTCGACGACGATCCTGCGCGCCGGCATCGTGCTGCTCGGATTCCGTCTGAGCCTGCTGAGCGCCGGGAAGTTCACTCTGGCCGCGCTCCCGTTCGTCATCGCCGCCATCGTCGCCGCGGTGCTCGTCGTGCGCCTTCTCGGCCCGCGTCTCGGACTCTCGCGGCGTCTCGCCGGGCTGATCGCGGCCGGAACCGGCATCTGCGGCGCCACTGCGATCGTCGCCACCGCGCCCCTGCTGCGCGCCCGGCAGTCGGAGGTCGGCTACGCGATCTCGTGCATCACCGTGTTCGGTCTCGCCGCCATGTTCGGCTACCCGATCCTCGCCCATGCAGTGTTCGCCGGGGATCCCGAACTCGTCGGGCTGTTCCTCGGCGCCTCCATCCACGAGACCGCTCAGGTCGCGGGCGCGGGCCTCATGTACGAGGCGCAGTTCGGCGCTTCGTCGGCGCTCGAGACCGCCACGGTCACGAAACTCGTGCGAAATCTCGGGATGCTCGGGCTGATTCCGCTCGCCGGCGTGCTGTTCGGCGGGGGAGAGGGACGGTCCGGGCGCGCCAGCCTGAGCATGATCCCGTGGTTCGTGGTCGGTTTCGCCGCCTGTTCCGCGCTGCGCACCGCGGGAGACCAGGGGGACCAGGCGTTCGGCCTCTTCGACCCGGAACTCTGGCGCCAGGCCGTCGGAGTCCTCACCCGCGCCGCCGAGACCTGCCTGCTGATCGCGATGGCGGCGGTCGGCCTGAAATCGAGCTTCGCGGGCATGCGGAACATCGGCCTGCGCCCGTTCCTCTTCGGACTGTTCGTCGCCGCCACGGTCGGCGGCGTGAGCCTCATCCTGATCACGCAGATCGGCCCCGCAGTGCTCGGCCTTGTAGGATCCTGATGCCCATCTCGTCCCCATCGCCAGGGCTGCCAGACACCCTCCGCCAGCAGCGCGTCGCTGGCTGCCGGGTTCCGCCTTCGGCCTGCGGTGCAAAGCATGGAGTGTGCAAGATCTACACACGAATCGGATGTCGCGGAAAGGAGGAAACGCCATGGCTCGACGCGTCAACATCATGATGGACAAGGATTCGTGGCGCGTCATCAGGAAACTCCCGCGGGGAACGCGCAGCCGCGCCGTGAACGCCGCCATCCACCAGTGGGCGGGAACCACCCGAAGGCGAGACGCCGTCGCCCGCATGGATGCGCTGCGCGCTCGGCTTCCCGCCGTCAGCACGGACCGCATCGTCCGCTGGATCCGTGAGGGGCGGGAGCGCGAGCCGTCATGATCGTGACGCCGGACGCATCTGTCCTTCTCAAGTGGGTGCTTCCGGACGATGAGGAGCGCGACACCGACGCTGCCCTCGCGCTGCGGGAAGAAGCCGCTACCGGAAGCCTCGACCTCGTCGTACCCCAACTGTGGGTCCATGAAGTGGGCAACGCTCTGGTGCGGCGGTTTCCCGATGACGCCGACAGGCTGCTGGCCTCGCTGACCGACTTCGGCATGATCGAGGCGAAGCTCGACTCATCCTGGCGAGCCCGGGCCGTGGCTCTCTGCGCGACCTGCGGCGTCACCTTCTACGACGCGGCGTACCATGCCGTTGCGCTCCTGCGTGGAGGCGTGTTCGTTACAGCCGATGAGCGCTACGTACGCCGGGCGTCGGGCGCAGGTGGTCTCCGGACCCTGCGACAGTGGCACGGGGCGTGATGAAGGTCGAACAATGGCCAGCGGTTCGCAGTCCACAGGATGAACGAAGTCCAGCTCGCCGGCCGCGTTCGTCTCGGCGAACACCCCGACTCGGAACAAGCAGAGGCGCGCTTCGCTCGTACGGCGATCCGGGGGCCCCGTGGGGAGGCTCTGGGGGACGATCTCAGCGTGTTCGCGAACTCCCGGAGCGCGACTCTCGTGCTCGGGGGCACCGACGACCGTCGTGTCATCGGCATCCCCTTCCTTCTGAGCGCCTCGTGCGCGAGCCGTACAGCGACTCGATCACTCCGCCGCTCGACGCGGACACCTACAGGGTCGAGTGGCCGATCCACCCGGACAAGGGGGGGTGGAATCCCAGGACCACACCGCGCCGGTTCTCGTGGTCAAGATGCCGCGCAGTCTGGTGGTCCACAAGAGCTCCGGGGGCTACTTTCGCCGCGTCCGCAGCTCGAAGCGGGAGCTGGAGGCGGGAGGGCCCGCCCGCCTTCGAGCTTCGTAAGGCGGGCCGGCGAGTCCGGTACGAGAAGTGCCCGGTGCCCGAGCGGCCTACCTTGACGACGCTCTCGCCCGGCGCTTCGTCGGAGACGATGCGGACTTCGACCAGACCGTCCCGAAGATGCGCCTTGTCACCGAGGACGGGGACCGGTCAGATGCCCTGTGGCCGCCGGCGCACTCCTCACCACCGGAAATCCGCAGGGACGGCCACCCCATGCGCTGGTCCAGGTAGTCCTCCGCTCCAGTGGCCAGCGCCGAGCTGACCTCCGGATTGACGTGGTGGACATCCGTGGGCCACTGGACACCCGGCGCTGGCCGCCTTCCGGCTCGTTCGCCGGAACATGCGGATCGGCGCGGGCATGCCTGGGCGCGTAGTCCAGCATTCGAACACGAGCGGTGACGCTAGACTCCTGGCTCCTCTGTGCCCGATTTCGTCAGCCTCTTCAAACTCCTGCCGGCCGCACTGGCAAATGTCGGCAAGGTACGCCACTGGTGGTCGCGCCGCAAGATCGTCAAGTCGGTACTCGGCGGTGGAGACGTGCCGGATCCGTTCGACGAAGAACTCGAGGAGGCATTGAATCGGCTTAGCGGAGGCAGGCCGGGTGACCCGCTCTGGCGCCGCGCCCGGTGGCGTCTCGGTCGGTGGTCCATGGGATCGGGTGTTCCGCACGGAACGACCGACCAGAGGATCCGGCAAGACGAACAGGTCCGTGCAGACCTGAAAGAGATGGCCCGGGCCAAGGAACTGGGGCGAGATGCCCCCGAGGCTCGGAAGCGGCTGGCAGAGTCCCTGGATGCCGCAAAGGGGCGACAGACCACCGCCGACGCTGCAGACGGCCTCGCCGATCGAATCGCGAGCGCGATGGTGGTGGATTACAGACAGGCAATTCCCCCCAAATTGCAGGGGGTGGTTGGCGAGATCCGGGCGCGATTCGATGCACTGAGTCCTGACGCGGATCCGGTTGTCGGCAGTGAGCACACGAAGCGCGTGACGGAGCTACTAGGCGGCATCGTGAAGGATCTCGGTCTGCCTGCACTACAGGCGAAGCGGCGCATACTTAAACTCCTGTCGGACGTTCAGGAGGGCGCACTACGTGGGGCCAATGCGAAGACGAAGAATGCCGTTCGGTACTGGGCCGCACGACTCCTCGCGGAGAATCCGCAGACAACACAAACTGCGCGAGACATCCTGGCCGCGTTGCCACACCCCTGCGCAGACCTCGACGTCGTCATCGTGGAAGCCCGCATCGCCGAATCCGAGGGTGAAACAGATCGGGCCCTCGACCTCCTTCGTGACCCGCAGTGCGCGGATCGTCGCTCCTCGTATCTCGCGGCGCTCACCCGGATCCGAAGCGCCGAGGAGGCTCTGATCTGGTTCGCCTCGACCGCGGACGACCACCCGCCCGACTTCTTGACGGCGTCGGGATGGCGTACCTGGGCGAGCTGCATGGCGAAGGCCGGGCGGTGGGAGGAGGCCACGACGCCGCTCGCAGGCTTGGAGGCTCACTGGCAATCGGATGCCGCGTTGCCGCTCACGGAAGGACTCCTCAACGCGGCCATGCTTCTGCCTGTAGGCGAGCGCTCTCGCGTGCTGAAGGATGTTCCCATCTATCCGGGAATCACGCCCAACCACCCTCCCGAGGCGGGCGTGTACGCCGCGCGTGCTCGGAGGTGCTTCAGAGCAGCGCACCGCGGTGTCAGAGGGAACCCCGATCTTTCCCAGTTCGTGGACCACTGGCAACTCTGGTTGGGGTTGATGGACCCGGAACCGGCCCATTCGAGAGTCGCACGGGCGGAGGTCAGAAGGAAGATTGCGGTCGGGCCAGAAGGATTCGCCCTCGTGCCCCTGGCTTGGGCATTCGGCATCGAATTCGATGCAGCGACGGCTAGGAGTCACCTCGCGGAGCAACGTGAAGACGGACGGTTCAGCAGCATCGAGTGGGCGGCGCAATGTCTCTCGAGCCAACGCTCGATGCCGCCGCTGGAGTTCGTCCACTATCTGGAACGTCACTGGACTCGGCTGACGGGAATCATGCCGAAGCCTTTGATCGAGGAACTCAAGATTCGTGCACTCGTCGAGGACGGCCAACTCGTGCGCGCCCGAGAGAGTCTCGAAAGGGCACGTCAAACGCTCGGTCCCGGGGCCTCCAAGAGTATTGAACTCTGGATCGAGACGAACGAGGGGGAAGACCGACGCAGCGAATTGGAAGCCCTATACCGGGAGAGAAACCGCATCTCCGACTTGCGGGCGTTGATCCTCTACCTGGAGAATGTCGGTGACCAGAATGCGCTTCCAGCGTGGCTCGCCGTTCTCTTCGACCGGGAGCGCACTACCGAGAACGCTGTTCGGCTCATCGGTCAGCAGATGGCAACTGAACAGATCACGCCGCAGGATCTCCTGGACTTCCTTGGTGCCAATGAGGACCTTGTGGCGCGCAGCCCCGATCTCCGTGCGGCTCGAGCACACGCGCTCCTTGGTACGGGTGATTATGTGAAGGCGCGAGAGGTCAACGATGCGTTGCGAGAGGAACGGCGCATTGTGCCGGATGACATGCTCGCCCTCGACATTGCCGTGTTGTCCGGCGACTGGGAACGAATTCCCGGCATTCTGGACCGAGTCTGGAGCGTCCGGCATTCGTGTGATGCGGAGACGTTGATGCGGCTCGCGTACTCGGCGGCCGACTACCCGGAAACGCTGGACCGGGCGCTGGAGTTGGCGCGCCTGGCTACGACGAAGCAATCCGACGACCCGGATATCCTCATTGGCGCGTTCGAACTGTTCGTGAGATCCGGCCGTGACTCCGAAGCGGACCCGTCCTGGCTGAGAACGGCGCTGCGGCACTCTTCGGAGGAGACGGGACCACTTTGGGAAATGTCCGTTCGCTCCGTCGTTGAGGAGTGGATACCAGACCGTCAGCGAGTGCTGCGCCGAATGGATCGGGAACTCCAACAGGGGACGCTTCCTCTGAGCGTAGCGGCCGTCGCGAGTCACACTTCCTTGGCCGATGTGTTCCTTCATTCGTCCGAAGAGAACGCCGTGGCCGGCGCGCACGAGCGCGGGCTGATCCCGATTGTGACCGGAGGCCGACCACCGGTGGACCTGTCCGGCTGCGAGACGGTTGGGCTGGATGTCACCTCCGTCCTGGTACTGGCCCATCTCGGCCTGCTGGAAAAGGTGCTGCACGGCTTTCCCCGGGTCGCCCTCTCGCCCGCGATCTTTGCCTTTCTGTACACGGAACGACGCCGTACGCAGTTCCATCAACCCGTCGCGCGGCGCGAGGCGACACACCTGCTCGACTTGAGGAGACGGGAGCGGATTCGACCCGCTGAACTCGGGAGGCCGAGGGATGAGGACCGGGACCGGCTGCCCGAAGAGGTGGGCTCCGAGGATGCGGCGTTGATCCGGTTGGCCCAGCACGAGAACGGTCTCTTTGTCACGAAGCTGCCGATCTACCGGCCGGACTCCTGGATGGAGCGCGAAGCGAAAACGACGGAGTTCGGAGATGTCCTCGTATCCACCCGCACTCTGCTGCATGCCCTGTCACGTGCGGGACATCTTTCGGCGGCGGACCGGCGTAGAATGGACCGGCTCGAAGTCAGTGTGCATCGGCACGACGCAGAGTTGCGAAATTCGCTCCCGAGGAGGCCGATCTTCCTTTCGAGGTCGGCCCTCAGCGATCTCAGAAGCACTGAGCTTCTGGATGCCGTGACGTCGGTTGGACTGGACCTCCGTCTTCATCCTCTCGCCTTCGCAGAGGCCGAGTCTCTGGTCACAACCGGCGAAGTCGCGGAACGCCTTCGGAAGTGCATTCACGGGATCCGTGATGCCCTCCGATCTGGAATTGAGGCGGAGAGAGTCGTCCTGCTACCTCGGCGGGCCACGAATACCGGCCCTGGGGGAGACCCCCCTGAAGGGTTCGAGCCAACGGCATTGCTCCTCGAAGCAGCTGGCGAGTGCGATGCCGTGTGCATTGATGACCGCGCCCTGAACCGTTGGCGTGGAGTTGCGGGACCGCATGGCGTCACACCGATCGCGTCAGTGCTGGACGTATTGCGGACGCTCCAAACCCAGGGGACCATCAGTCCTGAGGAGCACGTATCCGCACGGCATCGGCTGCGCACAGGTGGATTCGCGTTCGTCGCTCCCGAGGCCGATGAAGTAGTGAGCTTGGTCAGGCAAGCGTCCGTGCAGGATGGGCGATTGATCGAGAGTCCCGAGCTCCGAACCCTGCGGCAGACAGCCGCCCGCCTGGAGGACGTTGAACTGGCAGAAGCCGCCGACGTCCGAGGATTCGCGACTGAGACCACGCTTGCGATGATGCAAGCGCTTCGCAGGCTCTGGGAGGATCCTGGCGCGCCGCCCGATGACGCGGAAGAACAGGCGCGCTATGTCTGGTGGCAGGGGGCCGACATTGCTCTCGGTCGCGCGGAATCCCTGGACGGGCGAGCGGCCGCCGCGGTCCGGTGTGCGGGGCTCCGGCTCTGGATTGAGGTAGCGTTGCATCCCTTGGTGGGCGTGCCACCGGAGGTAGCGGCGCGATACACATCGTGGCTCAAGGACTCCATTCTTTGTGTCTTGCGTCCAGCCCATGGGACGATCATCGAGGAAGCCTGCGATGCCGCCGTAGAGACTTGGGATTCTGCCGAAAAGGCAAGCACTCTGCTTGGACATCTCTTTCTGAGACAGTTGCCGGAGAGTTTGCGGAACGGCGTGCTATCGAGACATCCGGAGTTCGCAAAGCGCTGTGGTTTGCGATTGCAACAATCTATCAGTATAGAGGGCGTCGAAATCGAGGTCCCCATCCTGATCAAGGCCGTCCGAAGAGCGTTCCGAACTGGAAAACCCGAAAAGCCCGTCAACACAGACGGGAAAAGGCGGTTGCGCATTGTCTCCGATGTCCGGTCCGGTGAAGTGGCCGTAGCACTGGATGACAAGAGTCAGACACGGATTACCACGCTGGGCATCCTTGCTCCGTCCAGGGCCGTTCGGAACCGCGCCTTGGAAGAGGCACAACGTCGCTACGGACCGACCTTCGATCTGTCTTCGTTCGCGCGTACGGCCCGAAAGCGTGCGTTGCGCACCAAACATGCGTCCGTTCTTCTCAAGGAGGGGGCGCACGGCGTAGCTCGCCGGCAGAGAGACCTGGCCGACAAACTACGAAGAGGTAGCACGCTGACGATCGAGGACTTCGTGCCATCGGCCGCGTCCTACTACGAACGCTTCTGTGGTCCCGACCCGGACGGGAAGGATCTGGAGCAGTACGTTCCGGACGTTCTCATTCCGTACAGGAAGGCTCTTCTGGAGCGTGACCTGACCCAGGGGCTCCAGATTTGTCTGCTCGGTGCGCTTCGTGACGATCTCAGCCCCGGAGAGTGGACGCGCGAGACAGACCGCGAGCGCGTATGGGCAGTGCTTTCGGCCGAGCTGCCCGCTCGCACTCCGTTCTGGCTGCTCGGAGCCCTGGACACGGCGCTCTACCATCTGGACGACCGTCGGTTCCGTGATTTCGCCGCTGAAGCGGTGGAGATGCTCTTGGATCGGAAATTGAAGCGAGGTGATAAACCCGACACGTACGAAATGCTCGGGGCGGTCAAGCAGATGA
Source organism: Acidobacteriota bacterium (assembly GCA_022822745.1). Lineage (GTDB taxonomy): Bacteria > Acidobacteriota > Vicinamibacteria > Marinacidobacterales > Marinacidobacteraceae > JAJEAO01. Next base: position 18,858 of record JAJEAO010000041.1, read on the forward strand.
TTCGCACCGCATTGCCCGTGATTCGTGGAATCTACGAGCGCCCTGCGTATTGGCGCCGTATGTGCGCGCTGATGCAGGCAGGCTTCATATGCCACGTCACGCCGCGGTCGGTCGGAAAGATGGATCTGACCGGCGTCGTGGACTGGACAACCGCGAATCAATCCCCCGCGGTACACTTCGCCGAAGTCGTGGGGTTGCTGGACGACCCAGCTCGCCTTCCAGAGCCCACCGACGCGACCCTCATACGGGCTGAGGTCCTGGCGCGTCTCTGTCGGATCCAGAAACGGCATCAAGCGGATGGACGGGTGCTGCCTGGCGGAGAGAAAATCACATCGAGACTGGCTGCAACGCGGCTTCTGGGGCCACAAATGACAACGGGATTTCCGGGCCCCCTCGATCGGCACGTGCTGCCTGGGCAACCCGTTGAGCCGGAGTTGGCGCGGCACGTCGAAGGCGTACGCGCCGAGAAGGACGAGAAGGCTTACTTGGCAGCGCTCGCCGCGCTCTCGATGCACTTCCGACTGGACGCAGGTATAAGGCAGCGTGTTCATGAGAACATGCGCGCCATTCTTACGGCACCGCTAGACGAGGAAGGCCGCAGAGCGGCGCATACGAGGTTTTCATCCCTCGTGATGATCGCAGTCTCGCAGCGGGATGTGGTCCTAGTGAAGGCAGTGGGGGCCGCGGTGGTTCGCCATTCCGAAAGGGCGAGCCGGCCGGAACACATTGGTGAAGTCGTCGCGCTTCTGTGTCAGTTGGCGCCTGCCATCGAGGCCGACGATGAACGCACAAGCTGGCTCCAGGACGGATTCACGCGGGTGGCCGAGACACTGCCGGTCGAGATGCTGTCGGACTATCTCCGTGTCTTGCGCGCTCTCGAGGTCGTGTTGCCGTGTGATGCCTGGTTCCACATGGCCGCCAAACGGGTGGCCCGCGCGAGGGCGGCGTAGGTAGCCGCCATTTGCCTCGGTCCGGAATGGAGGAGCGGTGCCGGGCAATCCGGTGACGAACGATTACGTCCGGGCCGGATACAGCTGTACCGTGGTTTGCGCGATCAAGTCGCCGACATACTCGGCTTGCTCCGGATCTGCACCCGGATCGGGAAGACCCGCGATCTCGGTGTGCGACGGGTCTTCGGGGTAGCCGCCTTTCGCCGCGAGCGGGGCGTGAAGGAAGTCCATGCAGATTACGGGATGACCGTCTTCGAGCAGGGACCGAGCTACATGCCGCCGGCTAGCACCGGTGTTGAGCAGCGCGAACTTCGCCTGCGCACCGGGCTGGAGATGGATACGGCGTCGCACCTCGGCCAGTTGATGGGTCCGGTCGCCACGAAGGATCTCGAGCCAGTTCACCGAAACGGTCGTCTCGTTCGGCCGTCTCACGAAGGCGCCGCCGTCCACGCGATCGTTCGGGAGCAACAGGCTCCACTTGACGTAGCGGACCACATGATCGGTCTCGGGGATGGCTCTGGTGGTCACGGATCGAGAACGTCAGCGACACCATAGCTATCCAGCAGCTTGGGAATGTTCGCGATCTCGGCCCGCCCGCGGCCACGCATGACCCTGGGAGAGGAGGGAGAGCGCGCGAAGACGACGTATTGGATCTGGTTATCTGGAAGAAACTGGAGCCCCACATGGGTGGGTCGCATGTCGCCCCAGATCGCACGGAGGTTGCCGCTGTTCAGCAGCACCAGACCCGGTTCCGCGCCGAATGGGTTCCGCAAGAGAAAGTGCCAGAAGGTGTCCTCCGAAGCGGGGTTGACGCGGCTTCCTTCGCCCCGGGCGAAGTCGTCCAACTCGCGAATGCGCTGCCGGCAGGACATGGCTACGGAGTTCAGTTGGTCGGTCCACGCGTGAATCCCGCTGTCGGCCAGTGTCGACTCCATCGAGACCACGAGGCGCCGCGGGAGTATCTCGGTCCCCGCCGGAGGGTTCTCGATGACGGCTAGAGGCTGCCGACGAGCGTCGGCAGAGCCGCGACGGATCCCCGACAGCAAATCGAAGGCAGGAGCTTTCCAGCCGAGGGCTGCGGCAAACCGCTCCAAGGCGGACGGGTCGAAGGGTTGTGGAGTTGCCATGTATGGGTGGTGGTGAGTCCTGAGCGACGGATCGCTGAGGAGGCGCCGCGCCGGAACCAGGATGGTATCTCGCGCTGCGGGCGTGGTGCCGTCTCTCCTCCACTGACGGCGCCCGGGCCATGACCTTCCGGGCTGTAGAGGGCCACCGGCCTGGGCAGTGGGGGATGCCGAGTGGTGGTGGCTTCCAAAGGCCGCAGCGGCGAGGTCGAGTCAGTGGGGCGTCGGCAGCAAGCGCAGAGGCGGAGGATCTGGTTCGTGGCGGGGCGGCGGCAGGTAGGAGCGCCGGTCCTCGCGTATCTCCGCCTCGCTGGCGAGGACGGCGATGAGGATCTCGCAGTCGAGGCTCTAGTGGGGCCGCTGGGTGCTGGACCAGACCAGCCAGTCGGCGAGGCCAGTTCTCCCGGTGGGGGCACGGTTGAACTCGGTGAGGCCATCCTCGCCGCCCCAGAGGAGATCCTCGTGGTAGTCCACGAAGTCCTCCTGGACGGTGCGATCTGAAACCCTCGATGTGGGCGTTCATCTGAGAGGCCTTCGGGTAGGTGAACATCCGTCCGAGGCCGAGCGTCTCGACGCGCTTGCGGAAGAGCCCCTCGGACTCGGAGCCGCTGTCGGAGAGGATCTTCTGGGACAGTATCCCTTGGGGTTACGTGGCTTGGGACGGCTGCCTCTGGCTACTGCCGCATCGTGGCGGCAGGCTGCGTGACGAACCTGGGGTGAGAGAAGCGGCGGCTCGAAGGCGGCCATAAGGTTCCGGCCGTCCAGTTCCGGCGGGCATCTCTCGTTCCGGTAACCTGCGAGGATGCTTCGTCTGCTCGCCGCGCCAGTCCTCCTGCTCCTCGTCTCGCTCGCCTGCGGACAGACTGCGCCGGAATCGTCCCGGTCGTCCGCGAGGCAGATCACCGACGACGAGCGCGAGGCGGTTGCCGCCGAGGTGCGCGAAGTGCTCGACCGGCAGACCGACGCGTGGAACGAGGGGGATCTGGTCACTTTCGTCGCCGACTATCTCGATTCGCCGCGCATGCGCTTCGTCTCCGGCGGCTCGGTGCGCATGGGGAGCGCCGACCTGCTCGACCGGTACCGCACGAACTACCCCGACCGCGCCGCGATGGGACGGCTCCATTTCTCCGATCTCGACATCCGGGTCCTGTCGCGGGACTTCGCGTTCGTCTTCGGCCGCTACAACCTGGAGCGCGAGAACGACGCCCCGACCGGCCTATTCACGCTGCTGTTCGAGCGGACCCCCGAGGGGCTGCGCATCGCCCACGACCACACCTCCTCCTGACGCTCGGCGCCTTCGCCCGACGGCGCGACGGCTCGGCCGTCAGCGCGGGGAGGAAGGCTCCCGGCTGAGACTCCGGAAGTACTCCTCCACCATCTCGCGGTAGGCCTCGGGAGCGCGCCCCGCGTCCCCGGTCAGCACATCGCCGACATCCTCTCCGGAGAGCGCCCGCCGCAGGTCGAATTCGAGCTCGCGCAGCGTGTCGAGAACCTCGGCCTCGAGGATCTCCATCCCTCGCGGGTCGCCGATCAGACGCTCCGGGTTCAGCCCGCGCAGCGATGCGACCACGTCGTCGAGCCGCTCGGCGCCGAACTCGCCGGACTGGCCGATCCCGCTCAACTCGCGCCGGAGGCCTTCGGCGTCCCGAACGCGACGATCGAGCTCGGCGCGGAGCTGTCGGGCTTCGTCGCGACGGCCGCCGGGCCCTCCGCCTCCGCCCGGCGCCCCTTCCGAGGATTCGCGAGAGGGGGACTCCCCTTCGGCGCCCGCCTCGCCCTGACCCGACTCGCCCGGTCGGGACTCCCCCTGCTGACCGGGCTGGCCCTGCTGTCCGGGTTCCCCTGTCCGCCCTGACTCCCCGGCGCGATCGGCCTCGTTCTCCCCTCCGGGACGGGCTCGCTCGGCGAGCCGGTTGCGCATCGCTTCGAGCCCCCGGACGAGCGCTTCCGCCTGGTCGAGCGCGGCGTTCTGCTCGGCGCGGTCCGACCCCTCGACCGCCTGCCGGGCGGCGGCCAGATCCTCTTCCAGCGCCTCCAGGTCCCGGCTGATCATGCCCTCGAACTGATCGGCGTAGTCGCTCGACCGCTGGGCCGCGACGCCGCGCGAGTAGTGGATCTTCTCCTTCAGCTTGCGGTCGCGGATGCCGTCGGCGGCGCGGCCCACCGCCTCCGATGCATCAGGCTCCTCCCCGCTCCAGTCCCGGCTCACCTCGTCGAGCCGGCGCTCGAGGCCCTGCACCCGGGCGGCGAGCTCCTCCTTCTGCTCGGAAATCGCGTTCACGGCGTCCCGGGTCCGCTCCCGGTCGAGATCGCGCACGGCGGACCGGATTCGCTCCTGGACGCTCCGGAGCCGTTTCGCTTCCTCTTCCGCGAGCTCGACATCGCGCGCGAGCCGGGTCCGTCGGCCCTCGTCGAGGTCGCGCCGGGCGCCGCGGAGCGAGTTCGCCGCCGCCATGCCGCTCTCGAGCCCCTCGCCCGGATTCCGGCTGTTGGCGGCGCGCATCTGCGAGGCCGCTTCCCGCAGCCGGCGGGAGACCGCGGCGAGATCGGGCCGCGACTGCTCGCGGGCGAGCCGCTCCAGCCGGCGGGCCAGATCCTCGGTCTCGGCGGCGACCTGGTCCTGGCTCCCGCCGCCGCCCCCGCCGGGAGGACGGGCGAGACCCCGTCGCTGGCGCTCGTTCTCCTGTTCCTGGCGCCGCGCGAGTTCGGCCAGTCGCTCCAGGATCTCGTCCACTTCGTTGTCCGTCGAAGCGCGGCGCGACTGCTCCACCGTCTCGTACTGGTTCCGGAGCTTGTCCATCTCCAGCTCGAACAGGTCGGCGAAATCTTCCGCCTGCGGGGGAGCGCCCCCTCCGCCACCACCGCCTCCGGCCTGGTTGAAGGCGACCTGCACATCCCGGAACACGGCGTCGGCGCGCTGCAGGTGCGTCAGCGCCTTCTGTTCGCGGGGCAGCGCGGCTTCGGGATCCCCGGCGACCAGGAGCTCCTCGGCGGCCGCCATCTCCGCGAGCCCGGCGTCGAGGTGCTGGACGATCTCGCCGAACTCGGCCGAGAGCCCGATCCCCCGGTTCCGCAGCCGGCGGTTCAGCGTGCCGACCTGCTCCCGGAGCCGTCCCTGGGCGAGGCCGAGCGTGGCCACGGTCTCGGACACCGCCGCGGCCGGCATCGTCTCCCGGTCGCGGAGCACCTTGAAGGTCGCGACCACGATCTGCCTCTGGCGCAGCGTGAGCGTGCCGTCGAGGCCCTCCCCCATCCCGGCGCCTCCCCCACCGGGCATCGAGTCCGCCTGGCGGTAGGTCCGATCGAACGGGCGGATCGCGACGAAGAACATGTCCGTCGCCGACGCGGCCCCCGCTCCGTCGCGAGCGGAGGCGTAGTAGGAGACGAGGTCGCCGGGAACCAGATCGTGCTCCTCGAGGAAGATCGTGTGCCCGGACTGCACCTCGGGACGCGCTCCGCCGGAGGCCAGCACGAACCCGGACTCCGGACCGCCATTCACGGACACCCGGATCTCGACCCGGTCGAGGGCGAAGTCGTCCTCGGCCCGGACCTCGGTGAAGAGTTCCTCCACCGGGCTCAGCGTCAGGTCGCGACCCGGACGGAGGAACCGCACGATGGGGGGCAGATCCTCGAGCACCTCGATCCGGTAATCCCGCGACGCGCTCCGCAGGACGCCGTCCGGGCCCGCGAGCGCGACCCGGTAGGCGCCGCTCTCGGCGAGGGTCAGCTCCGCCGTCAGCCTGGCGAATCCCTCGACCGGCTCGGTCCCGTCCGGCGGCGTCACCCCGGAAAGAGCGACCTCCGACTCGCCGGGATCCACGCGGAGGATCCCGGCGGCGGCCGGGATCGTGGGCTCCACGACGAGGCGCACGCGGGTTCCCGCGACCGCCGCGATGTCGCCGCCGTCCTCCACTTCGCGCGGGGAGAGGCCGGTGTGCGCCGGGTACTCGTAGAGGAGTCCCACCCGGGCCACGTAGGGCACATCCTCGACCTCGATGCGGAAGGCCGGCGAGCGCACCCCGTCGGCGTCCACGAAGTAGTCGGTCGCGTCCGGGACTCCGAGGAACAGGTGCCGGAAGCCGCCGCCCTCCGGGTCGGGCTCCATCGCGACCACCTCCCACCCGACAGCGTCTCCGGTCCGGAAGTGCAGATCCACCAGACCGGTGTCGAATCCCTCGAGGCGGGCCGCGACCCAGAGATCCGCATCCCGGGCGATCGCGGCGTCGCCGGGCTCGACGAGGACCCGGTAGGGGTTCCGGTCCTCGATGTCGCTCCACGGCGCCATGAGGAGGCCGGCGCCCCGCCACAACTCGGCCGGCGCGAACACCGACGCGACGACCGCCACACCGACGGCCGTCGCGAGCGCTCCCGCCGCCCGGCGCAGCCCGCCGGTCTCGATCCGGCGCCCCTGGTCCAGATCCTCGCAGCGGCGGATCGCCTCTTCGACGACGAGCCGCGTCAGCTCCCGGGAGACCCCGGCGGAGCGCCGCGAAGCGCCCTCGCCCAGCTCGACGCCGCTGAGCACCGTCTCGCGCATCGTCGGGTCGTGCTCCTCCACGTAGAGCGCGACCCGGCGATCGCTGACGCGGGAGCGAAGCGGGCGCAGCAGGAACCCCCAGACGACGGCGGCCACGACGCCCCAGGTGAGTACGGCGAGGCTGCGCACCACCCACGGCGCGTACCGCGCCGCCTCGATGGCGACCGAAGCGAGTCCGAACGCGCCGAGCGCGGCGACGGCGAGAACGGCGCCCCCGAGGAGGAGCCGCCGCGTGCGCCACCGGCTCCGAACCCGTCGGATGACGCCGATCAGTTCCTCGTAGCGGTCCTCGGGCGAAGCGCCCCCGGCATCCTGCGCGGCGTTCGGGCCCAGCCCGAGAATCTCCATGGAAAAGCGACCTCTGCCTTGGCAGCTCAGGCAGTATAGGAGGACGGCTCGGCCACGCCCCGGCCGCGCGGGGGCGTGAGCCGGTTCGCCGCGCCGGCCTCCGCGACCAGCAGCAGCGCGAGGACGCCGAGCAGCGCCCACCAGAGCGGGGTTCCGAGACCCTGGGACGCGCCGGCCGTCGCGGGAACGGACCCGGCCGCCTCATCCGCCGCCGCGTCGGATCGGGCCATGGCGCCGAGACGGACTTCCTCGGCGTCGAGGACGGCGAGATCGGTCTCGGCGAGGGCCAGGTTCGCCGCCGCCGGCTGGCGTCGGGATGCCTCGGCGCGCCGCCCGTGGAAGAAGCCCGTTTCCTCCAGCCGGAGGGCGCCCGCGTCCGGAATCACGGATCTCGCGCCCGACGGCGCCTCCACCAGGACCTCGGCCGCCGCTGGATCCTCCACCGGCGCGAGTCCGAACGCGACCAGCGGCTCCACGCTGTCTCCCACGCGCCAGGCGAGGGGAAGGCGCTCGTGGCGGGCCGCCGTCTCGACCATGCGGTGGAAGAGCGGCACGAACGCCGGCCGCCGCGGCAGATCGTTCCAGCGGCCGTCGAGCGACGACGTGAACAGGACCGTCACCCCCTCGTCCGCGCGTCGCAGCAGGACCGCCGGCCGGGCGTCGTCGTAGCGGGCGAGCACCACGGCGTCCGGCGCCACATCGGTCGCGGCCCGAGCCCGGTACACCGCCACCCGCGCCACGGACGACGCCCCTTCTCCTTCGAACGGGGCGAAGAGCGGATGCCGGGCGTCGAAGTCGCTGATCCGGCCCGCGGGCTGGCGGTCGAGGACTTCGCCCGGACGCGCCGGGAAGACCCCCTCCAGCTCCGCCCACACGGCGTCCGCCACGCGGCGCGGACCCACCGCCGCCACCAGCCCGCCGCCGGCGCGGACGAAGGCCGCGAGGGCGCGCGCGGCCCCCTCGTCCAGGCGTCCCGGATCGCGCACCAGCGCCACCCGTGCTCCGACGAGCGCATCCCGGACCGCCCCCTCGCCCCGTAGCGGCGCGCGGGCGACGGCGAACGCCGGGGACGCCCCCACTCGCAGCGCCTCCCGGACGTGGAGGGAGGCGGCCTCGCCGAAGTCGCGCACCGGAATCGCCGTCTCGCTCGGGATGACGAACCGGAAGCGGTCGTCGGCCGCGAACCCATCTCCGGAGAGGCGCACCTCGGCCTCCCGCGCCTCGTCCGGCGCCGGGACCGCCGCGAACCGCACCGAGGCGGCGCGATCCCCGGCGAGAGAGACGCTGCGGCGGTCCACGACCTGTCCCGCGACCAGCAGTTCGGCCTCGATCACCGGGGGCGCCTCGCCCGACGGGCCGACGAAGCCGACGGACGCGGTGATCGCGACGCGGGCCGCGTCCTCGACGCTCATCCGGACCAGACGCACCCCGGCATTCCTCGGGATCCCGGCGCCGATCCGATGAACCCGCAGGCCGACTCCGGGGGGAAGGCTGGGCGAGGGCGCGCCTCCCTCGAAGCCGGTGCGCTGCAGATCGGAGATCAGGACGACCTCGCGGCGCCGGCCGGACTCCGCCGGGAGGAGCCGCGCCGCCAGCCCCAGCGCCGCCGAGACCCGGGTGGCGCCGTCCGAGGGCGTGATCGCAGCCGCGGCCGCCGCGAGAGCCTCCCCGTCTCCGGTGAGCTCCGAGTGCGCCGTGGCCCGATCCGCGAACGAGACCACCACCCCGCGGTCGCCGGCTCCGAGACTCTCGATCTCCGCGGCCGCGACCCGCCGGGCCTCCGCGGCGCGCGCCCCGATCCCCATGCTCGCCGAGCGATCCACGACGACGGCCCGATCGAGCGGCGCCGCCGATCCGGCGACCCCGGCGGTCCCCGGCGGCAGCAGCGGCTGGGCGAACGCGAGCGCGAGAAGCGCGAGGGCGAGGCAGCGGAGGATGAGCAGCGGCAGGTGGCGGAACCGCCGCCGCTTCCACCGGGCGGTGGCCGCGCTCGCCTTCAGCAGCAGGAACGACGGAAACGGCACCGGATCCCGACGCTTGCGGGTCAGGTGGAGCACGATCGGCAGCGCGACGAGCAGGCCGCCGAGGAGAAAGAGCGGGGCGAGAAGGCTCATGCGCGGTGGGTGCGGGACCGATGCCGCAGGCGGTTCTCGCGCTCGGTCAGGTAGCGGAACAGCGCGAAATCGAGCGGGGTCGAGGTGTCGGCCAGGATGTAGTCCACGCCGGCGCGGCCGAAGCCGGAGCGGAGCGCCGTGATGTGCTCATCCACCGCGGCGCGGTAGGCGGCGCGCGCTTTCGCCGGCGACAGGTCGAGGACGGCGCCGGTCTCGAGATCCCGGAAACGGGCGCCGGAGTCCTCGAAGCCGGGGGCGCCCCCCAGATCCAGGTCGAGCTCCGACGGGTCGAGGACGTGGAACACCATGAGGTCGTGGCCGGTGGCGCGCAGCGCGGCGAAGGCGTCGAGGACATCCTCCGGGGGCTCGTAGAAGTCCGACACGACCGCGACCAGCCCCCGCCGGCCGAGCGCGGCGCCGAGCCGGGCCAGTGGTCCGGCCAGTCGGCCACCGGACGCGGGAGGTGGGGACGGATCGGCGGGCGGCTCGGCGCGCGCGAGGTGCTCGAGGACCGTGTCCAGGTGTCGGGCCGACGGAGGTACGAACTCGTCGAGGTCGACATCGAACAGGGCGAGCCCCACCCGGTCCCGCTGCGAGCGCGAGAACGCGGTCAGGCTGCCCGCGAGCATGCGGGCGTAGTCCAGCTTGCGGACGCCGCGAAGCCCGTAGTCCATGGACCGGGAGGTGTCCACGGCGACGACGAAGTTGGCGTTCGTGTCCGCCTCGAACTCCTTGACGTGGAACCGGTCGGAGCGGGCGAACAGCCTCCAGTCGAGCCTGCGGATGTCGTCGCCGGGCATGTAGGGGCGGTGCTCGGCGAAGTCTATGGAGCGCCCCAGAACGGTGGAGCGGTGCAGGCCGCTGATGAAGCCCTGCACCACCATCCGGGCGATGAGGGACAGGTTGGCGATCCGGGCGAGAGCGGCCGGATCCACGAACCGGGCGCTATCCACGCCCGCTCCCGAACCGGCGTCGGGCGAAGGACCGACGCACTTACATCCCCGACGCCGGAACCGGCGTCTCGGCGATCAGGCGGGCGATGATGGACTCGGAGTCCACCTTCTCGGCGCGGGCCTGGAAGCTGGGGAGGATGCGGTGGCGGAAGATCGCGGGCGCGAGAGCGCGGATGTCCTCCACGGAGACGTGGTGGCGGCCGCGCATCAGCGCCCGCGCCTTCCCGGCCAGGATCGAGAACTGCGCGGCGCGGACGCTGGCGCCGTACTCGACCTGCTCGCGGACGAAGGCGGGGGCGGCGCTCGATCGCGGCCGGCTGCGGCGGGCCAGATCCACCGCGTAGGCGAGCACCGCGTCCGTCACCGGGACGCGGCGCACGAGGTGCTGGAAGCGCACGATCTCCTCGCCGGTGAGGATGCTCCGGAGTTCGGGGCTGTCGTCGGAAGTCGTGGCCCGCACCACCTCGCGCTCCTGACCCACCGGCAGGTACTCGATGATGATGTTGAACAGGAACCGGTCGAGCTGCGCTTCGGGCAGCGGATAGGTGCCCTCGAGCTCGATGGGGTTCTGGGTGGCGAAGACGAAGTAGGGCTCGGGAAGCCGATAGGTGCGGCCCTGGACCGAGACCTGGTGTTCCTGCATCGCCTCGAGGAGCGCGGACTGCGTCTTCGGCGGAGTGCGGTTGATCTCGTCGGCGAGGACGATGTTCGTGAACACCGGCCCCCGCACGAACACCAGGCTGCGCTTCCCGGTCTCGGGATCCTCCTGGATGATGTCGGTCCCGGTGATGTCCGAGGGCATCAGGTCGGGGGTGAACTGGATGCGCCGGAAGTCGAGCGAGAGGACTTCGGACAGGGTCTGGACGATGAGCGTCTTGGCGAGCCCGGGAACGCCGGTGATCATGCTGTTGCCGCCGACGAACAGGCTGATGAGAACCTGTTCGAGGGCGTTCTCCTGACCGATGATCCGCTTCGCGATCTCGGCGGTGACCCGCTCGGTGGCGTCCCGCATCCGCTCCGCCAGCTCGGCGTCGGACAGTACGGGGGCGGTTTCCGCCGGTTCGGGGGCTTCCGCGAGCGCGGCGCCCCCGGCCTGAAGTGCGTCCTGAGTCAAGAAATCCTCCCGGTCCGGGTGTGCGATGGGAACCTCAGTGCGTCATCCCGTAGATGACGTAGTTGACGCCGATCTTGAACGCCTCGTTCGTGAGGGAGACCGGCCAGTAGTCGTTGCCGGACCATTCCCAGTAGTCGCCGATGTCGTGGTTGTGGTTCGCGATGACCATGAGCCGCCGGTCCGGGTCGTTCTCCTCGAAGAACGCGTAGTACCTCGGAACGAGGTGCGGCAGCCCCGGGTGTTCGAACTCGAGCGTCTCGATGTGGAAGAACGAGTCGAAGACCGGATGGGTCTCGTCCAGCTCCACCGCATCGTAGCCGGGAAGCACCTTTTCCATGGCCTCGAGGAAGTTATCGAGAGTGCGCGGTCCGAAGAAGTCGTCCACGACGAGGAAACCGCCCTTGAGGAGCCAGGCCCGCAGGTTCTCGGCCTCCTGATCGCTCGGATGCCAGAAGCCGACCTCGCACAGGTAGGCGAACGGGCGGCGGAACAGCTCGGCATCGTTCAGCGACCAGATGTCCCCGACCCCCTCGGTGACCGAGAGCGAGGTGTACTCGGCGAGGATGCGGCTGAAGTTCTCCTCGCCCCAGGGGTAGTCGTGGTTCCACTTCAGATCGAGCCCCCAGTAGAACTGCCGGCTCCGGCTGTAGCGGGGCGGCTCGAACCGGACGCGGGCGAACGTGAACCGGTCGTCGTAGGGCCGGTTCTCGTACTCGAGCGGCAGCTCGACGGCGTTCGGGTCCGGCCGGAAGGTCGCGGTCAGCTCGTCGGTCGCGGCGGCCCCGCTTCGACCGGCGGCCGACGCCACGATCGCCGCAGCCGATGCGACGACGACCGCAGCGGCGCCGAGAAGGACGATGCGGCGACGGCTCATCGAGAGCCCCTTCGCACTTCGAGCAGCAGCTCGAGGGCGTCGCCGAACGTGGGGGCGATCTCGAGCGCCTCGAGCACGCGCCGGCGGGCTGCGGGCAGATCTCCGGCCCGGTGGTGGGCGCGCGCGAGCCGGTAGAGCGCGTCGGCCCGGTCGGCGGGTCCGGTGGCGAGCGCGGCCCGGCGCTCCCGCACCTCCAGCTCGGCGTCGCCGAGTTCCGCCGCCGCTTCGGCGAGACGTTCGTGCGGGTCGGCGAGGAGCGGATAGGCCCAGTTCGCGGCGTCGAGCGCGGCGGCGGCCCCGCGCACGTTCCCGAGGTCGGCGCGCAGCTCGGCCAGCCGGAGCCATCCCGAATGCGACGCCGGAACCCGCGCGACATGCTCGGAGAGCGCCCGTTCCGCCTCCGCCGGCCGCCCGGCCCGGTCGTGGATCCCCGCGAGGAGACGCCACGGACCGTCGCCGCCGCCGTAGCCCGGCGCGATCCCGGCGGCGCGCTCCAGGTGCTCGAAGGCCTCCTCGTCCCGCCCCGCTTCGATGAGCGCCCGACCGGCCCGAAGCCGGCGGGCGAAGTCGTCGGGGGAGGCGGCCGCCGCCGCGACCAGGGCGTCGGGCCCGGCCGGCATCGGACCCGCCGGCATCGGCGCGTTCGGGGCGGGTGGATG